>CAYXJD010000105.1:0-10388 GCA_964465225.1 uncultured Actinomycetota bacterium
CCCAGCCCTCCTTGTTGTCGCCCCGCGGCGGGTAGTAGTTGATCCGCACGACGTGATCGAGATCGCCGTACAGCTCGGGGTAGACACCCGGCTGCAGGATGGTGTCCAGCACGCCGAGCTTGGAGGTCTCCTTGGTCTTGAACGACTCCGGGTCGTCCAGGACCTCACCGTCGCGGTTGCCGAGGATGTTGGTCGAGTACCAGCCATCCATCCCCAGCATCCGAGCCTTGAACATCGGAGCCAGCACCGTCTTGACCATCGTCTGGCCGGTCTTGAAGTCCCGCCCGCAGATCGGCACCCCCTGGTCGGAGGCGTACTGCCGCAGCACCGGGGTGTCCACGGTCAGGTTGGGCGCGCCGTTGGCGAACGGGACCCCCTCGAGCAGGGCCGCGTAGGCGTAGAGCATGGAGGGACTGATGGCGGGGTCGTCGTGGTCGATCGCGGCCTCGAAGGACGCGAGGTCCGCGTGCGCGGGGCCGGGCTCGATGTAGACCTCGGTGGAGGCGCACCACACCATGACGATGCGGTCGCAGCCGTGCTCCTCCCGGAAGGCCTGCAGATCGGTGCGCACCCCCTCGAGCATCGCGCGCTTGCCTCGTGACGGCATGACGTTCGGGCCGTCGAGCTTCTTCACGTAGCCCGGGTCGAAGGCGGCAGGCATCGGCCGGATCGCGCGCAGGGCATCGCCGATGGGTTCGAGGTGGCGTGCCGGCTCGAGCACCCCGGCGTTCAGCGCGGAGACGTAGGCGTCGTCCGGGTACGGGTCCCATGCCCCGAACACGATGTCATCCAGCGAGGCCAGCGGCACCAGGTCGGTGACCCTGGGCGTTCGGTCCTCGGTGCGTTTGCCGAGCCGGACCGTGCCCATCTGGGTCAGCGAGCCGATCGGTGCGGCCTGGCCTCGACGGATCAGTTCGACCCCGGCGATGAAGGTGGTCGCCACGGCGCCCAGGCCGACGCACACCACGCCCAGCTTGCCGGCCGTGGGGGCGATCGTCGGGGACGGAGGGGGGACAGGGTCGGGGGTCATGGCGATCCTCGGGCCAGGGAGGCGGTGATGGCACCCCCTGACCCTAACCCGCCACGTCCCGATCAGGCGCTGACGGTGGCTCGTTGCTCGGCGGCCCTGAGCGACGGCGAGGTGCCCACCATCGCCCGCATCGTGCTGAGCGTGGCCCCCGCCTGCGCCACCGCCGCGCGCGATGCCCACACCGGACGTCGTTGCTCCAGTGCCTCCTGCAGCCGCGGCTCCAGCGACCCGAGCGCCCCGGTCAACAGCGACCGGTAGCCGGCCCGGGCCGCCAGCGGGATCGGCGGTCGTCGCAGGAAGGCGAGCGCCTCCCGTCCCTGGTGGTTGATGCCGAGGTCGTGGTGGAAGCTCGCCAGCACGTCCTCCAGGGTGGCCACGGAGGTCGGCAGCGTCCCGTCGGCGATCATCGGCAGGTGGATCCGACCCTCGCGCAGCTCCGCCTGGGCGGCCGGGTCACGCAGCAGTCCCTGGAGGTCGACGCGGGGATCGAGCAGTGCTCCGATCCGGGACTGTTGGGCGACGAAGGCGTCCTCCTCATCGGGGGAGAGCACCTGCGGCGCCCAGAGACGGTGGCCGGCCAGGAACGACGAGGTGAGCGCGATCGACACCCACGTGAGCAACCGCGGGTCGTCGGCCCGGTAGGAACGTCCGTCGGGGGCGGTGCCGCGCACCTTGGGATGGACGGCCCGCACCCGAGCCGAGACCTGCAACGCCTCGCGCGTGGAGCCGAACGTGGTCGTCGTCACGTACGCGGAGGTCCGTTGCAGCCGCCCGAGCGGATCCTCCCGGAACGCAGAGTGATCGTGGACGCCCGCCATCGCCAGGGGGTGCGCCACCTGGACGAGCAGTCCGCGCAGCCCTCCAGCGATCGCGGCCGGCTCACCGATGACGATCCAGGAGACGGTGCCGGGGCCGGTCAGGCCGGGGTCGCCCGGATCGGCTTCCGGGTCGAAGGGCGGGCCGCCGAAGAGTCGGGTGAGGACCTTGCGGATCATCGCCCGGGCGAACGGCACGCCGACCTCCTCTGCGCGTTCCTGCGCGCCGCGCAGCCTCGCTCCGCGGTCCATGGAGGTCGACGGCGGCGTGCCGGGACCTCCGGCCGGTCCACCCGTTCGCCAGACGTCGTCGGGTTCGAGCGGCGCTGCCGGCGCAGGCGGTGGCGACCCGGGCTCCCGGGTCGGGTCGGCGGGTGGGAGGAAGCTGCGGTCGTCGGTCATGTCCACCCTTCGAGGCTACGTCGGATCCGTCTCGCTGCGACCGTCGAACGGCGCCGGGGGAGAAAACGGCCCGTTGCCGTCGGGTGGTTGCTCGCCGCGGTCGCGCGACGATCCGCTCCGGCGTGGCTCAGCGTCGACGGTCCCCGTAGCCGCCGGCCACGTCGTCCAGGGCGGGTTCGGGGTCCAGTGGCGTCAGGTCGTCGAGGACCAACTGCTCCGGGGCCGGGTCCCGGGACACAGCGTGCTCGGCGGCACGCGGCCCGTCCAGTACCTCACCGGTCAGGGCGGTCCACCACCACCGCATCCCTCGCGGGGCCGACCGGACCCCCAGCTGCGAGAAGCGCACATCGAGACGCCCGAGGAACGCCACCTCGGCGACCACCCCGTCCACCGCGTGCCGTACGTCCTGGTCGAGCGGGTAGTCGGTGCGCAGCAGCGGCATCACGTCACGCCGGTCCTCGACGGCCCCGTAGCGGGCGGCCACCGCACCGGTGCTGGCTGCCAACCGCGAACGCGCTGCCCGCCAGAGCAGCTTCTGGCGCGCGAACCAGTCCCAGGCGTACGCCGGAGGTCCTCTGTCCGCCATGGTGCGCTCCCGACCGGTGCTCCCGGGCAGCGTAGAGCGTCGCGGGCCCGGCGGGTCGGTCGTGCGGTCAGCCGCGTTCGGCGGTGGCCCGGATGAGCCGATCCAGCGCGGCGTTGAAGGTCGAGCTCGGACGCATGACCTCAGCGGCCTTGGCCCGGTCGGGCCAGTAGTAGCCACCGATGTCGACGGGTCGGCCCTGGACAGCGGCCAACTCGGCCACGATCGTCGTCTCCTGCTCGGCGAGCTCGCGGGCCAGCGGTCCGAAGATCGCTGCCGCCTGTGGATCGTCGGTCTGCGCGGCCAGCTCCTCGGCCCAGTAGCGGGCGAGGTAGTAGTGGCTGCCGCGGTTGTCGAGCTCCGGCACGACCCGCGAGGGGGAGCGGCCCTCCTCCAGGATCCGGCCCACCGCCGCGTCGAGCGTTCGTCCGAGCAGGCGCGACCGAGGGTTGTCGAACCGGTCGGCGAGGTGCTCGAAGGAGGCCGTCAGCGCGAGGAACTCGCCGAGGGAGTCCCACCGCAGGTGGTTCTCCTTCATGAGCTGCTGGACGTGTTTGGGTGCCGAGCCGCCGGCCCCCGTCTCGAACAGCCCGCCTCCGGCCATCAGCGGCACGATCGAGAGCATCTTGGCCGAGGTCCCGACCTCCAGGATCGGGAACAGGTCGGTGAGGTAGTCGCGGAGGACGTTGCCGGTGACCGAGATGGTGTCCTCGCCCGCCTTGACGCGCTCCAAGGTGGTGCGTGTGGCCTCGGCGACCGGCAGGAACTCGAGCGTGAGCCCCTCGGTGTCCAAGCCGGCCAACTCGTCGTGGACCTTGCGCAGGATCTCGGCGTCGTGAGCACGGGTCTCGTCCAGCCAGAACACCGCCGGGGCCCCGGTCGCACGGGCGCGCGTGACGGCCAGCTGCACCCAGTCACGGACCGCGTCGTCCTTGGTCTGGCAGGCGCGCCAGATGTCCCCGGTCGCGACCGGGTGCTCGAGCAGGATGGCGCCGGTGGGATCGACGACCCGCACCGTGCCGTCGCTCGGGACCTCGAAGGTCTTGTCGTGGGAGCCGTACTCCTCGGCCTTGCGCGCCATCAGCCCGACGTTGGGGACGCTGCCCATCGTGGTCGGGTCGAAGGCGCCGTTGGCCTTGCAGAACTCGATCGTCTCGCCGTACAGCGCGGCGTAGCTCGAGTCCGGGATGACGCACTTGGCCGGCTGCTGCTCGTCGTCGGCGTTCCACATCTTCCCGGAGTCGCGGATCACGACCGGCATGGACGCATCGATGATGATGTCGGAGGGCACGTGCAGGTTGGTGATGCCACGGCTGGAGTCCACCTGGGCCAGGCCGGGGCCGTGCTCGTACGCCGCGGCGATGTCGGCCTCGATCGCCGTGCGGGTGTCGGCGTCGAGGTGCTCGAGCGCGCGCTCGAGGCTGGCCATCCCGTCGTTCGGGCTGACGCCGAGCTCGGCGAGGGTCTCGCCGTGCTTGGCGAACACCTCGTCGTAGTAGGTCCTCACGGCGTGCCCGAAGATGATCGGGTCGGAGACCTTCATCATCGTGGCCTTCAGGTGCACCGAGAACAGCACACCCTTGGCCTTGGCATCGGCGATCTGCTCGGCCAGGAAGTCCGTCAGCGCCTGCCGCGACAGGACCGCGGCGTCCAGGATCTCGCCCGTCTCGAGGGGGATCGATGGCATGAGGACGGTCACCTCGCCGTCCTCGGCCACGTGCTCGATGCGCACGTCGGTCGGGGCCTCGACGGTCACCGAGCGCTCGGAGGAGCGGAAGTCGCCGTCGGCCATCGTGGCCACGTGGGCCGGGGAGTCACCGGACCAGGCACCCATGCGGTGGGGGTGCTTTCGGGCGTAGGCCTTGACGGCGGCCGGCGCGCGGCGGTCCGAGTTGCCCTCACGCAGCACCGGGTTGACCGCGCTGCCCTTGACGGCGTCGTAGCGGGCCTTGATGGTCGCTTCGTCGTCGTCGGCTGGCGATTCCGGGTAGTCGGGGACGGCGTAGCCGGCGGCCTGCAGTTCGCCGATCGCGGCCTTGAGCTGGGGGATCGAGGCGCTGATGTTGGGCAGCTTGATGATGTTGGCCTCGGGCTGCTTGACCATGGCGCCGAGTTCGCTGAGCGCATCAGCGACGCGCTGCTGTTCCTCGAGGTGGTCCGGGAACGTCGCCAGGATCCGACCGGCGAGCGAGATGTCCCAGGTCTCCACCTCGACGCCGGCGGCGCCCGCGAAGGCGTCCAGGACCGGCTGGAGCGACTCCGTGGCCAGCGCGGGTGCCTCGTCGGTGTAGGTGTAGATGATCCTGCTCATAGGTGGTCGGTTCCCTGTCGGTGGTGTCGGGTCTGGGCGGAGCGGTACGGCCGGTGACCGCGGGGTCCGCGTCCGCGCCACGCTACTCGTTCAGGTACGTGCGGCGATGCTCGTGCGCCGCGACCGATGGCCTGATCCCGCGCGCCGAACGCGCAACAGGTAAGGAATACCTAAGCTGACTTGTCAGGGTGGCCGGCGGGGGAGTTAGGTTCGCCGCAAAGGCACCGCGTCGCGGTGCCGGCCCCTCTGCTCCCACCGGGCGCCGCTGCGCCCATCCGGAGGCTCCGTGCGCACCCCGAGACGTTCCCATCGCTGGCTGCTCGTGGCCACCGCTGCCATCGCGCTGTCGGCCACCGCCTGCGGTAACGACGGGGCGACCGATGCCCCCGACACCGCACCGTCCGAGAGCGACAGCGACGACGCGGCCGCTGACGACAGTGACGACGCGGACACCGGAGCCGAGGACGGCGACGCAGCGGCGTCGGACGGGCCGATCACGGTGTACTCGGGACGTAACGAGGACTTCGTCGGGTTCATCTTCGACGACTTCGAGGCTGACACCGGCATCGAGGTGGAGGTCCGCTACGGCGACACCGCCGAGCTCGCCGCCACGATCGTGGAGGAGGGGCCGGCGAGTCCGGCGGACGTCTACTTCGCCCAGGACGCCGGGGCGCTGGGCGCCCTGCAGTCCGAGGGACTGCTGACCGAGCTGCCCGAGGACGTGCTGTCATCGGTCGAGCCGACGTTCCGGTCCCGCGAGGGGGAGTGGACCGGCACCACCGGTCGGGTCCGCGTGCTGGCCTACAACACCGACAACGTCGATGCCGCCGAGCTCCCCGACTCCGTGCTCGAGCTCACCGAGCCCGAGTGGGAGGGCCGGGTCGGCTGGGCGCCGACCAACGGCTCCTTCCAGGCCTTCGTCACCGCGCTGCGCCAGACCGAGGGTGAGGACCTCGCCCGCGAGTGGCTCGAGGGCATGATCGCCAACGGTGCCGTGGAGTACCCGAACAACACCGGCATCGTGGAGGGCATCTCGCGCGGTGAGGTCGATGTCGGCATCACCAACCACTACTACCTCTACCGGTTCCTCGCCGAGGACCCCGACTTCCCCGTGGCCAACCACTACCTGCCCGGTGACATCGGCGGGCTGGTCAACATCGCGGGCGTCGCTGTCCTGGAGTCGAGCGAGAACCAGGACGCGGCCTTCGAACTGGTGCGCTACCTGCTCAGCGAGGAGGTCCAGACCTACTTCGGGCAGAACGCGGACACGATCGAGTTCCCGGTGATCGCCGGCGTCGACGCACCCGAGCTGCCGTCCCTGGAGGAGATCGATCCGCCGGACGTGGACCTGTCGGACCTGGAGGACCTCCAAGGCACGCTGCAGCTGCTCCAGGAGGTGGGCGCCCTGTCCTGAGGTGCCCGCTCGGCGCTTCACGGCGGCCGCGGTCACGCGGTCGCGGACGGGTAGCGTGGGCCAGCGATGACCACCGAGCCACCTAGCACCGAGCCCGCCAATGCTGGGCCACTCAGCGCCGGCCCTCCGAGCGCCGGTCTCCCCGGCGCTGGAGGCCGGCTGACCCGCCGAGACCCCTCACGGCTGATCCGTCGCTCGGGGACCCGGCGGGTGGCCGGCGTGCATCCGGCCGTCTGGGTCCCGGCCCTGCTGGTCGCGGCCGCCATGCTGCTGCCGGTGCTGTACCTGGTGCTGGCCACGATCGAGCTGCCTCCTCAGCGCATCTGGGCGATCGCGACCGACCCCGCCACGCTGCGGTTGGCCGGACGGACGCTCCTGCTCGGCACCTCCGTGACCTTCGCGAGCCTGCTGCTCGGGGTGCCGCTGGCGTGGCTGACGGTCCGCAGCGATCTTCCGGGTCGCCGGTTCTTCGCGATCGCGACCGGCCTGCCCCTGGTGATCCCGACCTACGTCGGGGCGTTCACGCTGGTCGGCGCCTTCGCCCGGGGGGGCCTGGTCGAGGAGTGGCTGGGCGTCATCCCCCCCGCCCCCTACGGGTTCTGGGGCGCCTTCGCGGCCCTGACGCTGTTCAGTTTCCCCTACGTGCTCATCACCGTGCAGTCCGGCCTCCGTGGTCTCGACCCGACCCTGGAGGAGGCCAGCCGACTGCTGGGCAACGGGCCGGTCCGCACCTTCCTGAAGGTCACCGTGCCCCAGCTACGCGCGTCCGCCGCCGCGGGCGGGCTGCTGGTCATGCTGTACGTCTTCTCGGACTTCGGTGCCGTGTCGATCCTGCGGTACTCCACCTTCACCCGGGGGCTGTACCTGCAGTACCGGTCGGCCTTCGACCGGTCGCCGGCGGCGCTGCTCGGGCTGCTGCTCGTCGGGATGACCGTGGCGGTGATCGTGGTGGAGGCACGGGTGGCACGCGACCGGGGCGGACAGTTCGGCACCCGGGGTCCGACGCGTCCCGGGATCCCCGTGCCGCTGCGGGCCTGGCGTTGGCCGGCCGTGGGTCTGTGCTCGCTGGTGGTCCTGCTCGGATTGGCGACGCCCGTGACCGTGGTCGGGTTCTGGCTGGTCCGTGGCCTCCAGGCCGGGGAGCAGCTCAACGTGACCCTGGGACCGGCTGGGCGGAGCCTGCTGGCGGCAGGGCTCGGTGCTGCTGCGGTGGTGGCGGCCGCGCTCCCCGTCGCGATCTGGTCGACGCGTTCCTCGTCGCGGATCGCCCGGCTGGTCGAGCGCGCCTCCTTCACCGGTTACGCGCTGCCGGGGATCGTCGTCGCGCTCGCGCTGGTGTTCGTCGGGATCCGGCTGGCGACACCGCTCTACCAGACGCTACTGATGCTGGTGTTCGCCTACGTGGTCCTGTTCCTGCCACAGGCGGTGGGGGCGATCCGGACCTCGCTCCTGCAGGTCAACCCGAACGTGGAGGCCGCCTCGCGCGTCCTCGGTGACTCGCGGCTGGCCACCTTACGTCGGGTGACCCTGCCCCTGGCGCGTCGCGGCGCGATCGCCGGAGGTGCGTTGGTGTTCCTGACCGCGCTCAAGGAGCTGCCGGCCACCTTGCTGCTGGCACCGACGGGCTACGACACCCTGGCGACCAGGGTGTGGTCGGCCACCGAGGAGGCGTTCTACACCCGGGCCGCGGTCCCGGCACTCGGGTTGATCGTGATCGGCTCGGTGCCGCTGGCGGTCGCGATGTTCCGGGAGCGCCGCGAACGCTGACGGCTCAGGACGACACGATCTCGTCGGAGCCGGCCGGTGCCGGGGTGTCGTCCTCGGTGTGGTGGTCGAAGGCGACGACCGGACCGTTGACGTCCAGGCGGACCCGGTCACCCCGGGCCAGGTCGAGTCCCGGGCCCCGTCGTGACCGCAGGTGGTAGCCGTCCGCGACCTCGACGGTGACCAGCTGGTCGTGCCCGAAGTAGGACAGGGCCGTGACCACCCCCGTGCCGTCCTCCGCCCGCCGCAGCTCAAGGGACTCCGGCCGGACCACGACGGTCACCCGTCCTGCCCTGAGCGCGCGGTCGGTCGGCAGGCGCCCGATCGGTGTGTCGACCAGGTAGCGGCCAGCGCGGGTCCCGGGCAGTACGTCCGCTTCACCCACGAACTCGGCCACGAACCGCGTCGCCGGTGCCGTGTACAGCGTCTGCGGGGTGGCGACCTGGTGCACCCGACCGCGGTCCATGACCGCGACCTCGTCCGCCAGGGAGAGGGCCTCCTCCTGATCGTGGGTCACGAACACCGCGGTCTGCTCCGCGGCATGCAGGATCGCGCGCACCTCCTCGCGCACGGCGGCCCGCAGCGAGGCATCGAGGTTGGAGAAGGGCTCGTCGAGGAGGATCAGGTCGGGTTCCGGAGCCAGCGCCCGGGCCAGTGCGACCCGTTGCTGCTGCCCGCCGGACAGTGCGGCCGGCAGCCGTTCCCCGAGCGTCTCGAGCCCGACGAGAGACAGCGCCGACGCCACCCGGTCCGCGCGCTCTTTGCGAGGCAGGCCGCGAAGGCCGTAGGCGACGTTGCGGGCGACATCCAGGTGGGGGAACAGCGCGTAGTCCTGGAAGACCATCCCGACGTTGCGGCGTTCGGGAGCCACCGCGACGCCTGGACCGGTGACCGGGTGGCCGTCGATCTCGATGGTTCCCTCGTCGGGATCGAGGAGGCCGGCGACCAGGCGCAGCACCGTGGTCTTGCCGCATCCCGAGGGTCCGAGCAGCGCGGTCAGGCTGCCCCGAGGTACCTCCAGGTCGACCCGATCGACCGCGACGAGGTCGCCGTAGCGCTTCGTCAGGTCGACACATCGCAGCGCCGGGACCGCAGCGGCGTCGTCAGGGGTCACCGTGCCTCCGGCGGGGTCGCGTCGCTTCGGGAACGCCCGGCCCGCGATGAGCCGGTTCCGGGGGGACCCGTTCCAGGGAACCGCTCCCAGGGGAACTCGTCCCAGGGAACCAGGTCGGATGGCGGTGCGGGAGACAGGCGAGGTTAGGCTACCCTTCCATAGTGCGCCGGGTCCGGACACCGTCCCAACCCGACGCCCCGCTTGCTCCCGGCCCGGAGAACGATGTGTCAGCTGTCCTCCATGACGCCGCGCACGGCCACGAGCACGGCCACGACCTGGCCCACGGACCCGCACCCTCGGTCGCGAACCACGGGGCCGAGAGTCATGGGGTCGACAGCCTGGTGACCGAGGTCCTGGAGATCCTGCTCGAGCACCACGAGCACGCCGCACCCGTAGCGGCTGCCACGATCACGAGCCGGCTCCCGGCCGACGCGGCGCTGGTCGATGCCGCGATCGTCCGGCTGGTGGAGGCCGGGACCGCGGAGCTGGTCGATGCGAGCCAGGGTGTGCTGCGACTGAGCGGTCCGGGTGTCGAGGTGGCGGTCACCGCGGTTCGTCGGCATCGCCTGACCGAGCGGCTGCTGTCGGACGTGATCGGCCTGGAGTGGTGGAAGGTGCACCACGAGGCGGAGCGCTGGGAGGGCGTGGTCTCCGATGACGTCGAGGTCAAGCTGCTCGAACTGCTCGGCGACCCCGGTACCTGCCCCCACGGCAACCCGATCCCGGGTTCGCGCAACGCGCCGGAGCACCCGGAGGCGATCCTGCTGGCCGACGCCCCCGTCGGCCCCGTGCACGTGCTGCGCATCACGGAGACGCTGGAGGGCGATGACGAGGCGCTGCAGTTGCTGCAGAACTGCGGCTTCCTACCGGGCAAGGACGCCGAGGTCCAGCGCGTCGAGCGCGGCTGGGTCCAGGTCGCCGGTGCGCATCACGACGCTGCCCTGCCGCCGCACGT
>CAYXJD010000106.1:0-10310 GCA_964465225.1 uncultured Actinomycetota bacterium
CGACAACCGGACCGCGGTCGAGGCCGCCGACGTGGTCCTGATCGCCCTCAAGCCTCAGGTGCTGGTCAGTGTGATCGGCGAGGCGGGCGACGCGTTCGACCCGGCGCAGACCGTGATCTCCGTGGCCGCGGGCATCACGACGGCCACGATCCAGGACACGATCGAGGGCAAGGTGCCGGTGGTGCGGGTGATGACCAACACGCCGGTGCAGGTCGACGAGGCCATGTCGGTGCTCAGCGGCGGGACGCACGCCGAGGAACGCGACCTCGACCTCGCCGAGGAGATCCTGCAGCACGTCGGTCAGGTGATCCGCATGGATGAAGGACATCTGGACGCGGTCACCGCGCTCTCGGGCTCCGGCCCCGCCTACTTCTTCCTGCTCGCCGAGGCCATGATCGATGCCGGGATCCTGCTGGGCCTGCCGCGTGACGTGTCCACCCAGCTGATCATCCAGACCATGGTCGGCAGCGCCAAGATGCTCCGGGACGGCGGCAAGCATCCGGTCGAGCTCCGCGAGATGGTCACCTCGCCGGGCGGGACCACGATCGCCGCCATCCGCACCCTGGAGTCCGCGCGTGTGCGGGCGGCGTTCCTCGATGCGATCGAGGCGGCCAAGCTGCGCAGCGAAGCCCTCGCACGGGGCGAATGACCTGGCCGGCGTGCGCTGGGACGGCACGTTCCACGGCTCGCCCGACACACGGCACCATGGGTATCGAACCTGACTGGTGCAGCGATCGTGATCACCGTGGTCCCGCGACGCCGAACGACCCCGACCGATCCGGGGTCGTCGCGGCGTTCGGTTGCTGCACCGCTCGAGGAGGCGAACGTGCGCCGAGGTGGAACCGCTCCAAGCGTCCTGGTACTGGCCGTCGTGGCAGTGCTGCTCGCTGCTTGCACGGGCGAGGAGGAGGTCACCTTCGGCAGTGCCGAGGTCACCAGTGGCCCCGTCGTCCAGACCGTCGCGGCTGCCGGCACCCTGCAGCCCGCCGACCGCACGACCGTGAGCGCGCCCTCCGCCGGTGAGATCGCGACCCTCCAGGTCGAGGATGGCGACGTGGTCGAGGCCGGCGATCCGCTGTTCGCCCTGCGCTCGGAGGCGCTGGAGCAGCAGCTGGCCCAGGCCGAGTCCGCCGTGGAGGCGGCGGAGCTCTTCGCCGGGACCGCCGGCGGAGCCGGGCTCGGGCTGGACGTCGCCCCAGTGGTCGGGGCCCTGCGTGCGCAGTTGGATGCGGTGCTCCCTCCGGTGCTGGCGTCGCTGGAGGATCAGGTCGACGCGCTGGAGGCCACGGTGACCGCGGTGACCGCGGCGACGCAGGAGAGCGGGGAGGCGACCGCCGCCGCCCTCCGGGAGCTCGCCGACAGGCTGGGTGGCCAGCTGCCCGAGGAGCTCGACGTCGATCGGGAGCTGATCGCGGCACCGGGTGCCGATGCGGTGACGGTCGAGGTGGACACCTCGGACCTGGAGGCGTCCCTGCACGATGCCCGGCAACGTCTGCGCGGCGCCCAGGCCGAGTACCGCAGCGCCTCCGCGCAGCTCGGTGCCGTCGAGGCCGATGCGCAGGCGCAGGCCGCCGAGGCGGCGCGGACGCAGGAAGCAGCGACCGAACTGCAACGCGAACAGGCCGAGGTGGCCGTCGCCGCCGTCCAGGATCGCCTCGATGAGCTGGCGGTGGTTGCACCGGCCGACGGCGTGGTCGAGTTGTCCCGTGGTGGGGCCGCGGCTGCCGGTGGCGGGGCCGCTGCGCTGGGCGGGCTCGACGCCGACCTCGGCGCTCTCGCCGACTCGCTGGGTGCCGGCGGGCCGACCGCCGGTGCCGGTGGCGACGTCGCCGGGTTGCTCGGTGGCGGCGCCGTCACCCCCGATGAGGGTCCGCCGGCGGTCGGGGTGCGCGTCGGTGCAGGGCAGCCGATCCTGACGATCTTCGACCTCGACGGGTTCACCGTGGCGGCCGAGGTGGACGAGTTGGACGTGGTGGAGGTCGCGGTCGGCCAGCGCGTGGTGGTGCTGGTGGATGCGTTCCCCGACGCGGAGCTCGCTGGGATCGTCGATCACATCGCGATCGAGCCGCGGACCGCCGGCGTGGGAGGTGCGCTGTACCCGGTGACCGTCCGCCTCGTCGACCGGCCCGACGACGTGAGCCTGCGCATCGGCATGACGGCGTCGGTCGAGATCCAGGTCCGCGAGGTGGAGGGGGAGCTGGTCGTGCCGAGCGGTGCGTTGCTGCGCCGCGGTGGTGACGAGGTGGTGCACGTGGTCCGTGATGGCGTCGCTCGCCGAGTCCCGGTGACGGTGTTGGCGCTCGGTGACGGCACCGCCGCGGTGCGTGGGGACCTGGAGGTCGGCGACACCGTGGTGACCTCGGGGGTCGAACTGCTCGAGGACGGTCAGGAGGTCACCCTCACCTCCGAGGAGGCGGCTGCCGCATCGACGGCCCCGCGAGCTGCCGCATCGACGGACCCGCGAGCTGCCGGACCGACCGGCGCGCCGACGGCCGTGGCCGCGGTGGCGGTGTCGTGAGCAGCGCAGCACCGGTCCTGCTGGAGGCCGAGGACGTCACGCGTGTCTACCGGCTCGGTCGGGACATCGAGGTGCCGGCCCTGCGCGGTGTCAGCTTCCAGGTCGACCGGGGCGAACACGTGGCGATCGTCGGATCGTCGGGCTCGGGGAAGTCGACGCTGTTGAACCTACTCGGGGCGCTGGACCGGCCCACCAGCGGCCACGTGCGCTACCACGGTCGCGACGTGCGTGAGATGTCGGATGCTGAGCTTGCCGCCCTGCGCAACGGGTCGATCGGGTTCGTCTTCCAGTCCTTCCAGCTGCTCCCGCGCCTGACGGCGCTCGACAACGTCATCGTGCCCCTGGTGTATCGCCCCGGAACGGCGCGGGAACGGCGCGAGCGGGCCCGCGAGGCGCTGGCGCAGGTCGGTCTCGCCGACCGGGTGGACCACCGTCCGGGGGAACTGTCCGGAGGGCAACAGCAGCGGGTGGCGATCGCTCGGGCGTTGGTGACGGGACCCGCGCTGGTCCTGGCCGATGAGCCCACCGGCAACCTGGACACCCGCACGGGTGAGGAGGTGATGGTCCTGCTGGAGTCCCTGCACGCCGAGCAGGGCACGGCGCTGGTCGTCATCACCCACGAACGTGAGATCGCCGCCCGCGCGGCGCGTCGCATCGCGCTGCGGGACGGCCTCATCGTCGACGAGGTGGCGGCGTGAGCCTGCGCGAATCCCTGCGCGTCGCGATGCAGGCACTGCGCGCCAACCGGCTCCGCTCGGCACTGACGACCCTCGGGGTCCTGATCGGCGTCATGTCCGTGGTGCTGCTGGTCGCGATCGGCCAGGGCGCCCGGTCGGAGATCACCGGGGCGATCGAGGGACTGGGCTCCAACCTGCTGTTCGTCCTGCCTGGCGACGGCGAGTTCGGGGCCGGTCCGACCCGGTCCAGCTTCGAGGTCGACGACATCGAGCGGATCGACCGGGCGCTGCCGGGGGGGCCCGGACGAGCGGCGGGGTACGTGATCGGCGCGGAGTCCGTGCAGGCCGATGGGGTCCGCTTCAACGCCACCGTCTTCGGCGTGACGGAGCACTACCTCGACGTGGTCGACCGGACGATCGCCCGGGGGCAGCCACTGGGGGCCTCGGATGTCCTGACCGGGCGTCGGGTCGCGGTCATCGGGGCCACGACGGCCGAGACCCTGTTCTCCGGTCAGGACCCGATCGGTCGCAACCTGTCGGTCGGTGCGATCCGCTACCGGGTCGTCGGTGTCCTGGACCGCGTGGGCACGACCGCCTTCGGGCCGGATGTGGACCGGCAGGTCATCATCCCGATCAGCGCTGCCCAGCGGTTGTTCGGCAGTGCTCGTGTCGATGCGATCTTCATCCGTGCCACCTCGACGGCCGGGATCGATGCGGATCGCGCGGCGGCCGAGGCCGCGCTGGCCGAGCGTCTCGACGAGAGCGAGTTCAGCGTGCTCTCGCAGGACGAGATCATCGGCGTGGTCGGTGACATCCTGCAGATCCTCACCTGGGTGCTGGCCGCGATCGCGGGTATCTCGCTGCTGGTGGGCGGCGTCGGCGTGTCGAACATCATGCTGGTCTCGGTGAGCGAGCGCACGCGCGAGATCGGCCTCCGCAAGGCCCTCGGGGCGCGGACCCGCGATATCACCCGCCAGTTCCTGTTCGAGGCCGTGGCACTGACCGGGCTCGGGGGCGCCGTCGGGCTGGGCCTCGGCATCGCGCTCGCCGAGGTCGTGGCGGCCTTCGCGCCGGTCCCCGCGGAGATCACCTGGTGGTCGATCGCCCTGGCGCTGGGTGTCTCCGTGCTCGTCGGTCTCGTGTTCGGTGTCCTGCCCGCCCGGCGCGCCGGGCAGCTGGATCCGGTGACCGCGCTGCGGCATGAGTGAGTCGGGGTCTGCGGGACCGGTGCTGCGGGCCGGCGATCGTCCTGCTCGTCGGATCCGGCCGGAACGGGCCCCGGACCGGCTCGCCGCATCGCTAGGCTCGTGGCAGGTGACCCGCTGTCGGTTCCGGTGGTCACCGCAGCCCGTCGGAGGAGTCGCCAGTGGCCGGAGAGGGCCCGAACGCCGTGGGACGGGTCGCGCTGGTCTGGGACGAGCGTGCTGCCGGGTACGACCTCGGCCCCGGGCATCCGCTCGCCCCGGTGCGCGTCGAGCTCACGGTCGATCTGATCCGTCGGATCGGCTTGCTGGGCAACGGGGTCGACGAGGTCCTGCCGCCCCCGCTGGACGAGGTCGAACTGCTGCGCCAGCACCGTGAGGACTTCATCGACACGGTCAAGCGGCTCTCACGTGACCCCACGGCACGAGCCGAGGCGTCGTACGGGCTCGGTTCCGGTGACACCCCGGCGTTCCAGGGGATGCACCCTGCTTCGCTGCTGATCTGTGCCGCCTCGGTGGAGGCTGCACGGCAGGTGTGGGACGGGGAGGCCGACCATGCCTTCAACCCCGCGGGAGGGCTGCACCACGCGATGCCGGACCGGGCGTCCGGGTTCTGCATCTACAACGATCCGGCCATCGCGATCGACTGGCTGCTCGAGCACGGTGCTCAGCGGGTCGCCTACGTCGACGTGGATGTCCACCACGGCGACGGGGTCGAGCTGATGTTCGCGGATGACCCGCGGGTGCTGACGGTCTCGCTGCACGAGTCGGGCCGCTTCCTGTTCCCCGGGACCGGTCGGGCCGACGACATCGGCGGACCGAACGCCCAGGGAAGCGCCGCGAACCTGCCGCTGCACCCCGGGACACCGGGCAAGGTCTGGCTCGGCGCCTTCGATGCGGTCATCGAGCCGCTGGTCCGCGCCTTCGATGCCGACGTGCTCGTGACCCAACTCGGCTGCGACACCCACGCCAGCGACCCGCTGGCGCACCTGGCGCTGACGACCGACGACATGGCGGCGATCTACGAACGCCTCCACCGCCTCGCGCACGAGACGACCGGGGGGCGCTGGGTCGCGCTCGGTGGCGGCGGCTACCAGCTCGTGCGGGTCGTCCCCCGCGCCTGGACGATGGCGTTCGCCGAGATGGCCGGCCGCAAGCTGCCGATCGAGACGCCGATGGGCTGGCGTGAGCTGGCGGTGGAGCGGACCGGCGAGGTCCCCCCGACCGCGTTCCTCGAGGAGCCGGTGACGATCTCCGAGGCCATGCACGAGCAGGCGGTGCAGGAGGCACAGGCATCGGTCGAAGCGCTCCGCGAGCGGTTGCTACCGATCCATGGCGTGCGCTGAGCGCGCTGACGGCGGCGGGAACGTGACTGCTGTGCCTGGTGAGGCCAATGAGGCCATCCGACCGTGCTGATGCG
Source organism: uncultured Actinomycetota bacterium (assembly GCA_964465225.1). Classification (GTDB taxonomy): domain Bacteria; phylum Actinomycetota; class Nitriliruptoria; order Nitriliruptorales; family Nitriliruptoraceae; genus T1Sed10-7. The sequence continues at coordinate 5,818 of CAYXJD010000106.1, forward strand.
CGCTGCACCCACTCGTGCCTTATGGGTCCGCCGTGGGCCTGGTGTAGCGTGCGGGGAGCACGCGGTAAGGGGATGTCCGTCGCAGGAGTGAGCCGCGGATCGCGTGGTGGCGGCGTGCGGCGAACCGTAGGACGGGTGTCCGGCCGGAGGCTTCCATGGCGCAACAACTCCTCACCGTCGCCGAGGTGGCGGCACAGCTGCGTGTGTCCACCATGACGATCTACCGGCTCATCCGCAGCGGCGAGCTGCCGGCGGTGCGTGTCGGTCGGAACTACCGGGTCCGGGCCGATGAACTCGAGGCCTACCTGCAGGCACAGGTCGTGGACCCGACCACGCTCGACCTCGAGGAACTGGCGGACGGGGACGTCCATCGAGATGCCGGGAGCTGAACCCTCGGGGCTGACCGCTCGCGTGCGCAGCAGCGAACCGGTTCACTATCCGCTCGGTCGCCGAGGTGAGCGGCCCGGACGAGCCCGACGGGAGGCGCAACGTGGTCGAGGGGCGGCGGGTGCTGCTCACCGGGGTGGCGGGTCAGTTCGGTGGCCTCGTGGCGCGTGCGCTCGAGCAGCGTGACGACGTCCTCGAGATCGTCGGCATCGACGTCCGTGAGCCGCAGCACGAGCTGCGTCGCACGGAGTTCGTGCGGGCCGACCTGCGCAACCCGCTGGTCGGGCGCGTCCTGGAGGCGGCGGCGATCGACACGGTCCTCCACCTGTCCATCACCTCGCAGCCGGGGGCTGCCGGTGGGCGCACGTCGATGAAGGAGCACAACGTCATCGGCACGATGCAGCTGATGGCCGCGTGTCAGGCGGCGCCCCGGCTCGAGCGGGTGGTGCTCAAGTCCACGGGCGCGGTCTACGGCTCCGCGCACACCGACCCAGCGCTGTTCAGCGAGAGCTCCACCCCTCGCATCCCGCCGCGCACGGGCTTCGGCAAGGACGCGAGTGAGGCCGAGGGCTACGTCCGCACACTCGGCCGACGGCGCCGCGACGTCGCCGTCACCGTCCTGCGGCTCGCGAACCTGGTCGGTCCGCAGGTCGACAGCGCCTTCCAGTCCTTCTTCGCGCTGCCGGTACTGCCCACCGTCGCGGGCTTCGATCCACGCCTGCAGTTCTGTCACGAGGAGGACGCCGTGGGCGCGCACGTCCACGCCGCCACCGCGGCCACCGAGGGCACGGTCAACGTCGCTGGTGCCGGCGCCCTCTACCTCTCCCAGGCGATCCGGTTGGCTGGACGGGTCCCGGTGCCGGTCCCGCTGCCCTTCGTGTCCGCGCTCGCCACGGCTCTGCGACGATCCGGCCGGGCCGACGTCGCGCCGGATCAACTCCGGATGCTGCAGTTCGGCCGGGTGATGGACACGACCCGTCTCCGCGAGGAGTTCGGCTACACCCCTGCCTACACCACCCACACGGCGTTCGACGACTTCCTCGAGCGTCGCCGGATCCGTGGCATGATCGACCGGGACGATGCCGTGCGCCTGGAGCGGGAACTGTACGACTTCCTGCAGCGCAAGGGTCAGGAGCGGTTCCTGGAGTCCCAGCGTGCGGTCCAGGAGGGTCGACCATGAGCGATCCCGCCCACAGCGAGGCGCAGGTCTTCTCACTGGACGAACAGCGCGCCGCCCGCGACGCACGGTCCGGTTCGCCGCCGGCGGCAGGGCGCCCCCGTTGCGTCGCGACCACCGCCTCGGGTGCCCGCTGCCGCAACTACGCCGTGGAGGACGGCCGCTGCCGGGTGCACGTCCCGACCGATGCGGATGGCGAGGTGGCACGGTCCCGTTCCGCGCCCCGGCGCTCACCGGGATTGGCGGGCGGTGCGGTCCATCCCCGTGCCGAAGGACACCCGCATCCCGCCGTCTCCGGCAGCCGCAGCGGGGCTCGGGCCAGCGACGCCGATGCGGCTGGTGACGCCGGTTCGGCTGGTGACGCCGGTTCGGCTGGTGAGGCCGGTCCGGCTGGTGAGGCCGGTCCGGCTGGTGACACCGGTTCGGCTGGTGACGCCGGTTCGGCTGGTGACACCGGGGCTCACGCTGCGGATGCGCGGGCACGCGAGGCCTCCCGTTCGGCGACGGCCTCCTCGGGAGAGCGGCAGGGCTCCTTCGCCTGGGCCGAAGCACAGCTGCTCCAGCGCGGCTACTTGGCAGCGATCGATGGTCTGGAACTGCTCCGCGATGCCGCTGACGATCGGTTCCTCGAGGCGCTGCGCGGACTGGTCGGCTTCCTGCGACGCCGCGTGACCGGGGCCTACGAGATCGACGACTTCGGCTTCGACGAGGAGTTGACCACGAAGGTGCTGATGCCGCTGCTGCGACCGCTGCACCGCCACTACTGGCGGGTCACCTCCCACGGCATCGAGCACGTCCCGGAGCAGAGCGGAGCGCTGCTGGTGGCCAACCACGCTGGGACGCTGCCGGCCGACGCGCTGATCACCCGGCTCGACGTGTTCGACCTCACCGGCCGCCACGCCCGTGAGCTCGGCGCCGACCTGGTCTTCCGCACCCCGGTGGTCGGGGCGCTGGCACGCAAGACCGGCGCGACCCTGGCCTCGGGGGACGACGCCGACCGCTTGCTGGCCTCCGGTGAGCTCGTGGCGGTGTGGCCCGAGGGCTTCAAGGGTCTCGGCAAGCCCTGGAAGGACCGCTACAAGCTCCAGCGCTTCGGCAGGGGCGGCTTCGTGGCGACGGCGTCCCGGGCGCAGGTGCCGATCATCCCGACGGCGGTCGTGGGCAGCGAGGAGATCTACCCGATGCTGTTCGATCTCCGGATCGTGGCGCGACTGCTCGGTTTCCCGTACTTCCCCGTCGTCCCGCAGATGTTCGCACTGCCGGTGCTCGGCCCCTTCGCCCTGCTCCCGCTGCCGAGCAAGTGGATCATCGAGTACGGCGAACCCATCGACACGGCCAGCTTCGGCAGCGATCTGGCCGAGGATCCGATGGCCCTGTTCGATCTCACCGACCAGGTGCGCGAGCAGATCCAACAGATGCTGCAGCGCAACCTGATGGGTCGCCGCTCGGTGTTCCTGTGAGCTGCCGTCGCGGTGTCGCGGTGAGCTGCCGTCGCGTCACAGGGCAGCGGCACGGCTGAGCTGGATCGCCGCTGCGACGACGATCAGGAGCAGCAGCGTCGCCAGGGCGATCGTCGTACCGTGACGCATCGGGGCCTCCGGTCACCGCCGCACCCACGGAGCGGATGCCGGCGGGCGCAGTGTGACGCGTGGGGTTCTCGAGTGCACATCGGGACGCCGGCGGTACCCGGCCGGTAGCCGACCTCGTGGCGGGGGCGTGCCGTCGGTGTGGTGGCGATCAGGTGCCGTCGGGACCGACGGTGGGCTGGTCCGCATCGTCCTCGGCCCGGCCCGGAGCCACCTGGACGATGTCGGGTCGTCCGAGGATGTCCTCGGCGGGGGCACCCTCGAGCAGGGCGATGGCCTTGAAGCGTTCCTGTCGGAGGTAGCCGACCAGCGCCGAGCGGTCGTCGAGGTAGCGGCGGCAGTCCAGTTCGAGGGTGATCGAGATCTGTGATCGCCCCACGGCACCGATCCCGGCGCGGGCATCGCGTCCGACCTGGTGGAGGAAGGACGCCAGCGGGAGTCGGCCGTGCCCCAGGGGCGCGTGGCTGTCGCGGGGACCACCCCGGTGGTCCGAGACGTGCAGGTGGACGGCCTGCTCACGCAGCAGGCGGTAGGCCTCGTTGATGTCCTGCCCGGCGACGCCGAAGTGGCTGGTGTCCAGGACGATGTGGTGGAAGGGCGCGAGATCCTCCGCGGTCGTGTAGCGGTGGAACCGGACGCGCCGGCTCCCGATCGCAACGGGGTACAGGTTCTCGACGCCGACCCGGCAGGCGTGTGCGGCTGCCTCGTCATCGGCGGCATCGACCAGCCAACGGTGGAAGGCACGCTGCCACCGGTAGGGGGGATGCACGATCATGAGGTCGGCGCCGATCGCGCCCGACAGCGCCAGGGCGCGACGGGCCTTGGCCACCGGGTCGGTCCCGAACACCCGGCGGGTGAGCAGCAGGAACGGGCCGTGCACCACCTCGACCCCGATGCCCTCGGATCGTGCCGCCGCCTGGATGCGGTCGGGATCCTGGGTCGCCGGGTCCTGGGTGACCATCAGCTCCGCGCCGTCGTAGCCGGCTTCGACCAACACGCCGAAGGCCCAGTCCAGGGGACGGGCGAACATCGGGCCGGTGGACGCGAGCAGACGCATGGGTTGCACGCTACCGCGGTCACCTGGCCGGCCTCGCTGTGACCACGATCTCCGGGCGACACCGCCCGGTGCGCGCGCACCCTCGCCCCCCGGTGGCGTCGGGCCGGCAGGTCCGGCCATCCACGGGCGCCGCTCCCTGGATCGCAGACGGGCGGCGCTAGCCTGACCCACGACCGGCTCACGGCCGCCGAGGGGGGGCGGTGCCTGTGCCTGCCGGGTGTGCGTCCGGTTCACCACCGACAGCAGGGGCCAGGGATGGCGCGAGGGCACCCTCCGGTCCTGCACC
>CAYXJD010000107.1:0-10300 GCA_964465225.1 uncultured Actinomycetota bacterium
CCCTATGACGGCTCAACTGTTTGCCGTGATTGCCATCGCTGGGCTTGTGGTCGTGAGCCACGCTGGACCCGGCTTAGCGCAGACCGTGGGAGGTGGGCGCTCCGCTTATGGGGGTGACGGGCAGGTCGAGTATGAACTTCAGGCACGGGTTGCCCTCGATGATGCCTCCTTGCTTCGGATGGGAGCTCAGGTGTCCATCATCTGGGTCGCGCAGCCGGTCTGGTCTGCCGGTGAGCCCGGTACGAACTTCGGCCTCTGTCGAGGGTGGCGGTACGTCGCAGCCACCTCGGAGGAGGAAGCCGACCGCCTGCGTGTGGCAGGCCGCGATAGCTTCGACACGATGTACGACACCTTGTTGTCCTGGGAGTTCCCGGACATCAGGGTCGATGAGGACTGCCCCGGTGATCCGGCTGCTGCCGTACCTGCGGTCGTACTCCGCGACGCGGTTCGGGCAACGGTCGTCGGCCAACTGCCGAGACCTGAGCTCGCTATCGCCCCCGGTTTCGCTCTCACGGGTCTTGAGACCTACCTCGATACGGGTGGCGCACACGGCCTGCTCTACCTGCAGAACGAGCCCATCGTGATCGGGCCCTTCGCTTTCGATGTGGCGATCGAAGCAACGGGGGAGACCACGGTCGACTGGGGCGACGGGTCACCGCCAGTGACCTACACCGTGCCCGGCCAGCCCTACCCCGACGGTCAGATCCGGCACACCTACCGGGACGCGGCCACCGTCACGGTCACCGTGACCGATCGGTGGCAGATCGGCTTCAGGGCGACGACCGCCAACGGCGCGGTGTTGACGGACATCGTGGATGCGGAACTCGAGCAGGTGGTCATCGAGGACTTCGAGGTTCGCGAGTACCGGGCGGTGCGCACCAGTTCCTAGTGCCACAGCGCATGGCAGCGTGTACCGCCCTCACCGATGAGAGCCGCGCTAGAGGTTGATCACGGGGCAGGTCAGCGTCCGTGTGATCCCCGGGATGGCCTGCAGGGCGGACACGACCAGGCGGCCGAGCTCATCGACGTTCGCGGCGCTGGCCTGCACGATCACGTCGTAGGGTCCCGTCACGTCGTCGGCGGCGGTCACCCCCGGCACCTCGGCCGCCGCCTCCGCGACCTCGGCAGCTACCCCGAGCTCGGTCTGGATCAGGATGTAGGCCGACACCATGACGTGCCCTTCCGGCTCGCCTGCCCTACGACGCTACACCGAACAACCGGCTGTTCCATAGGGCCCACGAGCCCGGTCCCTGCAGCCATCGTCCAGCGCATGCCGGTAAGCGCCTCACAGGCAGCGAGGCGCTCATCCCTGATCCGACGTCCGAACGGGCCGGACCTCGGCGTCTCAGGGGAAGCTCAGGCCTTGACCGGAGGACGCGTGACCTTGCCTGCCTTGATGCAGGAGGTGCAGACGTCCAGCTTCACGGTCCGCCCGTCGACGTAGGCCTTGACCCGCTGGATGTTGGGGTCCCAGCGCTTGCTCGAGCGCCGATGCGAGTGGGAGACCTGCTTGCCGTACCACGGCTTCTTGTCGCAGAGCTGGCAGGTGGACGCCATGGGAGTGCCTTCCAAGGTGGTGCGTGGCGCGCGCTCGGAGGTGCGCAACGGACAGCGCGGCGCGGGCACGACGGGTGACGAACTTTCGCGTGGCACGCCAGAACGGCCCCGCGGGCACGGTGACGGTACCAGCCGCCCCGCCACCGGACCACTCCACTCCCGCCGGCGAGGTAGCACCGGACAGGACTGCTGGGCGGCACCCCGGATCGGCCGGCGTGTCGCCAGCCCTCGGTAGGCTCCGCCGTCACGAGCATCGTCGACCCTCACGGATGGGAGCCCCGAGGGGTGGCCGAGTCACTCGCAGCACCACTGGCCGCGCGGGAGTTGCCCGCGCTGTTCGACCGTGTCCACGCAGCGCTCCAAGAGCGCCGTGAGGCCATCGACGACCTCAACGTCTTCCCCGTCCCCGATGGGGACACCGGCACGAACATGACCCTGACCGTGCGAGCGGGTCGCGACGCTCTGGCCGCCGCACGCGCGAACCGACCCCAGGGCGGCCGGGACGCGTTGGCTCGCGAGGTGATCCGGGGAGCGGTTCGCGGCGCACGCGGTAACTCGGGGGTGATCATCAGCCAGGTGGTCCGGGCGGTCGTCGAGGTGACCGTCGGAGAACGGGAGGTGGACGCCAAGATCTACGCCGCTGCACTCGCTCACGCCCGAGAGCTCGCCTACGAGGCCGTGGCGGAACCCGTCGAGGGGACGATGCTCACCGCGATCGCCACGGCTGCCCGCGCCGCGAACGCGGCCGTGGCCGAAGGGGCCGACCTCGAGGCGGCCTCGGCCGCGGCGTGCGCCGCGACCGCCATCGCGGTGGAGGAGACCCGGGAGCAGCTCGAGGTGCTCCGGGATTCCGATGTCGTCGACGCCGGCGCACGGGGCTTCGAGGTGCTCCTCGCCGCCGTCCACGGCCACCTCACCGGCGAGGACGCTCCCGTCGCCCTCGATCCCCGTCGCGACGTCGTCGTCCACACCGCCGGCCATGTCTGCCACGGCTCGTTCGCGCATCCCTACGAGGTCCAGTACCTCCTCGATGCTCCCGACGCCTCCGCTGCCCCGCTGCGCGTTGTCCTGGAACGACTGGGGGAGTCCGTGGTGGTCGTCGCCGCCGGCGGGCTCCTCAACGTCCACGTCCACACCGACCGCATCGGACCGTCCATCGAGGCCGGCCTGGCCCACGGTCGTCCCTCCGCCATCGAGGTGGTCCACCTCGGGGAACAGGTCGCCGAGCGGGACGCCGCCCGTGCCGTGACCGAGGCAGCACTGGCGGTCGATGCACCGGCGGCTCGCGCCGGCGGCAGCACGCCGGGGGCCTCGCTCCACCCCACCCGCCCGATCGCGGTCGTCGCTGTCCTGCACGGCGTGGGTGCCGTCGCCCTGGCACGGTCGCTCGGTGCCGAGGTGGTGGACGGCACCGCCGGCGCGCTGCCCTCGGTCGCGCAGTTGGTCGAGGCGATCGTGTCCTCCCGTGCGCGTCGGGTGCTGGTCCTTCCCGGTCACCGCAACGGTGTCGCGGCGGCGCGTGCGGCTGCCGATGTCGCTGCCCGCGAACACGACCTCGAAGCGGTCGTGGTCGACGCCGCCACCTCGCCGCCGGCGGTGCTCGCGGCGTTGGCGCTGTGGGAACCGGAAGCTGATCCGGGCCAGGTCACCGATGAGGTCCTGGCGGCTGCCGCCGCGGTACGCGGGGGCGAGGTGGTGGACGCGGTCCGCGATGCAGCGACCTCGATCGGACCCGTCCGGGCCGGCCAGCCGCTGGCACTGGTCGACGGTGAGCTCGTCGCGGCGCTGGACCAACCACTGGAGGCCCTGGAAACGGTGTGCCGTGCCCTCGACGCCACCCATGCCGAGATGGTGACCCTGTTGCACGGCTCTGGCGCGTCGCCGCAGGAACGCCGGGCGGCTGCCGACCTGGTGGCCGTTATGGCGCCCCACGCCGAGGTGGAGGTCGTCGACGCCGGCGTGGCCCCGGCTCGGTTCTGGGTCGGCGTCGAGTGAGCCTGTCACTCGAGGATCGTGTCACCGCTCTGCCCGGGGTCGGTCCGAAGCTCGCCGCCCGGCTGGCGGAGGCGTTCGCGATCCACACGATCCGCGACCTGTTGGAGCACTACCCGCGCCGCTACCACGACGCTGGCGAGGTCCTCGACCTCAGCGACGTCGAGGAGGGGACACCGGCGACCCTGCTCGGTGAGGTCCTCGAGTGGTCGACGCGCCGGATCCCACCCAAGGGCAAGCGTTCCCGCCCGCTGGATCTGACCGAGGGACGGGTACGTCAAGCCAGCGGCGCGGTCTTCGCCGTGACCTTCTTCAACCAGCGTTGGCGGACCTCGAGCCTGCCACCGGGGACGGTCGCGGCGTTCAGCGGCACGGTCAAACGGTTCCGCCACGAGCTCCAGCTCGCGAGCCCCGACGTGCAGGTCCTGGGCAAGGTGGGTTCGGGGACCGACACCTCGTCGGCAGCGCAGCGACTCGATCATCAGCGCCTGCTCGGCGTCTACCGGGCGACGGAGGCGTTACCGAGCTTCAAGCTGAACGAGCTGGTCGAGGCGGCGCTGGAGGCGCTAGCGCCGCTCGAGGACTGGTTGCCTGAGCCGATCCGACGCGACCAGCAGCTGCGTGCGCTGGATCGGGCCGTGCGGGCGATCCACGCGCCGGCCGACCACGCGGATCGCCATGCGGCCCGCCGCCGGCTGGCGTTCGACGAGCTGTTCAGCCTGCAACTCGGTCTGCAGTGGCGCCGTCGCCAGCTCGAGGCCGACACGGTCGGGTTGGACAACGCGCCGGTCGCCGACGGCTGGGCAGCCCGCTTCCTCGCCGAACTGCCGTTCCCGCTGACCGGGGCGCAACAGCGCGCCACCGCGGACCTCGGTCGCGACCTCGGCGCCACGCGGCCGATGCACCGGCTGCTGCAGGGCGATGTCGGGTCGGGCAAGACCGTCGTCGCGGTCTGGACCATGCTCAACGCGGTGGACCGTGGGCGACAGGCCGCGTTGATGGTGCCCACAGAGGTGCTGGCGGAGCAGCACCACCGGACGCTGACGGAGCTGCTGGCCCCCCTCGGGGTCAACGTGCTCGACGGGCTGCGGGTGGCCGCCCTGACCTCCTCCACCTCGACGGCCGTGCGGCGGCGGATCCTGTCCGAGCTCCTCACCGGTGAGCTCGACCTGATCGTCGGGACGCACGCGCTGCTCGAGGAGGGCGTCCGGTTCGCCGACCTCGGTGTGGTCGTGATCGACGAGCAGCACCGGTTCGGGGTCTCCCAGCGCGTGCAACTCAAGGAGAAGTCCGCGCCCATCGACGGGACGACACCAACCGCGCCCGACGTGCTGGTGATGACCGCGACACCGATCCCGCGATCGTTGGCGCTGACGCTGTACGGGGATCTCGACGTGACGGTCCTGGACGAGCTGCCACCGGGGCGCGAGCCGATCACCACGCAACTGATCACCCCCGACGAGGCCCACCGGCGCGGGCGGTTGGAGGCCTTCATCCGCACCGAGGTGGCCGCCGGCCGCCGGGTCTACGTGGTCTGCCCCTTCGTCGAGGAGAGCGAGCAACTCCCCGGTCGCGGTGCCGTGGAGGAGCACGGACGCCTGGCCGCCGAGGTGTTCGCTGACCTCGGGGTGGCACTGGTCCACGGCCGGCTGCCATCGGCGGACAAGGAGGCGGCGATGACCGCCTTCCGGGCCGGTACCGCCCAGATCCTCGTCTCGACCACGGTGATCGAGGTCGGGGTGGACGTGCCGGAGGCGACGATCATGGTCATCGAGGATGCCGAGCGGTTCGGTATCAGTCAGCTGCACCAACTTCGCGGGCGGGTCGGTCGCGGCGGCGGTCGCAGCTACTGCGTGCTGTTCGCCGGCTGGTCGTCGGAGTTGGGTGAGGACGCCCGCGAGCGCCTCGTTGCCGTGGCTGGGACGACCGACGGGTTCGAGCTCGCTGAGACGGATCTGCGCATCCGCGGCTCCGGTCAGCTCTTCGGTCGTGCGCAGTCCGGGCTCCCCGACCTGCTGCTGGCCCGCATCCAGGAGGACGTCGATCTGGTGGCGGCGACCCGGGAGCTCGCGACGCGGATCCTCGAGTCGGACCCGGAGCTCGGGGCGCCAGAACACGCCCGGCTCAGAGCCGAGGTGCTGCGTCGCTACGAGGGCGGGGTGGAGGCGTTCGCCGCCCTGGAGACGGGCTGAAGCCGTCGCTGCGGGCTCGATCGCGTCAGCCGCGATCGGACCCCCCGTCGACCAGGGCCCGGTCGAGCCGCAGGGTGCCCTTGCCGCCGTGGACGATGAGCGGGTCGAGCGAGGCCATCTGGGTCGCACCGCGCACGTCGAAGCTCCCTCCTGCCCCCATGATGGTGAGCTGCTGGCCGTTGCGGATGATCGTGAGCCCGTCCCCGTGGCCGATCTCCGACCCGGGCAGCAGCGGGAACTCCAGCCGTTCCGCCGTGGCGTCGCGGGGATCCACCACCCATGCCCAATCCGTCTCCGGGCCGCCGACGAGCACGCCATCTGCGCGTCGCATCGCTCCCACCCTGGCGGGTTCCTCTCCTGGCGGTAGTGGAACGGTGGTGGTAGCGGCGATCGATGGCAACGGGAAGAGGCCCCCGCTGCCCCCGACGCGACGTCCGATCCGGACCTGGGGCTGCGGATCGCTGGCACCGACAGCCGGCAGCGTGACCACCATCACCTGTCGGCTGGTGGTGGCCACGACGGTGCGTTCCGGGGCGACGGCCACCTCCCCGAGCGCGGTGCCACCACGGTCGTGGAGTTCGATGCCCTCCGCGAAGGTCACCACCAGCACGCCGTCGCGGACCCCCGCCGCCACCGCGCCGGGGCGCGCCAGACGCAGGAGTTCGCGACCGTCGCTGACGCCGAGCATCGTGACCTCGCCGGTCTCGCGATCGATCAGCGTGGTTCCGTCCACCTGTCGTCCGTCCAGCGCCTCCCGCCATCGCTCGGTGCCGGTGGTCGCGTCGTAGCGCACGAGGTGGTCGTCGTCGATCGCCAACAGCGGGGCCGTGGCGTTGCCCGTGGACCGCTGCTGGCGCACCGGACGGGTCACCTCGAGGTCGTAGCGGACGCGGCCGTCGTCGTCGAGGCCGAGGAGACGGGTACGGGGCTCGTCGCTGTCGCGGATCCGACCGGTGGCGACCAGCTGTCCCTCGTGTCGCCGGATGTCGGTCACCCGGACCGGTGCCAGATCCAGCTCGCCGAGGACACGTCCCGTCTGAGCGGAGTGGATGCGGACCCGGTGGCCGTAGGCGATGGCCAGCGTGCGGTCGTCGAGGTGGGACGCGGTCAGGGCGGCAGCCGGCGAGACGCCACGAGGGTCACTGTGGCCACGGCTCCACCGCCACCGGCCCGTGTCGATGTCCACGGCGATCAGCAGTTCCAGGCCGAGGTGGATGGCCAGCTCCCCGTTGACCAGGAGCGGTCGCTGATCCAGCACCGTGGAACGCCAGAGCGCGCAGCCGTCGGTGTCACAGGTCGGTTCGTTGGGTGGGAAGGCGGTACCGGCCGGGACGACCGCAGCGGCGCCCGGTTCGGTACCCGGGCTCCAACCGCTGGCGACGTCGGGACGCGGCACAGGTGCGCTGAGCTCGACGGTTCCGCCGCCGGGAGCTGTGGGCTGCCCGATCTCTGACCGGTCCGTCGGACCTGGTGGCCGCCCGGTCTCCGGCCCGGCCGATACGTCGGTGTCGGGACCCGCCGTCGGCCAATCCCACGTCGTGGTATCGGTGAACAACGCCGCGAGGAGGAACGCCACCGTCGATGCCGTCACCGCTGTCAGCGACCACACCATCGGTCGCCGGCGCCGGCGAGGAGCTGAACGGATCGGATCGCCGTCGCCGTGCTCGGTCGCGCCAGCGTCCTCGCCAGCCGCCCGCACCGACGGACGCGGGCTGCGGAGCGTGCTGCCGCATCCGGCGCACCACACCGCCGTACGGTCGGACCAGGTCCGGCCGCAGCTGGGGCAGGTGCGTGCCTTCACCGGTGCTCCTGCTCGGGACGGGTTGACAGGGTGCCCGACCCGTGCTCCTCGTCTACCGACGTCGGTCGCGGCGTGCGCGGGTACGCGCCGTGTGTTCGTCTGCGGCGTGCGCGGGTACGCGCCGTGTGTCCGTCTGCGGCATGCGTCGGTGGGCACCGGTGGTTCGTCACTGACGCCACCGCGGCCTGTCTGCGCTCGGTCTGCGTCCCCGCTCTACACCGTGCCCCGGCAGCCGACCCGTTAGCGTTGCCGGTGTCCGGAGACGGGCGTTCGGCCGCACAGGGAGGATCCGGTGGCGCAACCTCTGGCAGTGGTGACGGGGGCCTCGTCCGGTATCGGGCGGGCCACGGCGATGCAGTTGGCTGCCCGCGGCTGGCGCGTGATCGCGGTGGCGCGACGGCGCGATCGGCTCGAAGCTCTCGCCGAGCAGGCCGCCGCGGTGGGGGGTGGCGAGGTCATCGTCGAGGCGCTCGACGGTGCGGACGCCGAGGCGGTGGCGGCGATGGCAGCGCGGGTACAGGCCCGGTACGGCACCCCGGGAGCGATCGTCAACAGTGCGGGCGCGGGGGTGTGGCGTTGGCCCGAGGACACACCACCGGAGCTCATGGAGCAACTCCTCGACGCGCCCTTCCGCAGTGCGTACCACGTGACCTACGGGTTCCTCGGGGCGATGCTCGCCGCGGGGGAGGGGGTGGTGGTGCACGTCGGCTCACCCGCATCGCTGGTGCCATGGCCCTCGGCCACCGGCTACACGATCTCACGGTGGGCGTTGCGGGGCTTCCACGAAGCGCTGGTGCAGGACCTCCACGGGACCGGCCTGCACAGCTGCCACGTGCTGTTCGGAGAGGTCGCGAGCGAGTACTTCGTCGCGAATCCCGACAGCTACGAGTTCATCCCCGCAGTGGGCCGGCTGATACCCAAGATCACGCCGAGCGAGGCGGCTGAGGTGATCGTGCGAACGCTGCACCGTCCGCGGCCACTGGTGGTGCATCCGATGGTCCACCGCCTGTTGTATGCCTCGAACCTCGTTGCCCCACGGGTCGTCCGTGCGGTCGCGCGTGCGACCGGCCGGCGACGCCGGGCCTGACCGGGTCGGGTCGTCCCGCTATCGGTTCGGGTGCGTTCTGCCTCGGTTTCCGGGGTGTTGTGCACCCAGTCGCGCGTTCGAGCGGCCGCGGGCGGGTGTGGCCCGTGGACCTGTCCGGGTTGGGTGCGGTTCGGCCCGGTTTCCGGGGTGTTGTGCACCCGATCGGGGGAGAGGGGCCGCGGGCGGGTGTGGCCGGTGCGACCTGTCCGGGTTGGGTGCGGTTCGGCCCGGTTTCCGGGGTGTTGTGCACCCAGTCGCGGGTGCGAGCGGCCGTGGGCGGGTGTGGCCCGCTGGCTTGGGTACTGGCCGGTGACATCGCCACCAGCCAGTCGCGACTCTGCTGCACCGCGCTATGGTCCCGACGAGCGTGGGAGGGAGCGCCGGTGACTGATGTCGTGCTGGGAACGCTGCTGTGGGAACCACCCAGCGACGCTCGCACCACGACCCGGATGGGCCGTTTCATCACCGAGGTCGAACGCTCGCACGAGCTCGAGCTGCCGACCTACGAGGCTGCGTGGCGTTGGTCGGTCGACGACCTCGACACCTTCTGGTCCGAGGTCGCGCGGTGGTTCGAGGTCATCTTCCACCGGCCATCCTCGACGGTGCTGTCCTCGCGCGAACTCCCCGGCGCCCGCTGGTACCCGGGTGCCACCCTCAACTACGCCGAACACGCACTCCGGCGCCGCGATGACGAGCCGGCGATCGTCGCACGGTCCCAGACGCGCGACGAGGTGGTGGTCAGCTTCGCCGAGCTCGCGGACCAGGTCGCCCGCGCCACGGCAGGCCTGCGGCGTCTGGGTGTCGAAAGGGGCGACCGGGTCGTCGGTTACCTGCCCAACGTGCCGGAGGCGATCGTTGCCTTCCTGGCCTGCGCTTCGATCGGAGCGGTCTGGTCCTCCTGCGCGCCGGAGTTCGGGACCCGGGCGGTCATCGACCGCGTGCAGCAGATCGAGCCGAAGGTCCTGTTGGTCGTCGACGGCTACCGCTACGGCACCAAGGAGGTCGATCGCGCCACCGAGGTGGCTGAGATCAGGGCGGCGCTGCCGACCCTGGACGCGACCGTCGTCCTGCCGTACCTGGGCGCCGACGGCTCCGTCCACGCCGAAGTGGCCGTCCGGGCCAGGGTGCCCGGCGCGCTCACGTGGGCCGAGCTGCTGGCCGAACCCGCGGAGCTCACCTTCGAGCCGGTGCCCTTCGACCATCCGTTGTACGTGCTGTACAGCTCGGGGACCACCGGGTTGCCGAAGGCGATCGTCCACGGGCACGGCGGCATCCTGCTCGAACACGTCAAGATGTTGGGCCTGCACCACGACCTCGGGCCCGGCGATCGGTTCTGCTGGTTCACCACCACCGGGTGGATGATGTGGAACTACCTCGTCTCCGGGTTGACCGTCGGTGCAACGGTCGTGCTGGTCGACGGTGACCCCGGCCACCCGGACCTGCTCGAGCTGTGGCGGATCGCGGCTGAGCTGCGCCTCACCCTGCTCGGGGTCGGTGCGCCGTTCCTGCTCTCCTGCCGCAAGGCCGGACTCTCGCCAGCGGCGGAGCTGGACCTCTCGATGCTGCGCTCGGTCGGCTCGACCGGAGCTCCCCTGCCTCCGGAGGGGTTCGGGTGGGTGTACGAGCACGTCGGTGATCACGTCCTGCTCAGCTCGGCGTCGGGCGGCACGG
>CAYXJD010000108.1:0-10211 GCA_964465225.1 uncultured Actinomycetota bacterium
GGACCGGACTTCGAAGCCCGCAACGCGGTGCACCAGATGAAGAAGCTCTCCTCCGAGGCGCTCAAGTCCTTCCGCGACCGCCTCGACCTCGACGTCTCGGACGAACAGCTCGAGGGCGACCTGCCGCCCTACGTCCACCCCGGTGAGAACAGCGAGGTGGTCGAGTACCTCAAGGAACGCCGGGAGGCGCTCGGCGGCTTCGTTCCCCGTCGGCGCGTGTCCCACCCGTCGCTCCCGCTGCCCGAGCACGAGGCGTACGCCACGCTGAAGCAGGGCTCCGGTAACCAGGAGGTGGCCACGACGATGGCGGCCGTCCGGGTCTTCAAGGACCTGCTGAAGGTCAAGGGCTTCGGCTCCCGCATCGTGCCGATCATCCCCGACGAAGCCCGCACCTTCGGGATGGACTCCTGGTTCCCGACCGCGAAGATCTACGACCGGTTGGGCCAGAACTACGAGCCCGTCGACCGTGAGCTCCTGCTGTCCTACAAGCAGGCCACCGACGGGCAGATCATCCACGAGGGGATCACCGAGTCGGGCTCGATGGGTTCCTTCCACGCTGTCGGGACGAGCTACGCGACCCACGGCGAACCGATGATCCCGATGTACATCTTCTACTCGATGTTCGGGTTCCAGCGCACCGCCGACCTGATCTGGTCGGCCGCTGACCAGCGTGCCCGGGGCTTCATGCTCGGGGCGACGGCCGGCGGGACGACCCTGAACGGCGAGGGGCTCCAGCATCAGGATCGCCACTCGCTCCTACTGGCCCAGACCAACCCGGGGGTGGAGGCCTACGACCCGTCCTTCGCCTACGAGATCGCCGTGCTGGTCCAGCACGGCATCGAGCGGATGTACGGCGGTGGGGACGGTGCCGGTGAGGACGTGATCTTCTACCTCGCCGTCTACAACGAGCCCGTCGTCCAACCCGCGATGCCCGAGCACGTCGCCGACCAGGACGTCATCGACGGCCTCTACCGCTACAAGCAGGGTCCCGGCGGCGAGCACACGGCCCACATCCTGTCCTCGGGCACGATCATCAACGAGGCGTTGAAAGCCCAGCAACTCCTCGC
The DNA here is from genome assembly GCA_964465225.1 of uncultured Actinomycetota bacterium. Taxonomy (GTDB): domain Bacteria; phylum Actinomycetota; class Nitriliruptoria; order Nitriliruptorales; family Nitriliruptoraceae; genus T1Sed10-7. The sequence continues at coordinate 1,068 of CAYXJD010000108.1, forward strand.
GGACGACTGGGGCGTCTCCGCCGACGTGTGGTCGGCGCCCGGGTGGAACCGTCTGCTGCGCGATGGCGCGGCGGTGGAGTCCTGGAACCGGACCAACCCGACCGAGGAGAAGCGGGTCCCACTGGTGCGGCGCATCCTCGAGGACACCACCCGCGGACGTCCCCACGTCGCGGTCAGCGACTGGATGCGCGCCACGCCCTTCCAGATCGCCGACTGGATCCCGGGCCCGTACGCCGTGCTCGGTACGGACGGGTTCGGTCGGGCCGATACCCGTGAGGCGCTGCGCCGCTACCACCGCGTCGACGCGACCTCGACCGCCTACTGCGTGCTCGCCGAGCTCGTCAAGCTGGGCGAGCTCGACGAGGGTGTCCTGCCCGAGGCGATCGAACGCTACGACCTGGACTTCGCCCGGGTGCCGTTCTTCGGCCAGCCCGGGTCGACCGATGACCGCACGCGCTGAGTCCGTCCGCGCCAGCGGGGGCACCTGCGGGCGCGCCGTCCGCGGTCGTTGGCGGTCCTCGTCGTTCGTCCACTCCGCAGTGGTCGCCCGCCCACCTCGACCGTGGTGGCGCTACCCTGTAGGCCGTCAGATGCGCTCCAGTACCACCGTGAGCGTGGTTCACCAAGGCCGGCGTGGACGTGCGAGAGGCATGCCACCCGCCGATACACGGAAGATGCACCAGATGCCCAGCGGCACCGTCAAGTGGTTCAACGCGGACAAGGGATACGGGTTCATCCAGCCCGATGAGGGCGGCGACGACCTCTTCGTCCACTTCTCCGCCATCAACGTTCAGGGGTACAAGACCCTCGAGGACGGCCAGGCCGTCACCTTCGAGGTCACCCAGGGGCAGAAGGGGCCGCAGGCCTCCGACGTCACGCCCGCCTGAGCTGACCTGCGCTCACGCGGCGCGTTCGCGTCGCATAGAGCTGTCGAACCCGGACCGTGAGGTCCGGGTTCGTTCATGCCCGGGTTCGTTCATGCCCGGGTCGTTCATGCCCGGGTCGTTCGTGTCCGGGTTCGGCCATCTCGGGGCGGTCGGGACGCACGCGGGGCGGCTGGCATCGGCACACCACCGCCACGGGTGCGCTACAACCGCGGTCGAGCGGACACGATCTCCGACCACCGACGACCGGGAGCGCACGGCGTGGCCGAGCTGACCTTCTTCTACGGCACGATGAACTGTGGGAAGTCCACCCTGGCGCTGCAGATCCACCACAACGCCGTGCAGGCCGGCAAGCACTGCCTGCTGCTGACCAAGCACGATCGGCAGGGCGGCACGATCAGTTCCCGCATCGGTCTGGTCCAGCCCGCGACCGTGGTGACCGATGACCTCGACCTTCGGATCCACGTCGGCACGCTCATCGCCGAGGGGCACCCCATCGACGTGCTGATCTGCGACGAGGCCCAGTTCTACACCCGGGTGCAGGTCGAGCAGCTCGCCCAGGTGGTCGACGACCTGGGGGTCGAGGTGCAGGCCTTCGGGTTGCTCACCGACTTCACGACCACGCTGTTCCCCGGCTCGCAGCGGTTGCTGGAGCTCGCCGACCGGCGGCAGGAGCTCCAGGTCGAGGCCCGGTGCTGGTGCGGGGAGCGTGGCAACCTCAACGCCCGTACGGTCGACGGTCGGATCCAGCGGGAGGGCGAGCAGGTCATGGTCGGTGACGTCGACCAGGGCGAGATCGCCTACGAGGTGCTCTGCCGTCGCCACCACCGCGAGGGAGCCACCCGCGGGATGGCGGAGCGGCAGCTCCAGGTCGTGCCGCTCACGGGTTGAAGCCCCACGGTGCCAGCTAGCGTGTCCGCCACGACACGGACGCCGGGAGCGAGGTCACCGCCTCGGGCCGACGGACAGGAGCGGACGCCGATGCCAGCAGCCGGAGGGGGCACGCCCGCGGTGTCCTTGCTCCGGCCACCCGGCTCGCGTCCACCACTGGTGGAGGCGGAACCGCTCGACGACGCGGCAGCTCATGACCTCCAGCTCGCACCGCTGTTCGCGGCGCTGTCGAAGGACACGCCCTGGTTGGCGTCGTGGTACGCCACCCCCTGCGCAGACGTGGACACGGTGCGCTTCCGTCAGGCCGTGGCAGGTGAGCTCCTGCGGCCCGGGGTCGCCGAGCCGCTGCGCACCTTCGCCCACCGGATCCACCGGGTCCGGCAACGCCTCGACGCGGTGCGGCGTGTGCCGTACCGCTACGTCGCCGAGGCCTGGTTCCTGGCCAACGCCCACCGGTACGTGCACGCCACGACCGCACTGCTCGAGGAGCTCGACGCCGTCGAGCTGCGGGCGGGCGGCCTGCTGGCCTGCCGCGACGCCATCCGCGACATCGCCGAGGGGGAGCGGTTCCGGTCGTTGGTCGCCGACGCCGCCGAGGTCCAGGAGGCGCTCGATGCGGTGTCCTACACCGTGCGCGTCAACACGGGTCGGATCACCGTCGACACCGACCACGGCGAGCCGGACCTGACCGCGGAGGTCGCGGCGACCTTCGAGCGCTTCCGTACGGGACCGCCACGGCCGGTGGAGCGGCCGCCGGTCGAGCCGGGCGTGGATCCCGTGAGCGCCCGGATCCTCGAGCTCGTGGCCGAGCAGCACCCGTCTGCTTTCGCTGCGTTGGTCGAGCTCCAGGAGCGGTACCGCCCGCTGCTCGACCCGACGATCGCCGCTCTGGCGCAGGAGGTGCCCTTCTACCTCGCCTACCTCGATCGAACCGAACGGCTCCGGGCTGGCGGGTTGCCGTTCTGCGACCCGGAACTGGTCGGTCCGAACGAGCCGTGCAGCGCCGAGGACAGCTACGACCTGGCGGTCGCGACCAAGCGACTGGCCGACGGCCTGCCGGTCGTCACCAACGACTGGCAGCTCGAGCCGCCCGAGCGGCTGCTGGTCGTCACCGGGGCGAACCAGGGCGGCAAGACCACCTTCGCGCGGGCGTTCGGGCAACTGCACCACCTCGCCAGCCTCGGGCTGCCGGTGCCGGCTCGGCGTGCCACGATCGGCCTCCACGACCGGCTGCTGACCCACTTCGAGCGTCAGGAACGCATCACGACCCTGCGAGGCAAGCTCGAGGACGAGCTCATCAGGGTCCACGAACTGCTGACCCGCGCCACACCCGACAGTGTCGTGTTCCTGAACGAGACCTTCAGTTCCACCACGCTGCAGGACGCCCGTGAGCTGGGCACGGCGATATTGGAGCGGTTGGCTCGGCTCGGGGCACGGGGGGTGTTCGTGACCTTCGTCGACGAGCTGGCCTCGACGGGTCCAGCCACCGTCAGCATGGTCGCCACGGTCGCCGCCGATGACCCGACGGTGCGCACCTTCCGGGTCGTTCGGCGTCCGCCCGACGGTCTGGCCCACGCGGTGGCGCTGGCTGACCGTTACGGACTGACCTACGAGGCCCTGACACGGCGGTTGACGCCGTGAACGTCCGGCTGCTGCACCCGGACCGCGACCTCGACCTCGCTGCGGCACTGCCACCGCATGCCGAGTTGCTGGCGGAGGACCTCGGGCTGGAGGTGCTGCTGGAGGTGATGTCGGCTGGCGACCGCTCGGTCCGTGACGCCTGTCGGCGGGTCCTGTTGACCGGGCTCGAGGACGCCGAGGAGATCCGCTACCGCCAGGCCGTCGTCGCCGACGTGCTGCGCGCGCCCCAGACGTTCCAGAGCTCCTACGAGGCCATCGTCACGGGTCTGGAGGTGGCCAAGCGCTCCTACTCCGGGCTGTTCCGGGATGCGCCGGACGCCAGCGTCCGACGGGCGGCGGAACGGTTGCGTGTCTACGCCGACGTGCTGCGGAGCCTGCGGCAGGCGGCGGACGCGGTCCGTGGGCAGATGCGCTCGCAGGGGGTGACGCAGCTGTTCGAGTTGTTCGCGACCCGGTTCGACGAGCCGTACCTCGTGCAGGTGGAAGCCCAGCTCGAGGAGCTCAGCTTCCCCCGCGGTGTGCTGTTCGCCGCGCGGATCGGCCGCGGGGCGGCGGGGACGGCGTTCCAACTGCGACGGCCACGTCCGCAGGGCTGGCTGTCCCGGTCGCTGGACCGCTCGGGGCAGAGCTTCGAACTGAGCGACCGGGACGACGAGGCGGTCGAATCGCTCGGCCGCCTCCGCGACCAGGCGCTGGCCGAGGTGGCCGTCGTGCTCAGCCAGGCCAGCGATGACATCGAGGAGTTCCTGCACCAGCTCCGCGACGAGTTGGCCGTACTCAGCGGGGCCGCCCGGCTGCACGAGGCGTTGACGGGACGCGGTGAGCCGACCTGCTTCCCCGAGGTCGTGCCGGCCCGCAGCGGTGAGCTCCCCCGGCTGTCGGCGACGGGGCTGTACGACCCCGCGCTGTCGCTCCAGCTACGGGGGGAGGTGGTCGGGAACGATCTGGCGGCCGACGGTGCGGGCCTGGTGCTGATCACCGGGGCCAATCAGGGTGGGAAGTCGACGCTGCTGCGCAGCATCGGGACGGCGCAGCTGTTGCTGCAGGCCGGGTGCTTCGTCCCGGCGGTGCGGTTCCACGGGACGCTGTGCGGGCAGGTCTTCACCCACTTCGGCCGCGAGGAGGACCAGCGCCTCCAACACGGCAAGCTCGAGGAGGAACTCACCCGGATGCGGGCGATCGTGGAGCACATACGCCCCGGTGATCTGCTGCTGGCCAACGAATCGTTCGCCGCCACCAACGAGCGCGAGGGCTCGGAGCTCGCCCGTCAGGTGTTCCGCGCCCACCTCGATGTCGGGGTGCGGGTGGTCGCGGTCACCCACCTCTACGACCTGGCCGACCGTCTGTACCGCACCCAAGCCGGACGAGGGGTGTTCCTGCGGGCAGAACGCGAGGAGGGTGGGGAGCGGACCTTCAGGATCGAGCCGGGCGCACCGCTACCGACCAGCTACGGCCAGGATCTGTACCGCCGGATCTTCGGTGACGACCCGTCCGGCCGACAGGTCACCTGACCCGTCGGCCGGCACCCCGGTAGGCCTCGTCTGGGTGGACCTCAGGTGGTCGATGCCTCGTAGATGCTCTCGATCGCGGCGTCCAGCGTCGCGGTGAAGGTCTCCTCGTCCTGCCCGGCGCGCAGATCCTGGAGCAGTGCTCGGGAGAAGCTGGCGATCAGGCCCGGGTTGCGTGCCAGACGTTGGTTCGCCTCGTCACGGCTGTAGCCGCCCGAGAGGGCGACGATACGCAGGACCTTCGGGTGCGCCAGCAGGTCGGTGTAGAAGCCGTCGATGGTCGGGATCGACAGCTTCAGCATGACCTGCTGTCCCTGCGGGATCTCCTCGAGGTGTTCCACGATGGCAGCGTGCAGCAGTTCCTCGGCCTCGGCCTTCTGCGGGCTCGTGATGTCGACCTCGGGTTCCAGGATGGGGACCAGGCCGGCGGCGAGGATGCGGCCACCGACCTCGAACTGCTGTGCCACGTTGCGAGCGACACCGGCGCGGTCCGCGAGCTGGATCACCGAGCGCATCTTGGTCCCGAACACCTCCAGGCCACGGGCACGTTCCAACAGGACATCGAGCTTGGGCATCGGGCGCATCATGCGGACCCCGTCCTGCGGGTCCTCGAGCCCCTTGTCGACCTTGACGAAGGGGATGATGCGCTTCTCCCGCCACAGGTAGTGGGGGGTCGGATGCCCCTCCACCTCGCGGTCCATGGTGCCTTCGAAGAGGATCGCACCCAGGACGCGATCGCCGGTGAAGGCGGGGTCGGTCAGGATGCGGCTACGCATCTGGTGGACGAGGTCGAACATCTCCTCGTCGCCCTCGTAGCTCTCCGGATCGATGCCGTACTGGGCGAGTGCCTTCGGGGTCGAGCCCCCACTCTGGTCCAGTGCGGCGAGGAACCCTCGTCCGGTCGCCATCCGGGTGTACATGTCGGTGTCCACGGCGATCCTTTGCGGTTCGGGGCAGCTTGGTGCGACGTGCTCCCGACGGTAGGACCGCCGGCGCAACCGCACCAGGGCTGCTGGACCTGATCGTCCTTGCCTCCGGCGCGGTGCCCGAGCGCACCAGGATGCTCCATCACCTCCCTGCCGGCCGGGCGTGACCGATGGCCCTGGCGCCCTCTTGGGGCACGCGGGTTCGGTGGGAACATGCGTCGTCACCGGGACGTTGTCACCTCCGAGAACGCCATCGGTGCCGAACGGCAGCCAGCGGGGGCCCCATGGACATGAGCCTCGGAAGACGAGCCGACTACACGGTGCGCGCCGTGCTCGACCTCGCGCGTCACCACGGCCAGGGGCGCCGGAAGACCGCGCAGATCGCGGACGAGATGCACGTCCCCGCCACCTACCTTCCGCAGCTGCTGGCCGAGCTCGTCCGAGCTGGCATCGTGCGCTCGTTGGCCGGGCGTCGCGGCGGCTACGAGTTGGCTCGGCCTCCGGATGAGGTCACCCTGCTCGAAGTCATCGAGGTGGCCGACGGACCCTTGGTCTCCACCGAGTGCGTCCTGCGCGGTGGACCGTGCCGATGGGAGGACGGCTGCGCGATCCATCCGCCCTTCGCCCGGGCACAGGAGGCCTTCCGTGACTCGCTCGGTGCGACGACCTTCGCCGAGGTGGCAGCGATCGATGCCATGCTCAAGGACCGCTCTGACGCTGGAACACCTCCACGACCAGTAGCGCTGCGGTGAACCCCGGGACCAGCCACTGCGCGACCCGCAACCGTCGCTGAGCGGCGGCGACCGCCGGCGGGGTGGCGGCGATCGGCGTCACCGCCGTCGCCACGGGGACGTCACCTCCGTGTACCACCCGCTGACCGGAGATCCCGGTCTCCACCGTGGAGAGCACGGCTGCGACGGTGAGCGTCGTCCGTAGCGCCCGGAGCCGGCCCGGGCTGGTGATCCCCGTAGCCGGTGCCCGCACGAAGCGGCCGAGCACGTAGGCGCCGGCCACGTGCGCGACGAGCGATGCACCGGTGATCGGTGCCCAGCGGAACCAGCCGGCGTTGGCCACGCGCGTGCGCTGGGTGTGATCGTCCACCTCGATGGTCGCGCCGTTGAGCCCGACCGCTCCCATCCAGGCACCGCCGAACCAGGCGGCGAGACCGACGTCGTGGGCGATGGTCGCTGCGGTAGTACGGTCCATGCTGCGTCGACCTTCCCTTCCCGAACGGGACCCCTCGCCATGGCGAACGCCACGCAGCACCCGAACGGCCACGACGGCACCCTACGGCGTCTGGTCGGATGGGGCTCGGACATGGTGACGACCGCGGCGCGCTACTCGGTGCAGCGGATCCCCCTCTACCGACGCGACCGCGAGGAGGACGCGGGTGAACCGCCTGACCTGGACCGCGAGCTGCCGGGTGACCCGGAGACCCTGCAGCGGGCGCGCGAGGGTCAGGGGCCGTTGTTCCACCGCAGCTACTGGATCGTGGTCACCGATGAGGTCCTCACCGGCGAGGAGTTGATCAGCTACATCCTCGAGGAGCCCAACCGGGTGACCCCGACGGAGATGGCGCGGTTCGAGACGCCCGAAGGCCAGCCAGCCCGCGACCTGGTGGTCGGCGACGAGCTGATCGTCCGGTTGCCGGGCCCCTGGAACGGCCCCGTCCGGCTGGTGGAACGCACGCCATCCTCCTTCCGCTTCGCGACGATGCGCGGCCACATGGAGGCAGGGGAGATCGAGTTCCGCACCAGCACGGATCCTCGTGGCTTCCTGGAGTTCCGTATCGAATCGTGGGCGCGCAGCGGCGACCCGCTCTTCCACCTGCTCTACGAGCGGTTCCCCATCGGCCGGGAACTGCAGCAGCACATGTGGTCCCAGTTCTGTCGTCGGGTGGCAGCGGTCAGCGGCGGCGTGCGCATGAGCAACCCGTCCTGCACGACGCGACGCTACGACCCGCCGACGTGACCACCGAGCGCCGCCTCGTCACGACCGCACCGCTTCCGCGCTCAGCGCTGGCGGCCTACGAGCGGCTCGGTGCGCTCGAGGTCAACTTCGCGCCGATGCGTTGGGAGCAGGCGGCTGCCGACCCGGCCTGGCGGGCGGATCGGCGTCGGGTGGAGCTCCCCGCTGAACCGCCCGGTCCGCCGGCCACCGCTGGGCCGTATGCCGTGGCCCGTGAGTTGCTGTGGACCTACCAGGTGGCCGACCCATCGTTGGTGCGTGCGGTCTACGACGCTGCCGTGCCGCTCGAGGGGCGTGACATGCTGCTGGTGGGACGCTTCGCGGGGTTGCGCTTCCCGATGGGGGTCCGGGTCGGCGGGGTCGTCGACGGCGAGGATCCCGATGGCGACGAGCGGGTCCACCGGTTCGCGTGGCACTACCGAACGCTGGCTGGCCACCTCGAGCGGGGACAGATGGACTACGAGGTGGTCAAGGACACCGCCTCCGGACGTGTGGAGTTCCGGTTGGCCGCCTACTCGCAGCGGGGACGGATCGAGAACCCGGTGGTGCGCGCCGGTTTCGCCCTCTTCGGCCGGCTCACGCAGCTGCGGTTCTACGCCCGGGCCCTGGAACGGATGCAGCGTCTCACCGGTGAGCGCAGCGTCGCTCGGTAGCGCCACGAAGGTGCGCGCTGGGCGTGCAGCGCATGTGGTTCGATCGCAACCCGTCCCAACGGCAGCAGGTCTGCTCTTGCGCTCGGCTCGACGCCGACACAGGCTGTGCCCACACTGAGACGAGGCAGGCTGATGACGACCACACTCGGTCCGGACCGGTTCGACGCGGTCATCTTCGATCTGGACGGCGTGATCACCGACACCGCGTCGGTACACCGTGCGGCATGGAAGCGGCTGTTCGACGACTACCTCGCCGAACGGTCAGAGGATCCCGCTGAGGAGCACCGCCCGTTCACCGACCAGGACTACCTGCGCTACGTCGATGGCAAGCCGAGGCTCGACGGGGTCCGCGACTTCCTGCGCAGCCGCGGGATCGAGGTCGACGAGGACACGGTGGCCGAGCTCGGCGACCGCAAGAACGAGGCCTTCCTCGCCAGCCTCGAGGAGGAGGGTGTGATCGTCTTCGCGTCCACCGTCGAACTGGTGTGCCGGCTGCAGCTCAGCGGCCTGCGGACCGCGGTGTTCTCCGCCAGCCGCAACTGTCGTCCGGTGCTCGAGGCCGCGGGGCTCGGTGAGCTGTTCGAAGCCCGGGTCGACGGCGTCGTCGCCGCGGAACTCGACCTGCCCGGCAAGCCCGACCCCGCCGTGCTGCTCGAAGCGGCCCGGCGCCTCG
>CAYXJD010000109.1:0-4414 GCA_964465225.1 uncultured Actinomycetota bacterium
GTGACCCCACCCGGCACGATCTGGTGGCCGTGGACCCGCCGCCCCGACACCGAGCGGATGACCTCCTGGCCGAACTGGCGCATGCGGATGCCCCGCTTGGCGATCTCCGGCTCGGCCTGCATCAACCCGAAGACGTTGCGGGTCGCCGGGTCGTGGTCCATCCCGAGCAGCAGGTCGGGCGCGGAGAGGTGGAAGAAGCTCAGGCTGTGTGACTGCAGGAGCTGACCGAGGTTGAGCAGACGCCGCTGCCGGACCGCTGCCGGCGGCGGGGTGACCCCGAGGATCGCATCGCCCGCCTTGGAGGCGGCGATCAGGTGGCTGACCGGGCAGATGCCACAGGTCCGGGCCGTCAGGCCCGGCATCTCGGCGATCGGACGCCCCTTGCAGAACTCCTCGAAGCCACGGAACTCCGTGACGTGGAAGCGCGCGTCGGCGACCTCGCCACCGTCATCGAGGCGCAGCGTGATCTTGGCGTGCCCCTCGATGCGGGTGACCGGATCGATGGTGTGGTGGATGTCGTGCACGGGATCCTCGTGATCGTCGGCGTCGACCGGCGGGGCGACGGGCGCGGGTGGTCAGCCGAAGCGCAGGTCCTCCGGACCGCGCCAGCTCAGGTCCGGGATGCCCTCCCCCGCCGCGAGCGAGCCGAGCAGGCGGGAGAGCAGTGCCCAGATGCGGTCGGCGGAGGGCGGACAGCCGGGGAGGTAGACGTCGATGGGGATGACCTCGTGCAGCGGCTCGGACTGCGGCAGGAGCGCCGGCACGACCTCGGTGGGCATCCGTCCGTTGATGTCGGGGTGGTCGACGTAGACCCGCTCGACGAGCGCGGTCGGATCCCCCAACCGGTTGCGCAGCGAGGTGACGTTGCCGGTGACCGCGCAGTCACCGAAGGAGACGACGTACTTCGTGTTCGCGCGCACCTCACGTGCCAGGTGCAGGTTGTGCTCGTTGGTGACCGCCCCTTCGACCAGCGTCACGTCGACGTCGGCGGGGAACTCCTTGCGGTCCGTCAGCGGGCCGTACACCACCTCCGCCAACTCGGCGAGCTCGAGCAGGTGCTCGTCGAGGTCGAGGAAGGACATGTGGCAGCCCGAACACCCGCCCAACCAGGCGGTGGCCACCCGCAGCTTGGTCGTCTCGTCCCGTGCCGTAGCAGCGCTCACACGTCAGCCTTCCGGTCGAGCCACTCGCCTTGCTCGCGGGCAGTGGACAGGAACGCGACGACCTCGGGATCGTGCACCATCTCCGCGGTGGCACGCCCCTTGAACGACAGCGCCCCGGTCGGGCACACGAGTACGCACTTGCCGCACCAGGTGCAGTCCGGGACCTCACCCCAAGGTTGGTCCATCCCCGACACGATGCGACCCTGGCTGCCCCGCATCGCGACGTCCCAGACGTGGGCGCCCTCGATCTCATCGCAGACCCGCACACAGCGCGTGCACAGCACGCACCGGTCCCGGTCCAGGCTGTACTTCGGATGGGAGGCATCGATGCCCTGGCTCGGATGCGCGAGGTCGTAGTGGATGTGGTCGACATCGTGCTCGGTGGCCAGGTCCTGCAGCTCACAGGAGCCGGAGGAGACGCAGAACGAGCAGACGTGGCTGCCTTCGGCGAACAGCAGCTCGGTCATGCGACGCCGATGCTCGTGCAGCTCCCAGCTCTGGGTCGTCACCGCCATCTCATCGGCCACCTCCAGCGCGCAGGCCGGGGACAGGCGGTGGTCGCCCTCGACCTCGACGACGCACATCCGGCAGCCACCGTGGACCGACAGCCCGTCGAGGTAGCACAGGCTCGGGATACGGACGCCGACCCGCCGGGCGAGCTCCATGACGGTCTCGCCCTCGTGCGCCTTGTAGTCCGTGCCGTCGATCGTGACCGGCACCGTGGGACGACGATTGGTTGGCGGGCTCATCGGGCACCTCCGTCGCTCGCCGCGGCCGCGGTGACCGGCGGTGGTGGCGCACTGAGGCTGGGGTAGACCTCGTCCTCGACCAGCAGCTCGAGGTACTCGTCACGGAAGTGCTCGAGCGTGGAGAACACGGGGTTCGGTGCGCTCTGGCCGAGTCCGCACAGGCTCGCGGCCCGGACGGTCTTGCACAGGCTCTCGAGGTGCTGCAGGTCCCGCTTGCGTCCGATGCCCTCGCAGATCCGGTCGAGGAACTCGTGCATCTTGACGGTCCCGGCCCGGCACGGGGTGCACTTGCCGCAGCTCTCGTCGCGGCAGAACTCCATGTAGAAGCGGGCCACCTCGGGCATCTTGACGGTCTCGTCCATCACGACCAACCCGCCTGAGCCCATCATCGAGCCGAGCTCGCGCAGGTGTTCGTAGTCGACCGGGGTGTCGAGGAACCGGGACGGGATGCAGCCACCGGAAGGTCCACCGGTCTGAGCAGCCTTGAACTCCCTGCCGTCCGGGATACCACCCGCCATCTCGAACACGATGTCACGGAGCGGGATGCCCATCGGGACCTCGATCAGTCCCGTGTTCTCGAGCGACCCGGCCAGAGCGAACACCTTCGTCCCCTTCGAGGTGTCCGTGCCGACCGCCGCGAAGGCCTCCGGACCGTCGAGGATGATGGGCGCGACGTTGGCCATCGTCTCCACGTTGTTGATCATCGTCGGCTTCCCCCACAGCCCACGTTCGGTGGGGTAGGGCGGCCGCAGCGAAGGGGTCCCGCGCTTGCCCTCGATGGAGGCGATGAGCGCGGTCTCCTCGCCGCACACGAAGGCGCCGGCACCGACCCGGATCTCGACGTCGAAGGCGACGTCGGACCCGAGGACATGCCGTCCGAGGATCTTGGCCTTCTTCGCGGCCCGGATCGCCCGCTCGAGGCGTTCGATCGCCAGCGGGTACTCGGCCCGGACGTAGATGTAGCCCTTCTGCGCCCCGGTCGCGTAGGCGGCGATCGTCATGCCCTCGAGCACCCGGTGCGGGTCCGAGTCCATGATCGTGCGATCCATGTAGGCGCCGGGGTCGCCCTCGTCGCCGTTGACCACGACGTACTTGTCCGCACCGGGGGCGTCGTGGAGGAGCTGCCATTTGCGGGCGGTCGGGTAGCCGGCTCCGCCGCGGCCGCGGAGCCCGGCGGCGTCGACCTGGTCGACCACGTCCTGCGGCGTCATCGACCGCAGTACCCGTTCCAGCGCCCGGTAGCCCTCGGCCGCGACGTAGTCCTCGATGCGGTCGGGGTCGATGCGTCCCGCGTTGGCGAGCACGACCTGGTGCTGCTTGGCGTAGAAGGGCAGATCGTTCGGTACGACCGGGGCGTCGTCAGCGACGTTGCCGCGGAGGAGATGGTCGCGAGCGATCGTGGACGCCCGTTCCTCGTCGACGTACTCGTACATCGTGCGCTCGGCACCGCGGGACTCGACGGTGACCAGGGGTCCACGACTGCACAGCCCCGGGCAGCCGGTGGCGATCACCTCAGCCTCGTGCTCCTCGTCGGTGTCAGCGAGGCCGGCCTCCAGCGCGGCACGGACGTTGGCGGCACCGGCCGACAGGCACCCCGTGGACGTGCACACGAGCGCGCGGTTGACGATCCGGCTGCGGTGCTCGAGCTCGTGGGACTGGACGTCATCCAGATCGATCGGGCCGGGCGGCATCAGCGGACCTCCTCAGCCATGGCGGTCACGGCAGCAGCGGGGGCGTCTGCACCTGCATCGGCATCTGCCTCGGCGAGGGCGTCAGCGACCTTGGAGACCGCCTGTTCGGCCGTGAGGTGGCCCCGCACCTCGCCGTCGATCACGACCACCGGTGCCATGCCGCAGGAACCGAGGCACCGGGCGGTCTTCAGCGTGAACGTGCCGTCCTCGGTCGTCCCGCCGGAGGCGACACCGTGCTCGCGCGACAACGCCGCGACGATGCCGTCCGAACCCTTGACGAAACAGGCCGTTCCCATGCAGACGGTCGCACTGTGGTCGCCGGGCGGCTCGAACGTGAACAGGTGGTAGAAGGACGCGACACCGAACACGCGGCTCAGCGGCAGCTTCAGCGCCCGCCCGACGTAGATCAGCACGTCCGGTGACAGGTAGCCGAACAGTTCCTGTGCGACGTGGAGGACCTCGATCAACTGGTCCTGGGAGTAGCGCGACCGCTTCAGCGCCGTGTCGAGCATCCCGAAGCGCTCGTCCCCGGACGGGTGACCTCCCGATGTCGCCTCGCTCGCGCTGCCGGCCACTGCGTCCTCCCTATCGCTCGCCCACCGAGCATGCTCGTGGGGTCACGGGCGTTCCGGCAGGGCACGAGGTCCCTTTCCCCCTGGGACTCCCGCAGCGAGCGAGCCGTGCCCGGGGGGCCAGACGCGGCCAACGGCACGCCGGTCGCCGCGGCGCCCCGCGGCCAGGCGCCGGTCCCCTCGCCGGTCGCCGCGGCGCCACGCGGTCAGGCGCCGGCTCCTCGCCGGTCAGGCGCCGG
>CAYXJD010000109.1:4514-10097 GCA_964465225.1 uncultured Actinomycetota bacterium
CGGTCGCCGCGGCGCCACGCGGTCAGGCGCCGGCTCCTCGCCGGTCAGGCGCCGGCTCCCGGTCGGTCAGGCGCCGGTGCCCACGCCTGCCGGCCGGAGGACGGCGGTGTAGCGGCCAGCGCGGACCCCGACGCGAACATCGACCCCGAAGGCTGCGCGGATCCAGACATCCGTGAGCACCTCGGTCGCCGGACCTTCCACGACCGCCCGACCGTCGCGCACGAGGATGACGCGCCGGATGCCGACCGGGAGTTCCTCGAGGTGATGGGTCACGATCGCCACGGTCGGCCCACCCGGCTCCGCCAGGAGCCGGTCGAGGTCGGCCAACAGGGACTCCCGGCCACCGAGGTCGAGCCCCGCGAAGGGCTCATCGAGCAGGACGAGCTCCGGATCGACGACCAGGGCGCGCGCGATGCGCACCCGCTGCCGCTCGCCCTGGCTCAGGGTGTCGACCCGGCGCTCCGCGAGGTGACCGGCACCGACCCGATGGAGCGCGTCCTCGGCCAGGGGCCTGAGGCCTGGACGGTCCAGGATGCCCGATGCCGGCCACGTCGCCCCGAGACGGGCGGCCGCCACCAGTGGCAGCGCCGGCAGACGCGCGTCCAACAGGCGATCCATGGCCAGCGACACGAAGGCGATGCGCGGCCGGAGCTCCCGGAGGTCACCGCGGCCGAAGGTCGTACCGAGCACGGTCACCTCGCCGTCGGTGGGGTACAGCTCCGTCGCCAGCACCCTGAGCAGGGTGGTCTTGCCGGCACCGTTCGGTCCCAGCACCGCCAGGTGCTCCCGGCGGCCGACGTCGAGGTCGACCTCGGCGAGCAGGTCAGCGCCGCTCCGGCGTACCCCGACCCCACGGAGCACGGCCACGGGATCGGCGCCGGCGGGTCCGGACACCGGCGGGCCGGGCGTGCGGTGCCACCCGGACGTGGGGTCCGAGGTCATGGCAAGGCCTGCCGTCGCACCGGGCAGCTCATGCAACGCGGCCCGCCACGGCCGCGCGGCAGTTCGTAGGAGGGGATCGTGTGCACCGTGATCCCCGCCGCGTCCAGGATCTCGTTGGTCGCGACGTTGCGCTCGTAGGCGACCACCTCGCCGGGGCGCAGCGCCAGGGTGTTGTTGGCGTCGTTCCACTGCTCGCGTTCGGCCCGGATCGCTGAGAGCGACGGCTCGATCACGCGGGCGTGATCCAGGTCCGCCGCCCAGGCCAGGCCGTGGATCAGGTCCGGCCCGTCGACGACGTGCACGCCATGCTCGCCCCGGCGGGTGAGCTGGAAGGTGCGCGACGCCTGCATCATCTGCGGGTAGGTGATGAAGGCATCCACGTCGACCTGGGTGACCACCGTGTCGAGGTGCATGGCAGCCCGGACCTTGGGCAGTTCCACGGCCAGGACGCGGTCGACCACGTCGCCCTCGAACAACCGCGCGGCCAGGGTCTCGACCCCGGCTGGTGAGGTCCGCTCGCTCAGCCCGATCGCCAGTCCCCGCGCCCCCACCACGAGCACGTCACCGCCCTCGAAGGTGGCAGGGTGCCGGTCGATGACCTGTCCTCCGAACCACACCGACGCGTCGGCGAACCGAGGATGCTCCCGGTACAGGGTCCGCAGCAGGTCCGTCTCGCGCCGCCGTGCTGAACGGTGCATCGGGGAGAGCACGACCCCCTCGCCGACCCACGCGGACGTGTCACGGGTGAACACCAGGTTGGGCAGCGGCTCGAGCAGGGGGTCGCCCGGTGCCGCCACGGCGGCGACCAGGCCGTCGATGTCGCCGGCCTCCTCGTGGGTGATGCCGGCGATCAGACGGGAGACCAGCTCGGCGGGAGCGGCCTCGAGCACGTGGTCCCGCGCGGCACCGACCGCTTCCGGTCCACAGGTCGTGTCGGTGATGTGTCGGTCGACCAGCGCCCGTGCCGCCGCTGCGTCCGCGACCACCTCGGCGAGCAGGTCGGTCAACTCGAGCACCTCGACACCCTGCGAGCGGAGGAGCTCGGTGAACGCGTCGTGCTCCGCCTGCGCGTGCTCCACCCACAGCAGCTCGTCGAAGAGCAGCCGCTCCATGTTGGAGGGGGTGACGCGTCGCAGCTCCTCGCCAGGACGGTGCACCAGCACGGTCTCGAGCCGGCCGACCTCGGAGCGCACCGAGGGTGCCAGCGGCGTCACGGCCTGGTCCCGCCGGGAGCGGTCGCCACGCCGGCCGTGGAGCCGGCACCCGCCTCGGCAGCGGTGGTGGAACGGTGACCGACGGTGGCTGGGGTCCCACTGCCCAGGCGGCCGCGGGGCTCGAACCAGCGCCCGTCAGCGGGCAGCGACTCGAGCGTGAGTCTCGGCAGCGGTTCGGTGAACAACCCGTCGATCGACTCGAGGTCGACGAACCGCAGGCCGGGCAGGGTCGCCATCCCGCCCGCGTACTCCGCGAAACCGAGCACGCTGACCGCCACACCGCGCTCGCCCAGGTCCCCGAGTGGCTCGGCGAAGGCCCGGGCATCGTTGGACCCGACGTACACGGCCTCCAGATCGCCGTCGTCGTAACGGGCCCAGAGGTGGTCCAGCATGTCCTCGTCGACGTCGGAATCCCCCTGCTTGGGCTTCGCGAAGACGCGGAAACCCTCCTCCAGCAGCCACAGCACCCACCCGCGCAGCACCCCCGCGACGTGCGGCGCGACGTTGATGAACACGCACGCTTCGACGTCGTCCTCCACCTCGGCGTGATCGACGAGCCAGGCACCGAGCACCGCGAGGTCGGGTCGATCCTTCGAGGTGGGCTTGCCCTCGATGATCGTGGCCAACGTCATGTCGATGTTCGGGGCGTCCCAGACCAGGACGTGGCGACCCACAGGCAGCTCCGATCGGTGCGTCGGGGCGTACGGTAGGCCAACGCCCAACGCAGCGGCACCGGGAGGCCCCTCCGCCCGGCCCGCCTGGCCGCCGGTGACGTCGTCAGCCCAGCCGCCCGAAGGAGCCCGCGTTGCAGTCCCTCCTCCCGATCGAGATCGACGCGCACCTCACGGAACTCGTCAAGGCCCAGCACGTCGACCCGGTCCTCGACGACATGGAACGACGCGCCGAGGCTCACGGCTTCCCCATCGTCGGTCGCGCCGTCGGCCGCTTCCTGGAGCTCCAGGCCCGGATGATCGGCGCTCGCCGGGTCGTGGAGCTCGGGAGCGGGTACGGCTACTCGGCCTACTGGTTCGCCGGTGCCGTGGGAGCGGACGGCGAGGTGGTCTGCACCGACGGCGACGCCGCGAACGCCGCGCTCGGCGAGCAGTACCTGCGCCGTGCCGGGCGTTGGGCACCGGTCCGCTACCACGTCGGTGACGCACTCGAGGGGCTGGCAACCGTCGATGGCGAGGTGGACGTCATCTACTGCGACATCGACAAGGACGGCTACCCGGACGCGTGGGCCGCGGCTGCCGAGCGGCTCCGGGTCGGTGGGCTGTTCCTGTGCGACAACGTGCTGTGGGACGGACGGGTCGCCGGTCTTCGACCTGAACCCGTCGACGGGTCACGGGAGGCGGTCACCGACGCGATCGTGCGCATGACCCGGGAGGTGGCCCAGGATCCTCGCTACGTCAGCGTGATCAACCCCGTGCGCGATGGCGTGCTGGTCGCGCTGCGGGTGCGCTGACCGGGTCTCCAGACTGGGTGCACAACGCCCCGGAACCTGAGGCCGAACGCACCCAAACCCTGGACGGGTTCGGAGCACCCCCGGCCCGGGCACCCCCCGGCCCGGTCACCCCCCGGCCCGGTCTCCAGACTGGGTGCACAACGCCCCGGAACCCGAGGCCGAACGCACCCAAACCCACCGGCAGAACCGTTGCCCTCGACACCCTCAGCTGTACCCGAAGGCCGGTCCGCGACCTCCGCAGGCAACTCAGGTGGCGGCCGGCCCCCGGCTGACCACCAGGTACGCCCCCACGATGAGCAGGAGTGCACCGAGCAGCCGTGTCGGTACCAGGGGGATCGTGCGTCCCAGCAGTCCGCTGGCCTCCAGAGCGAAACCCGCCAGCAGCTGGACACCGGTGACCACCGCCAGGGTGGAGGCCAGCCCGAGACCGGCCACCGCCACGGCGATCCCGGTCACGAGCAGGAGGCCGGCGACGCCCGCCAGCAGCACCCACGGCGCCTCACGGACGGTGGCCAACTCGAAGCCCAGACGTGGCGACAGCACCAGGATCGTGACACCCAGGGCGAGTCCTCCGACATGGACCCAGGTGGAGGCCACCAGTGGGTGGGTGCGTTCGCCGAAAGCACCGATGATGGCCGACTGCACGGCGATCAGGAACCCGGCGAGGACCGCAGCGGGCAGGGCGAGGTTCACGTGGGACTCCGTGGCCGACAGCCGTGGTGACGAACCCGCCAGCGTAACCCGCCGGCACGCCGAACCGTCAGGGCCCGATCGGCTCGAGCCGGGCCGTGAAGTGCCGCAGCCACCTCGGCTGCTCGACGATCCGGTAGCCGGGGATCGATGACGCCCGAGTGGCGACCGCAGCGATCACCTCGCCGACGTAATCGACGTGCGACTGGGTGTAGGTCCGCCGTGGCAGAGCGAGTCGGACGAGTTCGTGCGGTGCCACCTCGTCGTCCGCCCCGTCGGCACCGGGCCGGCCGAACATCAGGGTCCCGATCTCCACCCCTCTGACCCCTCCTTCGAGGTAGAGCTCGCAAGCCAACGCCTGGGCCGGCAGCGCGCTCTGCGGGAGGTGGGTGAGCAGCGCGCCGGCATCGAGGTAGACGGCGTGCCCACCTGGCGGGCGGACCGTGGGCACCCCGGCCGACCACGCCTTCTCGGCCAGGTAGGCGGCGGTGCGGACCCGGTAGCGCAGGTAGTCGGGGTCGGTGACCTCGAGCAGTCCGACGGCCAGGGCGTCGAGGTCCCGACCCGCCAGACCGCCGTAGGTGGGGAACCCCTCGGTGAGGATGAGGTCGTCGCGGCAGCGCGCTGCCACCTCGGCATCGTTGACCGCGAGGAGGCCGCCGATGTTGGCGAGCCCGTCCTTCTTCAGGCTGATCGTGCAGCCGTCGGCGAGGCGGAACAGTTCCTCCGCGATCTCGCGCGGGGTGCGATCTGCCTGTCCGGCCTCCCGCTCGTGGATGAACCAGGCGTTCTCCGCGAAGCGGCAGGCGTCCAGGATGAGCGGTTTGCCGAAGCGGTCGCACAGGTCACGCACGCCACGGAGGTTGTCGAGGCTGACCGGCTGCCCACCTCCGGAGTTGTTGGTGATCGTGACCAGCACCAGCGGCACGCGCGCGCCGTCCTCGCGCAACAGGCGCTCCAGCGCCTCGAGGTCGACGTTGCCCTTGAAGGGGGCATCGAGCTGCAGATCCCGTCCTTCGGTACAGACCAGATCACGCGCCTCTGCTCCCTGGAACTCGACGTTGGCGCGTGTCGTGTCGAAGTGCGTGTTGTTGGGGACGATGTCGCCATCATCGACCATCGCGCCGAAGAGGATCCGCTCGGCGGCGCGCCCTTGATGCGTGGGGATGATGTGCGCGAAGCCGGTCAGGTCGCTGACCACGGCGTGGAACCGGTCGAAGGAGCGAGCGCCGGCGTAGGACTCGTCGCCGCGCATGATCGCGGCCCACTGCT
>CAYXJD010000110.1:0-9988 GCA_964465225.1 uncultured Actinomycetota bacterium
CACCAGACGAGCCGACGCGACCGACGGCCACCACGCCACCGACGGCCACCACGCCACCGCTCGCCGAGCAGCGGCCCCACACCCTGACCCGCGCCGACGGCTCCACGGTCGAGGACCCCTGGTACTGGCTCAGGGACCGTGATGACCCGGCGATGCTGGCGTACCTCGAGGCGGAGAACGCGTACGCCGACGCTCAGCTCGCACCGTTGGCGGGGCTCCGGGAGCAGCTGTTCGTCGAGCTCAAGGGTCGTGTGGAGGAGACCGACAGCTCCGTGCCCGTGTTGGACGGCGGCTGGCTGTACTACCGCCGCACCCTCGAAGGCGAGGCCTACCCGATCCGCTGCCGACGCCCCGCGCCCGTCGGCGTGACCGACCCGGCCCACCTCGACGACCACCTGCGGCGGCCCGTCGATCCGCGCCGACCTCCGGACGACGAGGTGGTGCTCTACGACCAGAACGCGGAGGCGGTGGGCCGCGACTTCTTCCAGCTGGGCGGCTTCGCCATCAGCCCGGACCACCGCCTGGCTGCCATCGCGACCGATACCACCGGCTCCGAGGTGTTCACGATCCGCGTCCGGGACCTGGAGACCGGACAGGATCTCGATGACGAGATCCCGCGGGCGGCCTACGGCATCGCGTGGGGCAACGATGCCCGCAGCTTCCTCTACACCGTCCCGGACGAGGCCTGGCGGCCCCACCAGGTGTGGCGTCACCGCCTCGGCACGCCCGTCGCGACCGACGAGCTGCTCTACGCCGAGGAGGACGAGCGTTTCTGGCTCGGCGTCGGTCGGACCCGCAGCGACCGGTTCTTGGCGATCGGTGCCTCCAGCAAGGTGACCAGCGAGTGGTACCTGCTCGACGCCGACGATCCCACCGCCCGTCCCCGCCTGGTGGCGGAGCGGGAACACGGTGTCGAGTACGACCTCGACCACCGCGGAGACCTGCTCTACCTCGTCACCAACGCCGATGGCGCCGAGGACTTCAAGCTGTGCGTCGCGCCGGTCGCCACCCCTGGCCGCGAGCACTGGATCGACCTGATCGGCCACCGGCCGGGGACCCGCCTGGAGGTCGCCGAGGTCTTCGCCGACCAGCTGATCGTCTCCGAGCGGACCGAGGCCCGGACCCAGCTGCGCGTCTGTGACCCGGCGACCGGTGAGGGCGAGGTCCTGACGATGGACGAGGAGGTGTACACCGCGGCCTTCGGCGCGAACCCCCGCTACGACACGCGCACGTTGCGCTTCGCCTACAGCTCACTGACCACGCCCACGCAGGAGTTCGACCTGGATCTGGAGACGGGTGAGCGCACCCTGCTCAAGCAGCAACCCGTGCGGGGTGGCTACGACCGCGAGCGCTTCGTCTCCTGGCGGGAGTGGGCCACGGCTGCGGACGGCACGCGGGTACCGATCAGCCTCGTGCGCCGTGTCGACGTGCCGCTGGATGGCACCGCCCCGTGTCTGCTGTACGGCTACGGCAGCTACGAGATCTCGGTCGATCCCGTGTTCTCGGCCGCGCGGCTGAGCCTGCTGGAGCGCGGGGTCGTGTTCGCGATCGCCCACGTGCGTGGTGGCGGTGAGCTGGGCCGCCGCTGGTACCTCGATGGCAAGTTCCTCGCCAAGCCCAACACGTTCTCCGACTTCGTGACCTGCGCGGACCACCTCGTCGAGCACCGGGTGACCGCTCGCGACCGGCTGGCGATCCGTGGCGCCTCGGCAGGGGGTCTGCTGATCGGCGCCGTGCTCAACCTGGAGCCGCGGCTGTGCGCCGCCGCCGTCGCCGAGGTGCCCTTCGTCGACGTGGTCACGACGATGTCGGATCCCTCGATCCCGCTGACGGTGATCGAGTACGACGAGTGGGGCCACCCCGGGGAGGTCGACTACCTCGAGGTGATGCGTTCCTACTCGCCGTACGACAACGTGGCCGCGGCCGACCACCCGGCCCTGTTGGTGATCGGTGGGCTGAACGACCCGCGGGTGCAGTACTGGGAACCCGCCAAGTGGGTCGCCAAGCTGAGGACCACCTCGACAGGGGGTGGACCGATCCTGCTGCACACCGAGCTCGGCGCGGGGCACGGAGGGCGCTCCGGACGTTACGACGCGTGGCGGGACGAAGCGCGTGTCCTGGCGTTCGTGCTGCAGCACATCGGGGCCGCCGGCGGATCGCCGGGTAGCTGATGCGCATCATCGCGGGCCTGGCGAAGGGCCGCCGCATCAGCGCCCCGCCCGGCGAGGGGGTGCGTCCGACCGGCGACCGGGTGCGTGAGGCGCTGTTCTCCTCGTTGCAGCCACTGCTTGTGGGCGCGCACGTGCTGGACCTGTACGCGGGCAGCGGGGCGCTGGGTCTGGAGGCGATCTCGCGCGGCGCCGCCCACGCCACCCTGGTCGAACGCGACCCGCGGACCCTCGCGGTACTCGAGGCCAACGTCGAGGCGGTCGGCCTGCCCGGCGTGGTGGTGCTGCCGCAGGACGTCGTCTCGGCGCTCGAGGGCGTGCTCCCGGGGGCGCCCTTCGACCTGGTGCTCGCCGACCCGCCCTACCGGATGCCCGGCGCGCAGGTCGATCGTCTGCTGGTGGCGCTGGTCGCGCAGCTGGCCCCGGGTGCCACCGTCGTCGTGGAGCGGGCCCGACGTGCTGCGCCGCCGGTCTGGCCGGCCGAGCTGGTCCCGACCGAGCCGCGCGCCTACGGTGCCACGGTCCTCCACCGCGCCGAGCGTGACGCCGACGGTCTCGCTTCGTAGCGGCG
Source organism: uncultured Actinomycetota bacterium (assembly GCA_964465225.1). Taxonomy (GTDB): domain Bacteria; phylum Actinomycetota; class Nitriliruptoria; order Nitriliruptorales; family Nitriliruptoraceae; genus T1Sed10-7. The sequence goes on from CAYXJD010000110.1 coordinate 2,740, forward strand.
GCGGTACCACCAGCCCCAGCAGCAAGCGCTGGCCGGGATGCAGCTACAGGAGCCACAGGAGCCGCCGTGACCGTCGCCGTCGCCTGCCCGGGGAGCTTCGACCCCGTCACCCTCGGCCACCTCGACGTCATCGCCCGGGCCTCCGCCCGCTTCGATGAGGTCGTGGTCGCCGTGCTCGAGAACCCCAACAAGCAGGGGTTGTTCACCATCGAGGAACGGATCGGGCTGCTCGAGGCCGAGGTCGCCGTCCACGGCAACGTGACCGTCGACCGCTTCCAGGGCCTGCTCGTCGACTTCTGCAACGACCGGGGGATCGGGCTGGTGTGCAAGGGCCTGCGGGCTGTCAGCGACTTCGAGTACGAGCTCCAGATGGCCCAGATGAACCAGCGCATCGGGCCGGTGGAGACGGTGTTCCTGACCACCAGCCCGGAGCACTCCTACCTGTCGAGCTCCCTGGTCAAGGAGGTCGCCCGGCTCGGCGGTGCCATCGAACATGCGGTGCCGCCGCGGGTGGCTGACGCGCTGCGCGCCAGGTTCGTCTGACCCCGCCTCGTCGAGCCGGCCACGAGCCTTGGCTGTCCTTGGGACCTCGTCCCACGCCGGCTCGCGGGTAGGGTGCCGCACGGGGGGACGTGTCAGCGTGTCACCCCGTCGCGTGATCCCGCCGTCGAGAGCCCGAGGTCGAGTCCATGAGCGAACCGCGCGGTGTGCCGCCGGACGTCGAGGCCAAGCTGCACCACCTCGAACGTCTGGTCGGTGGAGCCAAGACCGTCCCGCTGTCCGCCTCGGTCATGCTCAACCGGGCGGAGATCGACGGCATCGTCGCCGATCTGCGTGAGGCACTGCCCGACGAGTTGACCCAGGCCCGCTGGGTGGTCAAGGAGCGGGACGAGATCCTCGAGCGCGCCCAGGTCGATGCGGATGAGATCCTCTCGGATGCGCGCACCGAGCGCGATCGACTCATCTCCCAGCAGGCGGTGGTCCAGGGAGCCGATGCTGAGGCGGAGCGCGTCGTCGGCGACGCCCGCGAACACGCCCGCCGTATCCGCCTGGAGGCCGAGGACTACGTCGACGCGAAGCTCGCCAACTTCGAGGTGGTGCTCCACAAGACCCTCAGTGCGGTGGAGCGGGGCCGGCACAAGCTGCGTGGTGGGCTGGACACCGACGCGCTGGACAGCGACGCGCTCGACCACGATCACGCCGCGGCGGCCGAGGCGTCGCAGGAGCCGTCGGTGCACGAGCCGCGCAGCAACCCCGGCATCGACATCCCCCTCGACGACGAGGAGCCGAACGCGCCGCGCCGCTGAGACCGGGACCGCTGCGATGCGGCCGGGACCGCGCCGCTGAGACCGGGACCGCTGCGATGCGGCCGGTGGGAGCCCTCGGGCTCGTGGTACCCTGCGCCGGCCGGCATCGTCCGTCGGCCGTCCGTCGCTGACCTGACTGCGCCGGCGACGTGCGAGGTGCCCGGCAGCCGCATCCTCGTTCCCGACCTCCGAAGTGGAGCCTCACCACCATGCGCGTGCCCATCGTCGACCTCGTCGATCACCCGGGCGAGACCCGGGCGATCCGTCGTGACGTGGCCGCTGCGGAGTTCGGGGAGGCTCCCTGGGGTCCGGTGGTGGAGAAGGTGCACGATCCCGTGCGCCTCGACCTCCACCTCGATGCGGTGGTCGAGGGGATCCTGGTCCGTGGCAGCCTCGGGTTCCGTGTCGAGGTCTCCTGCGCGCGCTGTCTCGCGCCCGTCGATGACGACCTCGAGGTGACGGTCACCGAGCTGTTCATCGACCCGGCACGGCGCGAGGAGGGCGAGGAGGACGACCCGGGCTACGAGCTGCTCGACGACCGCACCGCCATCGAGTTGTCCACGCTCGCCCGCGACGCGGTCCTGATCGACCTGCCCGTGCGGGTGCTGTGCCGGCCCGACTGCCAGGGTCTGTGCCCCACCTGCGGCGTCGATCGCAACCTCGAGGATTGCGGCCACGGCTCCACCGATGAACCCGACCCGCGCTGGGCGGCGCTCGCCGAGCTCGACGTCCCTCCTGCCTGAACCGCCCCGGCACCAGATGACCCCGGTGGGCGTCGAGACGCGCACCTCACCCACACCCGACACCGGACAGGAGCCGTCATGGCCGTCCCGAAGCGAAAGCTGTCCCGCTCGCGGACACGTCACCGCAAGGCGCAGTGGAGCAAGACCACCGCGCCGGCCTACGCCACCTGCAAGCGGTGCAAGGCGCCCACGCGCCCGCACACCGTGTGTGCCACCTGCGGGACCTACGCCGGCCGTGAGGTCATCGAGGTCGACTGAGTCCCTCGTGAGCGACGTCGCGGACACCTCGCGCCCGACGGCAGCGGCGCTGGCCCAGTTCCTGGAGGTCCACCTCGACGACCTGGGTCTGCTGGAGCGTGCCCTGACGCACCGGTCCTGGGCCTTCGAGAACGGCGCGGTGGAGCCGAACGAGCGTCTGGAGTTCCTGGGCGATGCCGTCCTCGGGCTGGTGGTGGCCGACGAGATCTTCCACGCCCACCCCGAGGAGCAGGAGGGTCGACTGGCCAAGGTCCGGGCGGCGGCGGTCAAGGCCGACTCGTTGGCGATGATCGCGCGGGAGCTGGACCTGGGTGCCTACATCAAGCTCGGACGGGGCGAGATCAGCTCCGGCGGCCACGACAAGGACTCGATACTGGCCGACGGGCTCGAGGCGGTGATCGGTGCGGTCTACCTCGATCAGGGGTTCGCGACCGCCTACGACCTGGTCCAGCGCCTGTTCGGCGAGATGCTGGGCGAGCTGGCGGAGCGGGGAGCCGCGCTCGACTACAAGACCAGCCTGCAGGAGTTGGCCGCCGCCCGCTTCGGCGGGCTGCCCCGCTACGAGGTCAGCGAGCGTGGGCCGGACCACCGCAAGACGTTCACGGCCTCCGCGCTGGTCGATGCCCGTCCCCTCGGAACCGGAGAGGGCAGGAGCAAGAAGCAGGCCGAGCAACGGGCCGCCCGACAGGCCTACCTCGCGCTGCAGCACGAACCTGCTGACGGGGACGAGCGCCCGGCCGATCAGGCTCCCGCCGGGCCTCCCGCCGGTGAGGCCGTCGGCTAGCGTTGGACGATCCGTGCGTGCCGCGATGGCCCCGTGGCGGTGACCGCGACGAGACGAAGGACCCGAAGTGCTCGAACTGCCCGAGGTCGAGGTGCTGCGCAAGGATCTCGAGAAGGAGGTCGTCGGCAAGCGCGTCAAGGACGTCGACGTCCGTAGCCCCAGTATCGTCCGCCCGATCCACCGCAACCGCCCGGAGTTCATCAAGGCCCTGGAAGGCCGGAAGATCGAGGCGGCACGGCGGCGCGGTTCGGTCATCCTGCTCGACCTCGACGAGGAGCTGACCTGGCTGATCGATCCGAGTGCCGGCGGTTCCCTGCATCGCGAGACGGCCACCGAGGAGCCCGGCAGCGATACCCACCTGACCGTCAGCTTCACGATCGGCGGCGCGCTGCACCTGTCCGAGGTCGGCGACCAGCCGACGTCGACGACCGGCGTGGTCCCGACCGAGGAAGCGTTGGAGGCCGCCGGCATCTCACCGGACGCGCTGGACCTGCTGGACGACAACCCGACGTGGATGGAGTTCGGCCGGTTCCTGGCGGCGGCCGACAAGCCGCTGAAGCTCCTCCTGATCGACCCGAACTACATCGCCGGGATCGGACCGGTGTACTCCGACGAGATCCTGTGGGAGGCCGGGCTGCGTCACGACCACCCGTCGTCGACCCTGTCGACCCAGGAGGTCCGCCGGTTGTACCGAGCGACCCAGGAGGTCATCGTCGCCGCGATGAAGGCAGCCGGCTCGAGCCTCGACGATGCCGAGGTCGACCTGCTGGTCGACGAGGAGGGCGAGTCCGCGGAGCACCTCAGGGTGTACGGGCGGGCCGGCAAGCCGTGCAGTCGGTGTCGTCGGCCGATCGTCCGCACGCGGCTGAAGAAGGGCGTGTACACCTACCACTGCGAGCAGTGCATGATCTGAGCGTCACCTCGGCAGTCGTCACCACGCGTTGCTCCGCTCGACCCGCGTTGGCTCGCGTCGGCAGCTTCCCACGTCGACAGCTTCGCACGTCGAGCTGGGGTCGGTGATGGGGGGGAGCGACGTCGGGTCGATCTCTTCGACCATCCGGACGGTACGAGTAGTCAGGAGCATGAGGTGTCTGCCGCGGGATCGGTTGCCAGGCACCTGACCGTCCATGGTCGGGTCCAAGGGGTCTTCTTCCGTGACTCCACACGTCGCCAAGCCCGGGCCCACGGTGTCGCCGGCTGGGTCCGCAACCGCGCTGACGGTGCCGTGGAGGTGTGGCTGGAGGGCAGCGAGGACGACGTGGCGCAGGTGGAGGGGTGGATCCGTGCCGGCGGGCCGCAGCACGCGGAGGTGGACCGCGTCGGTGCCGAGTCCGTGACGCCCGAGGCGCATGCGGGCTTCGTCGTACGACGCGACGCCCGGTGAGGGCGACACGACGCCCGGTGGGGCCGACGATCTGGACCATGTGTGGGCGAGCCGTCTACCCTGGCAGGGCCGCGAGCGGCGGTGATCGGCGGGCACGGAGGCGGTGGTCGATGAGCAAGGCCCTGTTCGGCACGCACGCCACCCCCTCGAGCGTCGCCCTGCTCGACGAGGTACGTCGCCTCAGGGGCCGTGTCGCGGAGCTGGAGACGGCTCTGGCGGCAGCGGAAGCCGCTGTCCACGCTGCCGGTGAGGACCACGCAGGAGCCGCGCCGTCCGAGGAACCCACGCCTGCCGACGGGGTGCCGGTTCCTGCCGATGAGCTCCCCGCCCCCTCCCACGAGGTGCCGGCTTCCGCCCACGAGGTGCCGGCTCCCGTCGGTCGGTGACGTCGCACCGGTAGCATCTGCCGGCACCGCCGCAGCTCGTCGCCGTCCAGCGGCGTCCATCGTCCCGCCCGCCGTGTCGTCCCGCCCACCGTGTCGTCCCGCGCCACCCGGAGGTCGTGTGTTCCTCAGGTCGCTGTCGATGCGGGGCTTCAAGTCGTTCGCGGACCGCACCGCGATCGAGGTCGAGCCGGGCATCACGGTCATCGTCGGTCCCAACGGGTCGGGCAAGTCGAACGTGGTCGATGCCCTGGCATGGGTGCTGGGGACCCACTCCGCCAAGAAGGTCCGCGGCGGGGCCATGTCGGACGTGATCTTCGCCGGCTCGCCGAGCCGGAACCGCGGCAGCCATGCACGGGTCGAGATCTCGATCGACAACGCCGACGGGCAACTCGAGCGGGCCGGCCTCGGCACCGCAGAGAGCGCCGGCGGCTTCAGCGAGCTCCGCATCGCCCGGACGATCCACGCCGAGGGTGACACGACCTACGAGATCAACGGTGAGGAGGTCCGCGCCCTCGATGTCCAGGAGCTGCTCTCCGACACCGGCCTCGGACGGGAGCTGCACACGATCGTCGGTCAGGGCCAGCTCGACGAGATCCTGAACGCCAAGCCGGAGGAACGGCGGCGCTACATCGAGGAGGCTGCGGGCATCCTCAAGCATCGCCGACGCCGCGAGCGGGCGCTGCGCAAGCTCGAGCAGGTCGACCAGCATGTGGAGAAGCTGCAGACCGTGCTCCGGGAGCTGCGACGGCAGCTGCGCCCCCTCGAACGGCAGGCCGAGGCCGCGGACCGCTACCGCGCCCTGCAGGCCGAACTGCGGTCGGTGCGGATCGCCGTCGCCGCCGGAGAGCTCGCCCGGCTGGAACGGTTGGCCGCCACCGAGGGGCGCGACGACGAGCAGGCGGCCGCCGCGCAGCGGCGCATCGAGGAGCGGCTGCAGGGATCCCAGCAACGCACCGGTGCCCTGGAGGCCCGCCTGGCAGGTCTGCGTCCGCAGGCTGAGCAGGCGGGCGAGACCTACCACGCCCTGACCTCCCTGGTCGAGCGACTGCGGGGGACCGCCGATCTCGTCGAGGCCAAACGGCGACACCTCGTCGAGTCGATGGAGGAACCGCTGGCCGGCCGTCCGCCGGCCGAGTTGCGCGCCCAGGCCGACCGGGTCGAGGCCGACGCGAAGGCCCGAGCCGAGCAGCGCGAGCGTGAGCGTGCCGTGCACGCCGAAGCACAGACCGCCAGGCGCGAGGCGGAGCAGGCCCGGCGCGCACACGAGCAGGTCCGCCAGGCCGATCAGCGCCGCCGTGCCGAGGCACGCGAGCGGGTGCTGCGGTGGGAGGGCGAGGTCTCCGCCCTGCGGGGTTCGATCGCCGCCGCCGGCTCCGAGCTCGGTCGGGTCGCCGCGACCCTGGACGGCCTGGACGGTCGGGTCGGCGAGGCAGCCGAGGAGGTCGCCAAGGTCGAAGCCGAGATCCGCAACCTCGACACCGAGGAGGTGGGGTTGACGGCCGCGCTCGAGTCGGCGGAGGAGACGGTCGCGGACCTGCGTGGACGGGTGGCCGACCTGGCGGCTGAAGCGCAGGAGCTGGAGGCAGCGCGAAGCTCGAAGCTCGCCCGGGCCGAAGCGCTGCGGGCCGCGCTCGACGAGGCCGACGGGGGGACCGCGGCACTGATCGACGCCGACCTCGACGGGGTCCTCGGGCCCGTCGCCGAACATGTTCGGGTCGAGGGCGACGAGGTCGCGGTCGCCGCCGCGCTCGGTCAGATCGGCGAGGCCGTCGTCGTGCGCACCCAGGAGCATGCACGTCGCGCGGTCGCGTGGCTGCGGGACACAGCGGCCGGTCAGGCCGTGGTGTTGGTTGCCCGCGAGGACGCCCAGGCCCCGGTGACCGTCGACGAGTCGGTGGCCAGCCGACTGGCGGCCGGTCGGGCGCGTCCGGTCGCCGAGGTCCTGGCACCGGCCGACGACACCGAGGGCAGCGCCAAGGTCGTCGCCGCGCTGCAGCGGGTGTTGGCCGGCACCTACCTCGTGCCGGACTGGAGCACGGCCGTCCTGCTCCACGGCCGGGACAGCGATCTCACCTTCGTGACGCCGGACGGCGATCTCGCCGGCCCCGGTGGGTACCGGGCCGCCGGTTCGCCGCAGCGCTCCTCGGTGGTCACCGCCACCGCTGCCGACGAGGCCGAAGCTGCCGCCGCGGTGCTGGCCGAGCGGTTGGCGCAGGTGGCGGGAGAGCGGGACGGCGTGGCGGCCGAACTGGCTACCGCCGAGGAGGTGCTCACCGCCGCCACGGACCGGATCAACGAGTCGGACGCGCGGATCACCGGCGCGGCCGAGCGCTTGGCGCGGCTCAACCGCGAGCTGCGCTCCCTGGCTGACCAGCGTGGTGTGGTCG
>CAYXJD010000111.1:0-9944 GCA_964465225.1 uncultured Actinomycetota bacterium
ATCGACCGCCTGCGGCACCGCGCCACGATGGCGCTGCTGTCACGGCGCGACGTGGTGGTCGTCGCCTCGGTGTCGTGCATCTACGGCCTGGGCTCGCCGTTCCAGTACACCGATCACGTGCTGGTGCTGCGGACCGGTGAGGAGGCCGGGCTCGATGCGGCGATCCGCAAGCTCGTGGCGCTCCAGTACAGCCGCAACGATCTCAACCTGGTCCGAGGGACGTTCCGGGTCCGCGGTGACACCCTCGAGGTGTTCCCCGCCGACGACGAGCGTGCGCTGCGGGTCGAGTTCTTCGGCGACGAGGTCGACCGGATCGTGCGGGTCGACACGCTCACCGGTGAGGTCGGCAAACCGGTGTCCTCGGCCATGATCTTCCCGGCTTCGCACTACGTCTCCTCACGGGAGGCGCTGGAGCGCGCGCTGGTCTCGATCGAGGCGGAGCTCGAGGAGCGTCTCGCCGCCTTCGAGGCCGAGGGCAAGCTGCTGGAGGCACAGCGGCTGAAGATGCGCACCAACCACGACCTGGAGATGATCCGCGAGGTCGGATCCTGCAACGGCATCGAGAACTACTCCCGCCACTTCGACGGCCGGGCGGCTGGGGAGGCCCCGTACACCCTGCTCGACTACTTCCCCGACGACTTCGTGGTCTTCATGGACGAGTCGCACGTCAGCGTCCCGCAGGTCGGCGGCATGTACGAGGGGGACCGGTCCCGCAAGGACAACCTGATCGAGCACGGGTTCCGCCTGCCTTCGGCGCGCGACAACCGCCCGCTGACCTTCGACGAGTTCCTCGACCGCATCGGCCAACGGTTGTTCATCTCGGCCACGCCCAGCCCCTACGAGCGGCGCGAGTCCGACACGATCGCCGAACAGGTGATCCGTCCGACCGGGCTCGTCGACCCGCAGGTGGTCGTCAAGCCGACGACGGGACAGATCGACGATCTGATGGAGTTGATCCGCCGACGCACCGAGGCGGGCCAGCGGGTCCTCGTGACGACCCTGACGAAGAAGATGGCGGAGGACCTGACCGACTACCTGCTGGAGAACGGCATCCGGGTCCGCTACCTGCACTCCGACATCGACACGGTCGAACGTGTCGCGATCCTCAGGTCGCTGCGCATCGGCGAGTTCGACGTCCTCGTGGGCATCAACCTCCTGCGGGAGGGGCTCGACCTCCCGGAGGTCTCCCTGGTGGCGATCCTGGACGCCGACAAGGAGGGGTTCCTGCGCTCGTCCACCTCGCTGATCCAGACGATCGGTCGCGCGGCCCGCAACGTCGACGGTGAGGTGGTCATGTACGCCGATCACCTGACCGACTCGATGCGCGTCGCGCTGGAGGAGACCGAACGGCGGCGTGAGAAGCAACTGGCCTACAACGCCGAGCACGGCATCGACCCGCAGACCATCCGCAAGCGCGTCGGCGACATCATCGCCGCCGTGCGGGCGGAGGAACTCGGCGAGGAGTACCGCCCCGGTGAGGCCCCTGCGTCACCGGCCGGCGAGGTGGCCGAGACCGATGAGCTGCCGACCGAGGAGCTCGCTGCGCTGATCCAGCGGCTGGAGGAGGAGATGCAGGAGGCCGCCGCCGAGCTGCGGTTCGAGTACGCCGCGCGGCTACGGGACGAGATCGGTGAGCTGAAGAAGGAGCTGACCGGGATGCGGGCCGCCGGCGTCTGATCCCTCGCCGCCGCTCTGGACCCGAGCAGGCTGTCGACACCGGGCGGAAGTGGTGACCGATGTCCCCGCCGCGGATGACGATGGACCCGCGTCACTGCGCGTAGTCTCAGGCCAGGACGTGGGCTCCACCGGGACCGTGATGTCGGGTGCAGTGCCGTTCCCCTCGGCCGAGCCGGAAAGCATCGGAGGTACGCGATGGATGCGGTCCTGCAGTGCCGTGGACTGCGCAAGGCCTTCGGTGACCTCCAGGCCGTGGCGGACGTCAGCTTCTCGATCGCACCGGGGGAGACCTACGGCCTGCTCGGACCGAACGGCGCCGGCAAGACGACCTCGATCTCGATGATCGCCGGGTTGCTGGCACCCGATGCGGGCGAGATCTCCATCCTCGGGACACGCATGACGCCGCGGGCGCTCACCGCCAAGGCCGCGGTCGGCCTCGTCCCCCAGGACCTGGCGGTCTACCCGGACCTCACCGCGCGGGAGAACCTGCACTTCTTCAGCCGCCTCCAGGGCATGACCACCAGGAGCGTCCAGTCCCGCACCGACGAGGTCCTCGAGGTGATCGGCCTCGACGATCGCGCCGATGACCTCGTGGGCGAGTTCTCCGGTGGGATGAAGCGCCGCCTGAACATCGGTATCGGGCTGCTCCACCAACCGAAACTGTTGATCCTCGACGAGCCCACGGTCGGGGTCGACCCCCAGTCGCGCAACGCCATCCTCGAGTCGGTGGAGGCACTGGCCACGGAGGGATTGGCCGTGCTCTACACGACCCACTACATGGAGGAGGCCGAGCGCCTGTGCCGGCGGATCGCCATCGTCGACCAGGGCCGGGTGGTCGCTGAGGGCACCCGCCGCGACCTGATCGACCTGATCGCCGAACAGGACGTCGTCCGGCTCAAGGTCGCCGGCGACGTCCAGGCGGCGGCCACGGCGTGTGCGGCGCTGCCGGCGGTGACCTCGGCGGATGCCGAGGACGACGAGGTGGTGTGCCTGCTCGATGGGGCGGCCAGCAACCTGCCCGCGCTGCTCGGCGCGGTCGCTTCGAGCGGAGCCACCGTGGTCGGAGTCGCGGTCCGCGAGCCTGATCTCGAGGACGTCTTCCTGCATCTCACCGGTCGCGCACTGCGGGACTGAGATGCTGCGCGCCGCTTCCCACATCCTGGTCAAGGACCTCCGCCTGCGGCTGCGCGACCGGAGCGTGTGGCTGTTCGCCCTCGTCGTACCGCTCGGGCTCACCTTCCTCTTCTCGAGCATCTTCCCCGAGACGGGCACCATCGAACTCACGGCCGGCGTCGTCGACCTCGACGGCGGCGAGGTGGCGTCGGGCTTCGTCGAGGGGGTCGTGCCCTCCCTGGTCGAGGCCGGGGTCGTGACCGAGGTGCCGTTCGAGGACGAGCACGAGGCCCGTGCCCAGGTCGCTGACGGTGCGGTCGACGCCGTCTGGGTGCTCCCCGCCGGGTTCTCCGAGGCGGTGCTGGCCGGGCAGGACGCCCGGATCGACGTGCTCGTCGCCGCGGGCCGCAGCCTGCCGGGCGAGTTGGCCCGCGGGGTCGCCGAGGCGTACGCCCGGCGCGTCGAGCAGGTCGGCCTGGCGCTCGCGCTGGAAGGGGTGCTCAGCGGTGGTCCGCCCTCGCCCCGACTGGTCGGCGCCGTCGGTGCCGCCGCCACCGAGGCAGAGGACCTGATCCGCCTCGCCGAGCGCACCTCGGAGGTGGGGGAGCCGCTGGGCCCACGCAGCTACCTCGCCGCCGGCATGGCCGCCTTCTTCGTGTTCTTCGTGGTCCCCTACGGCATCACCGGACTCCTCGAGGAGCGCCAACTCGGCACGATGCCCCGGCTGCTGGCGGCACCGATCCCCCCCGGTGCGATCCAACTCAGCAAGCTGGCGGGCGCCTTCCTCCTCGGCCTCACGTCGATGACGGTGCTCTCGGTCGCCTCGCACCTGTTCCTCGGCGCCGAATGGGGACCACCAGCGGGGATCGCGATCCTGATCGTCGCCCTGGTGCTGGCGGCGATGGGGGTGATGTCGCTGGTGGCGATCTTCGCTCACACCGCCGAGCAGGCGGGGAACTACCAGGCGGTCGTTGCCATCGTGCTCGGCCTCAGCGGGGGGGTGTTCTTCCCGATCCCAGGGGACGCCGCGGTGTTGCGCGTCGTCACGTCGCTGTCACCCCATGGCTGGTTCCTGCGCGGCATGAACGGCCTGGCCGCCAGCGGGCAGTGGTCGGCCGTACTCCCCGCAGCCGGTGCGATCCTGCTCTTCGGAGCGGTGACCGCGGTCCCGGCTGCGGTACTGCAGCGCAGGAGGTCGACGTGGTGAAGATCTGGGCGCTGGTCAGGGTCGAGGTCACCAGGCTGCTACGTGACCGCTCCAACCTGTTCTTCGTGTTCCTGTTCCCACTGCTGCTGATCATCTTCATCGGCGCCCAGTTCGGCAGTGACCTGTCGACCCGGCTGGGTGCCGTCGCCGACCCCGATGATGCGGCAGCCGGAGAGGTCGTAGCGGCGCTGGAGGCGCTCGAGGGCATCACGGTCGTGTCCTACGGGAGCGAGGCGGAGCTCAGCGACGAGGTGGACCGTGCCCTGATCGCCGCCGGGGTGGTGCTGCCGGCCGGCTACGGGCAGGCGCTGCGCGACGTCGAGCCGATCGTGGTCGACTTCATCGGCCGGCCCGACGCCACCTCGGCGTCCTTGCAGGCACTGGTCACCTCGGTGCTGGCCGAGCAGGCCCAGGCCGGCGCAGCTGCCGTCCTCCTGGCGACCGGTCGAGCAGCGGTCGAGGAGCAGGCTCCGCCGCTGGCCGAGCTCCGGGAGGCAGCGCTGGCGGTCGAGGAGCAGGCGGCGGAGATCGAGGTGACGGCGACCACGCTCGGGACCGATGAGCTGGCTGAGGAGTTCGCCGGGCTCGGCCAGTTCGATCTCGGGGCCTCGAGCCAGCTCTTCCTGTTCACCTTCCTCACCTCCTTGGCGGGGGCGGGGGCCCTGATCCAGACGCGGCAGTACGGGGTCGCGACCCGCATGCTGTCGACCCCGACGTCGGTAGCCACGATCCTGCTCGGAACCGCCGGTGGGCGGTTGGCGATCGCACTCTTCCAGGCCGGCTACATCGTGCTCGTCAGCACGCTGGCCTTCGGGGTCAACTGGGGCGACCCGCTGGGGGCGACCGCGGTGATCGTGCTGTTCTCGATCGTTGCCGCCGCCGCGGCGATGGTGGTTGGCTCGGTCTTCTCCAACGACAGCCAGGCCTCAGGTGCAGGGGTCGGCATCGGCCTGGGTGCGGCGGCGCTGGGTGGGTCGATGGTCCCGATCGAGCTGTATCCGCAGACCGTGGCGCGCGTCGCCCAGATCACCCCGCATGCCTGGGCCAACGAGGCGATGGCCGAGCTGGTGCGCCGGGACGGCACCCTCGTCGACATCCTCCCGCAGCTGGGGGTGCTGGCGGGCTTCGCGGTCGGCCTGCTGGCCCTGGGCTCCTGGAGCTTGCGCCGGGCGCTGATCCGCTGACGGACGACGGACCGCGGGTGGGCCGCCAGGCGGTCCATCGGTCGGGAGGGTGGTGGTGGTCGCCGTCGACCCTGGTGACCTCGCTAGGCTCGCGACGCTGGCTGTGCCTGCCCCACCGATCGAGGACGACCACCGTGACCGCCCTACTCGCCGACGTGCACCCCTGGCTGGGCTACCTCGTCTCCGTCGTGGTGCTGGGTGCGGCGTTCCTGGCCTTCCGCAAGGCCAAGGACGCCGCCGAGTTCCGTCCGGGCCCCTACGCGCTGGCGATGGTCCTGCTGGACATCCACGTCACCCTCGGGATCGTGCTCTACGGCCTGGGGCAGTACTGGAACGCCCGTCCGGAGATCGCCTACGTGCACCCGGTCCTGGCCGTCGCAGCCCTCGGGGTCGGCCACGCCCTGCTGTCGCGGGCCCGGAGCACGCAGATGGCCGTCGATGCCCACCGCACGGCGGGCCGGGGTCTGGTGTTCGCGCTGCTGCTGATCTTCGCTTCGATCGGTGTCGCCAGCGCGCCCGCGTTCCTGTAGGGCGCACCGGACGGCGGTCGCCAGGTGCGGACCGGCCGATCTCACAGCGTGACGGACGGATCCTGCTCGGGCTCCGACCCGCGGAGGTCACCGTTGCACGTCTGGACGCACGGGGGCGCTGCGCCATCGCGCGAAGTGCTTGTCAGCCACGTTCGATGCTGCTCATCTCGCTCGATCCGGGGAACCGATCAGGGAGCGCAGCATGCAGTTCATCCACGAGCAGGGTTTCGACGTCAGCGAGGGTGAGGAGCGTGCCTTCCAGCGGTGGTTGGCGGACAACGAGGCAGCGCTCGCGGCGGCGTGTCCGGACGGCGTCGAGTACCTCGGGACCTTCTACGCGATCTTCTCCGACACCCGCACCGCTGGCTCGTACCGCATGTTGTGGCGGTACGACAGCTACGCCGCGCAGGACCGCATGGCCGCGGCGATGGCCGATGACGGCGAACTGGCGCGCCTGGTCCACGAGGGGATCGCGTTCGTCGACATGAACAACCATCGCAACGGCAGCAACCAGCTCCTCAAGCTGGTGACGGACTCCACCATCCTGGTGTCGGAGGAGTGACCGCCGCGACGGGACAGCGTGGCTGGCCGAGCACGGCTTGCCGGCCAAGGCCCCACCGTGTGCGTCACGAGCCTGCGGATGCTCACCGGGTCCGAACGGCTCCGGACGCGAACCGGCGGTGACCGGCACGAAGGCCGGTGCGGACAGGCCCGGACGGTCACCTGCTGCCGCTCGTCCGACGGCCGCAGGTTCGGATCCTGCCGGACGCGCCAGCGCCATGTCGCGATCAGGCCGGTGGGTGGAAGTAGTGGAGACGCGACTCGCCGCTCTCGAGCTGCCAGATCTCCACGATCACCCGGTCGCCGCTGCGCTCGAGCGCGTAGTAGGCGGTCGCTACCTCGCCTCGCCAGTGGTCCTCGGCGACGATGGTCCACTCCGACACTGCCATCCCCCGCTCGAGCTCGGCCTTCACCGCCGTCACCTCACCGCCCTCGAAGGTCACCCCGGTCCAGCCTGACGCATCGATCCCGGTGTCCTGCAGGAAGGAGTCAGCCGGGGCGTAGGAGTCCTCGGTGCTGGCCACCGAGGAGATGTAGATCCCGTCCGGAAGGGGCAGACCGGTCGGGAACGACACCGGCACGACGGGATCGAGGTCGGCGACGGGCGCGCCGAGCTGGGCGTCGGGGAGGTAGGTGGCGCACACCGAGCTGCGGCCACCGGCCGCCCACTGGTCCTCGAGCGGGTACACGACGAAGTAGGCCAGCCCCGTGGGCTGGCCGGCGACGTCCTCGAAGGCGACGGTGCACACGTCGTCGAAGAGTCGGTCGAGGACATCGTCGTCGGGGTAGGGCGCACCGGACTCGCCGGGCAGATCGGCGATCGCGATCACCTCGTTGTCGTGGGCCGACGAGCAGGACGCGATCGGAGGTGGACGCGAGTAGTCGTAGTCGCCGTCATCGTCGAACTGGTCGTCGAAGCACTCACCGATGGACAGGTGGTCGGCGAAGGTCAGCGGTCCGTCGTCGCCGGCCGCCGCACCACTCGCCGGCGCGGCGTCGGAGGCGTCGCCGCCCGCCGAGTCGTCGGCGTCGGAGGCATCGCCGCCCGCCGAGTCAGCGTCAGCTGCCGTCACGGTGGCATCGCCCCCGGCGGCGTCGTCGTCCTCCCCGCCACCACAGGCGACGGCTGCCAGGACGACGACGAGCGCGGCCGCGACGCGGCGTCGCCGGTGCGCGACGTCGGGTCTCCTGTGGATCGGGACGGTACGCACGGGCCCTCCGGTCGGGCGTCTCCCAGGCTCCGGCCCCGCCGTGCCTCCCCCAGAGGGCACGGAGTGCAAGACCTAGCCATGTTGGCCGGGCCCGACAAGAGCGACCTGCGACGGACCCCGGGAGCGCGTGACAGCCGCGACCGCCGGACGAGCCGGGGGCCGCTACCAGCCTCGTTCGCGCCACTCCGGCAGGTGGGGACGCTCGGTGCCGAGCGTGGTGTCGTCGCCGTGGCCGGGATGGACGCGGGTCGAGTCGGGCAGGCGTGCGAAGACCCGCTCCTCCAGCCCGTCCATGATCTGGCGGTGAGCCTCGGACGAGCCGAAGGTGTTGCCCGGCCCGCCGGGGAACAAGGTGTCGCCGGAGAACAGGTGGGGGTGGGTAGCACCCTGCACCAGGTAGAGCAGCGAACCGGGCGTGTGGCCGGGCACGTGCAGCACCTCGATCGCGAGTTCACCGACCGTCAGGACGTCGCCGTCGCTGAGCGTGCGGTCGGGGATCCCGGGGAACAGCGGTGCATCGTCCGCGTGCCCCCAGATCTGGATGCCGGCGGCACGGATGCCCTCCCAGGCCCGCACGTGGTCCCAGTGACCGTGTGTCTGGACCGCCGCTACGGGCTCGGTGTCGTCGAGCGCCTCGAGCAGCCGAGGGGCCCGGTCCGCCACGTCGACCAACAGCGATCGTCCGGTCGCGACGCAGCTGACCACGTAGACGTTGTTGTCCATCTCGCTCACCGAGAGCTTGCGGATACCGACGGGGCCGTCACAACGGTCCAACCAGGGGCCGTCGGGTACGACGTGGCCGGGGTCGGTGTGCGTCATCGTGATCTCCAGAGCGTGGGTGAGCGACCCACCGGGCTGCCGACGGCCGTCCGGATCAGCCGTGGGCGTGACCGCCGTCGTCCTGCGCCGGCCGGATGTTCTTCGGGGTCAGTTCGTTGCCCGAGCGGTCACCGCGGGCGTAGGCGGCGACGTTGCCGAGCGTGGTATCGGCGATGTTCGATAGCGCCTCGTTGGTGAAGAAGGCCTGGTGCGCGGTGATCAGGACGTTCGGGAAGGTCAGCAGCCGGGAGAAGACGTCGTCGGTGATGACCTTGTCGGAGAGGTCCTCGAAGAACAGGTCGCCCTCCTCCTCGTAGACGTCGAGGGCGAGGTTGCCGATCTTGCCGGACTTGAGCCCCTCGATGACGGCCACGGTGTCCACGAGCGGTCCACGGGAGGTGTTCACGATCATCACGCCGTCCCGCATCTTCGCGATGGACTCCTCGTTGATGATGTGGTGGGTGTCGGGGGTCAACGGGCAGTGCAGGGTGATGACGTCGCACTCGTCGAAGAGGGTGTCGAGGTCGACGTAGCGCACCCCGTAGTCACGCACCTCGTCGCTCGGGTAGGGGTCGTAAGCTCGCAGCGAGCAGCCGAACCCACGCAGGATCCGGGCGGTGATCTGCCCGATCTTGCCCGTGCCGATGATGCCGACGCGCTTGCTGCGCAGGTCGAAGCCGAGCAGACCCTCGAGCGCGAAGTTCCCGTCCCGCACGCGGTTGTAGGCGCGGTGGATCCGACGGTTGACCGCCAACATCAGCCCGACGGTGTGCTCCGCGACCGCGTAGGGCGAGTAGGCCGGCACCCGCACGACGGTGATCCCACGTTCCGCCGCCCGATCGATGTCGACGTGGTTGAAGCCCGCCGAACGCAGCGCCAACAACTCGACACCCTGGTCAGCCAACAGGTCGACCACCTCGGTGTCCACGATGTCGTTGACGAAGGCGCAGACGACCTCGTGGTCGCTGGCGAGCGCGGTGGTGTTGGCCTGCAGCCGGGCCTCGAGGAAGGTGAGCTCGTGCCCGTACCGCTCGTTCACGTCCTCCAGCGAGCGGCGGTCGTAGGCCTTGGTGCTGTACACAGCGATGCGCACGGCGTTCTCGATTCGTCGCGGGGACAGCCGGTGTGCGGGGCGGACCGGCGCCGGACCCGCAGCTTAGGCAGCCAGTCGACGTCCCGACCGGCCAGGCCCCATCCGTTCGGTCGGACGTTCACGGGGCGCCGGTAGCCTCTCGATGCCGCTTCGAAACTCGACCGACCGCTGTCCGGCCCGGTCCGCACCCTCAGGGATCCGCTCGTGGCCCCCTCGCCCTCCAGGTCCACCGCCGCCGCCCACCGTGATCGCATCACGGTGCGCGGGGCGCGTGAGCACAACCTCAAGGACGTCGACCTCGACCTCCCGCGGGACGCGCTGATCGTGTTCACCGGGCTGTCGGGGTCGGGCAAGTCCAGCCTGGCCTTCGACACGATCTACGCCGAGGGGCAGCGGCGCTACGTGGAATCGTTGTCGGCCTACGCACGGCAGTTCCTCGGGCAGATGGACAAGCCCGACGTCGACTTCATCGATGGGCTCTCGCCGGCCATCTCGATCGACCAGAAGTCCACCTCGCGGAACCCGCGTTCGACCGTCGGCACGATCACG
>CAYXJD010000112.1:0-9915 GCA_964465225.1 uncultured Actinomycetota bacterium
GACGAGGCCATCGCCGGTTCGGATGCGCTCGGCACGGCGCGGGTCATCGCCGCGGCGCTGGAGTCGACCGAGTTCGACCTGGTGCTCTTCGGCGGACAGTCCACCGACGCCCGGACCTCCCTGGTCCCGGCAGCGGTCGCTGAGTTGCTGGGGCTGCCGTCGCTGACCTACACCCGCTACCTCGAGGTGGAGGGCGACAGCATCACGGTGCACCGCGAGCACGAGGAGGGCTGGGACGTGGTCACCTCGTCGTTGCCGGCCGTCGTGAGCGTGGTGGAGGCGATCAACGAGCCGCGCTACCCGTCGTTCAAGGGGATCATGGCCGCGAAGTCGAAGCCGCTCGACGTGAAGTCGCTGGCCGACCTCGGTGTCACCCCGGAGGAGGTCGGGGCGGGTGCCGCCTCGGCCACGATGTACGAGTTCTCGCCGCGCCCGCCCAAGGAGGCCGGGACGGTGGTCGAGGACGACGGCGCCGGTGCCGCGGCCGCGCAGCTCGCGGACTGGCTGGTCGAGAAGAAGTTCGTGTGACCGGCTGCCTTCAGGCCACCGACCGGCCCGGGACGGGGCCGCACAGCGAGGAGCAACGATGAGCGAGATGCTGGTTCTGATCGACCACAGCGACGACAAGCCGCGCAAGGTGTCGCTGCAGATGCTGACCAAGGCACGCGAGCTGGCCGAGATCACCGGCGACACGGTCGCCGCGGTCTGGTTCGGCCCCGGCGGCGCGGATGCAGCCGCCACGCTCGGCGCCCACGGCGCGGGCAAGCTCTACCACTGGGACTCCCCGGATGCGTACGGCTACGTGACCCTGCCCCAGGTCGAGGCGCTCGAGTACCTGATCGACACCTCGGAGGCCGACACGCTCCTGTTCGCCTCCACCAGCCACGTCAAGGACGTCGCTGCCCGGCTCGCGATCCGGATGGATGCCGGTGTGATCACCGACGTCTCCGGCATCGAGCTCGCGGAGGACGGTCGGTGGGTCGCCACCAAGGAGGTCTTCGGTGGTGAGGTCATCACCCGGTCGACCTTCGCCGAGGGCAAGCTGTCGTTCATCGGCGTGGCGTCGAACGCGTTCCCTGCCGAGCAGTCCGGCGGCGGCACCCCCGAGCTCGAAGCGGTCGACATCGACCTGAGCGAGGAGGCCAAGGCCGCCACCGTCGTCGAGGTGGAGAAGGTGGGAGGTGCGGACCGTCCGGACATCGGTGAGGCCGCCGTGGTCGTCGCCGGTGGTCGCGGGCTCGGTGACGAGTCCGGCTTCGAGCTCATGGAGCAGTTGGCCGATCTGATGGGTGCCGGTGTCGGAGCCTCGCGCGCGGCCACCGACGCGGGTTGGTACCCGCACCGCTACCAGATCGGGCAGACCGGCCGCTCGATCTCTCCGACCCTGTACCTCGGTTCCGGGATCTCCGGAGCGATCCAGCACCGGGCCGGGATGCAGACCTCCCAGAACATCGTGGCGATCAACAAGGACGGCGAGGCGCCGATCTTCCAGATCGCGGACTTCGGGGTCGTGGGCGATCTCTACAAGGTCGTGCCGAAGCTCGTGGAGGAGCTGGAGGCCCGCAGCTGACCCGAGGGCGCTGAGCACCCGGCTCCGGGTGCGCCGTTGCCTGGCGCGCGAGGCGATCCGACGAACGACGGTGCCCCGGCCATCACGGCCGGGGCACGGTCGTGGTCCGAGGTGCTCAGCCTGCGAGGTCGACGATGCGCGCCCCGGTCACCTGCACGAGCTGCCCGGGCCGGATCGCGAACACGTCCATCGGGGTGCCGGCCGCGGCCCACACGACCTCGAGCCAGGTGAGGTCGCGGTCGCACAGCACCGGCAGCGCTCGGTCGTGACCGAAGGGCGGCGTGCCACCGACCGCGTACCCGGTGGCGGTCCGGACCTCTTCGGCGGTCGCCTTGCGCACCCGCTCAGCGCCGACGGCCGTGGCCAGCTTCGTCTCGTCGACCCGGTTCGCCCCGGAGGTCAGCGCCAGGACGGGCTGGTCGTCGGCGATGAACACCAGCGACTTGACGATCTGCGCGACGTCGCAGCCGATGGCCGCCGCCGCGTCCGTCGCCGTCCGGGTGCCCTGCGGGAACCGCCGGGCGTCGACCTCGACGCCGAGCGCCGCCGCCCGGGCCGTGAACCGCTCGGCCGCCGCTGCCATCCCCACCTCGCTGGTCGTCCGGGTCTGGTCGTCCCGGTCTGGTCGTCCGGGTCTGGTCGTCCCGGTGTGGCCTCCGGGTCTGGTCGTCCGGGTCTGGTCGTCCGGGTGCTCAGGTCGGCAGCGTCACCTCACCTGAGAGCGCGGGTGCGCCCGGTACCAGCACGACGGCAACGTGGAGCCTGCTGCCCGGTGCGGGCGCGGGGAGCAGACGTACCTCGCCGTTACTGAACCACCGATCGCCGCGCCCGACCGCGTCGACGACCTCGATCGCGACACCGTCGACGTGCACGCGCCACTGCTCGGCCGGGGGCACCCGTCGCGCCAGACGCTGGCCGTCGCCGGTGTCCACCCGGGCGAAGCGCAGGTCGGCCCACCCGTCCCAGCGCTCCAGGCTGAGCAGCCACATCCGGTGCCCGTTGGCGAGGCCGAGGTCGAGCGACAGTGGCACGACCCCCTGGAGGGTCGGTGGGAAGGGCGCCTGGTCGGGCAGGTGGGATCCGCTCATGTTCCGCGACGCTACCGTCGTCGGCGCCATGACGACCTACCTGGATCACGCCGCGACCACGCCACCGCGCCCGGCAGCGCGGGCGGCGCTCGACTCGTGGCTCGCGGCGGCCAACGCCTCGGCCACCCACCTGGCCGGTCAGGCGGCCCGCGTCGCGGTCGAGGAGGCCCGCGAATCGGTCGCCACCGCCCTCGGCTGCTCCCCCCACGAGGTCGTGTTCACCTCCGGTGGCACCGAGGCCGACAACCTCGCCGTCAAGGGGATCACCTGGGCGGCACGCGAGCGCAGCCGGGGCGTGCCACACCTGGTGACCACCGCCGTTGAGCACCCGGCGGTGCTGGACCCAGCCCGGTGGCTGGCTGAGCGCGGCGACGTGACGTTGACGGTCGTGCCGCCCGGCAGGGATGGCCGAGTGGACGTCGAGGAGGTGCTCGCCGCGGTGCGACCGGCGACGGCGCTGGTCAGCGTGATGGCCGCCAACAACGAGCTCGGCGCGGTCAACGACCTGGGCGTCCTGGCCGCGGGCCTGGCCGAGCGCGGGGTACCGCTGCACACCGATGCGGTGCAGGCCATCGCCACCCTCGAGGTGGACGTGGCTCGCTGGGGCGTGGATGCCCTGGCGCTCTCGGCCCACAAGTTCGGTGGACCCCAGGGTGTCGGCGTCGCCGTCCTGCGCCGCGGACTGCCGGTGGTGCCACTGGCCCACGGCGGCGGTCAGGACCGCGGGGTGCGCTCCGGCACGTTCGCGGTGGCCCTGGACGCTGCCTGCGCCGCCGCGCTCCGTGCGGCGGTCGCGGACCGTGCCGACCTGCGCGCCCGTCTGCTCACGCTGACCGATCGCCTGGCGGCGGCGGTCACCGCGGTCGAGGGGGTGCGCCGCTCCGGGCCGACCGATCCGTCGTGGCGGCTGGCCTCCCACGTCCACCTGCTCCTCGACGACGTCGAGCCGACCGCGCTGGCGCTGGGGCTCGACGCGGCCGGGGTGGCGGCCTCCAGCGGGGCGGCCTGCGGTGCCGGTGCCACCAAGGCGTCACCGGTCCTCGAGGCCTGCGGCCTGCAGGGCACGCCGCTACGGCTCAGCCTCGGGTGGACGAGCACGGCCGCGGAGGTGGACCGTGCGATCGACGTGCTCACGGACCTGCTCCCGCGACTGCGGACCTCCCGGGGCTCCGCCCGCCGCAGCGTCGTAGCGGAGGTCCGCTGATGGCCCGGGTACTGGTCGCGATGTCGGGCGGGGTGGACAGCGCGGTGGCCGCTGCGTTGCTCGTCGAGCAGGGGCACGAGGTGACCGGCGTGCACCTCAAGCTCGCGGATCTGCCGTTGGACGACCAGGTCCCCGGGCACGGCTGCTGCACCCTCGACGACGCCCAGGACGCCCGTCGGGCCGCGCAGGTGCTCGGCATCCCGTACTACGTCTGGGACCTGAGCGCGGTGTTCGAGCAGGAGGTGCAGCAGCCCTTCGCGACGACCTACGCCGCGGGAGCCACCCCCAACCCGTGCGTGACATGCAACGAGCGCGTCAAGTACGCCGCGTTGCTGGAGCGGGCGCTGGCGCTCGGGTTCGACGCCCTGGCGACCGGACACCACGCGCGGCTTCGGCGCGCGGGTGTGCCCGTCACCGAGCCCGGCCCGCGGACCGAGTTGGTCCGGGCCGCTGATGCGCGCAAGGACCAGTCCTACGTGCTGTACGTGGCGACGCCGCAGCAGCTCGCCCACACCCTGCTGCCGGTGGGGGAACTGCCCAAGGAGCGGATCCGGTCGATCGCCGCCGAACGCGGCCTGCGCGTCGCCAACAAGCCGGACAGCTACGACGTGTGCTTCATCCCCGACGGGGACACCGTCGGCTACCTCGCCGAGCGCCTCCCGGCCGAGCCGGGTCCGATCGTCGACGCGGACGGCGAGGAGCTGGGGACCCATGACGGGGTATGGCGGTTCACCGTGGGGCAGCGGCGCGGGCTCGGCCTCGATCACCACGAGCGGCGTTTCGTGACCGCGGTGGACGCCACGAGTCGCACGGTACGGGTGGGGCCACGCGAGGAGCTCGCCTGCCACTGGGCGGAGTTGGAGGGACCGACCTGGACCCGCGGCGTCGCCCCCACCGGCCCGGTGCGCGTGCAGATCCGCGCGCACGGCCGCAGCGTGCCCGGTCGTCTCGCGCCGGGCGGGAGCACGCCGGGCGGGAGCACGCCGGGCGGGAGCGCGCCGGACGCCGAACGTGTGCGCGTGCAGCTCGAGGAGCCCGTCTACGGGCTCGCTCTCGGGCAGGCCGCGGTGCTCTACACCGCCGACGATGCCGTCTGTCTCGGCGGGGGCCGCGTCACTGCCGCCGAGCGGCCGGCGGGCCTACCGCTGGCGAGCGTCAGCCCGGGCTGACGAGCGGGCGACGCTGCGGCTGCCTCGACGCACCTGTTGCCGCGACGGAGCGGTTGCATCGACGGAGCGGCCCGGCCGCCTGGCGTCAGTCCGGTGGCGGACGTGGCGCGAGCCGCCGTCGGTGAGGCGGATCGCTGGTGGCGATGCGCTGGCCGCGTCGGACCGTGACGGTCGCATCGGGGGTCATCGCCAGCTTCCAGCGGCCGAGCGTGACCGCCGTATGGTGCCGCCGGCACAGACCGACGAGGTTCTCGACGACCGTCGGACCATCCTCCTCGCGGGGCTGGACGTGGTGGAGATCGAGGTAGCGCGGTGGTGCCGCGCAGCCGGGGAACCGGCAGCCGCGGTCGCGGGCGAGGACGGCGGATCGCACCGGAGCCGGTATCCGAGCGGTCGGCTCGGTGATGCCGAGGATCCGGCCGTCGTCGTGCAGCACCAGCTGCAGATCGGCATCCGATGCCAGGCGACGGACCATCGCCGGCGTGAGTGCAGGCGCACGTCCCACCGCTGCCCACAGCAGCTGCGACGCGCCCGCGAGGGCATCGTGGCCCGTCAGCGTCGCGATGTCGGTGAGGACGAGGAAGCGGGGGCGGGCCCGCCGTGGCCGCTCGCTGGCAACAGGGAGGTGGTCGCCCGCGGCGTGGTGGTCGCCGCCGGTGCCGACCACTGAGCCGGCGAGGTGGTCCTCGGCGATCCGGATCAGTCCGTCGGCGCGCTGGCGGCCGCGTGACCGCCGCGCCCAGGAGTCGGGGACGATCGGCTGCCGGGGCGAACCGTCGTGGGCGTGGGCCGTGACGTCCTTCGGCCCGGCCGACGGCGGTGGTGCCGCGGACTCGATGGCTTCGAGCAGGGTGGCGCCGGATGCGGCGTCCAGCTCGAAGTAGCCGGTCAGGCTGCCGTCAAGTCGCGGCTGGAGCGAGAGGAAGCGGTCCTCGATCGGCCGGAGCTGGTCCCGCTCCTCGGCGGCCGGGGCCAGTCGCGCCGCCGCGTCACGAACGGCCGCCACCAGCTCCTCCGGTCCCAGGCGCGCCAGCTGCTCCTCGTCGGCGAAGCACCGGTCGAGCTCGTCGCGCGCCGCGGTGTCCAGGCCCCTGGCCTCCGCGGTGATCGACGTCAGTGCCGCTGCGGGGACCACGCCTCGAGCCGCGACAGCCGCCAGGTGCGGCAGCCCGTCGAGCGTCTTGGCGTTACGCAGCAGCCTCCGGCGCTGGGCCTGGGGCAGCGGGCCCTGGCAGGCCAGGAACGCCTCCAGGGTCAGCCCGGTTGCGCGGCGTGCCAGCTGGTGCCGCTGGACCCGTGCCGCGAGGGCCGTAGCCGCAGCTTGGCCCGCATCCAGACCGTGCAGCAGGTCCAGCAACCCGCCGACCTCGCCACCTCCCACCGTCGCGGTGCTGACCAGCGATCGGATGCGCTCCATGGCGCCGCGCGCCTCCAGGATGGCGTCCCGCAGCGAGCCGGAGGCTGCCGCTGGTGGTGGAGCGCTGCCGGAGCTCGACGGTCGCGGGCCGCCGTCCGTGTTCGGGGGCACGGGGTCGAGGTCGTACCCCGTGCCGTGCTCGCTCGCGATGCAGGCTGTCGCTGGATCGGGGCGGGGGTCCGCGATCGGTGGGACCGGCCGCCGGCGGCATCGCCTGGCATCCCTCCGGGCGAGGAGGGCTGGGGGTCGCTCAGGTTGCGGGCGGGTCTGCATGCGTCGAACATACGTTCGACACCCGCTCCTGTCAACGAGGGTCGACGCCCCGCTGTGGATGACCGCCAGCCCGGGCTCGCGGCGATCCCAGATGTCACCTTCCCCTGTTTCAGTAGCCTCGGAGGTGAACGGATCGTCGGTGTGACGCGATGCTGCCCCACCGCCGTACCGCGAGGAGCTACAGGTGAGCGAACAGTGAGCGAGCACCCCGAGGTGCCGTCGGACCCACAGGAGGCTCGTGCGCGCCACGACGAACTCTCACGCACGGTCCGGACCGCCCGGTACCGCTACTACGTGCTCTCCGCGCCGGACATCCCCGACGCTGAGTTCGACGCCCTGGTGCGCGAACTCGAAGCCATCGAGGAGGCACACCCCCAGCTGCGCACACCGACCTCCCCGACCCAGCAGGTCGGCGCCCCGCTCGACACGGCTTTCCCTCCGGTCACCCACCCGCAGCCCATGCTCAGCCTCGACAACGCCTTCTCACGCGAGGAACTCGACGCCTGGTCGGAGCGCGTGCAGCGGGCGCTGGCCGCCGCGAACCGGTCCACCGGATCGGAACGGGTCGCGAACCCGGCCGAGGCCTCCGAGCCCGCAGGCGACGGCGCCGGTTCCCTCGACGACCTGGACGAGGTCGCGGTGGCAGAGGCCGACCCCGACGACGCACCACGCATCGTCTACGGGTGCGAGCTCAAGGTCGACGGGGTGGCCATCGACCTGGTCTACCGCGACGGCGTGCTCTCCACGGCGGCCACCCGCGGTGACGGCACCACGGGTGAGGACGTCACCAACCAGGTCCTGACGATCGGCTCGATCCCCTACCGGCTCCACCTCGACGACCCACCGGCCCTGCTCGAGGTCCGTGGGGAGGTGTACTACCCGCTGGAAGCCTTCGAGGCGATGAACCAGGCGCGGATCGAGCGGGGTGAGGCCGCCTTCATGAACCCCCGCAACGCCGCGTCCGGTGCCCTCAGGCAGAAGGATCCGGAGGTCACCGCGACCCGGCCGTTGGCGGTGTGGTGCCACGGGCTCGGGGCTCTCGAGGGGATCGCCTTCGATACCCATGCCGATGCGATGGCGACGCTGGCCGCCGCAGGACTGCCCGTCGCCGAGGAGAGTGAGCGCTACGACGACCTCGACGAGGTCTGGGCCCACGTGGAGCGGTGGACCGCGGCTCGACACGACGTCTCCTACGAGATCGACGGGGTCGTGGTCAAGGTCGACGATCTCGGTCAGCGTGAGCAACTGGGTTCCACGGCCAGGGCCCCGCGTTGGGCGATCGCCTACAAGATGCCGCCGGTGGAGCAGGCGACCACGCTGGAGGCCATCGAGGTGAACGTCGGCCGCACCGGCAAGGCCACGCCCTACGCCGTGCTCGACCCCGTTCTGGTCGCGGGGACGACGATCACCTACGCCACCCTGCACAACGAGATCCAGGTCCACGCCAAGGATGTCCGGGTCGGGGACCGGGTCCTGGTGCGTCGTGCCGGCGACGTGATCCCCGAGGTGGTCGGACCGGTGCGCAGCGAGCGTCCCGAGGGCGCCGAGGTGTGGCAGATGCCCGCCGACTGCCCCTTCTGCGGCGAGCCGCTGGTCCGGCCGGAGGGCGAAGCGCACCACTTCTGCGAGAACGTGGACTGCCCCAACCGGCTGCGCGAGTCGCTCGCGCACCTGGCGGCCCGCGGTGCGCTCGACATCGAGGGGCTCGGGGAGCAGACCGTGGACCTGCTGCTGGCCGAGGGCCTGGTGCACGACCTCGCCGACGTGTTCCGCCTCCACGAGCACCGCGATGCACTCCTGGCGCTGGAGAAGTGGGGTGAGAAGCGGGTCGACAACCTGCTCGCGGGCATCGAGGAGGGGCGCCAGCGGCCGCTGGACCGGGTCCTGGTCGCGCTCAACATCCGCCACCTCGGCCCGACCTACGCCAAGGCGCTGGTCCGGGCGCTGCCCAGCCTGCACGCGATCCGCGACGCTCCGCCGGAGCAGCTCGAGGCGATCGAGGGCATCGGGCCGGTCATCGCGCACGCCGTGCACGCGTGGTTCGCCACGCCACGCAACGGACAGCTCGTCGACGAACTCGTCGCGCTCGGCATCACCACGGACGCCGAGGTGGTGGACGGCGAGGCCGGGGTGGACGCGGACCTGCTGGCCGGCTGGACCGTGGTGGTCACCGGCACGCTGGAGGGCTTCACCCGTGACGAGGCGAAGGAAGCGCTCGAGGCGCGTGGCGCGAAGGTGACCGGCAGCGTGTCGGGACGCACCTCGGTGGTGGTCGCCGGTGCCGATCCCGGCTCCAAGCGCGACAGGGCCGAGGCGGCCGGGGTGCCGGTCGTCGGCGAGGCGGCCTTCCGGGAACTGCTCGAGCACGGAGGGTTGCCCGGCCGTGATCCCGCGGCTGGCTGAGGCGTCGCGCGTGTCGAGTTTCGATCCCCGCAGCTACCCCGGGCCGCGAGCCGCCGGACCCGCCGTGGTGCACGACGGCCGGGTGGTGCAGCTCGACCTCGACGCCTGGCCGGCGGGCCCGGCCGTGCCGGTGCTCCGCGAGCCGGAGCGGATCAGGTTCGTGGTGGCTTACGGTTCGAACGCGGCGCCGGGGCGGTTGCACGACAAGCGACTGGACGTGCACGGCGCGGTGCTCCTGCCGGCGAGGTTGGTCGGCTACGTGGCGGCGTTCGAAGCGCGACGCACCGGGTACGGCGCGGTCCCGTTGACGCTGGTGCCGGAGCCGGGGGCGGTCATCGACACCTGGGTGCTCGGGCTGTCGCCCGCCGCGACCGGGCTGCTGGACCGCACCGAGGGTCGGGTAGCCGAGCGCACGCCCGCTCGGGTCCGTCCCGAGCACGGCGACGGCTGCTTCGCGCCGCCTGGCACCTACCAGCTCGGACGCGTGGGAGGGGTCGACGTCGCGGGCCGGTGGAGCCTGGAGGACGCGCTCGCCTACCTGCCGGGGCGGGACACGCGCGTGCAGTGCCACGACGACGGGAGCTGGCGGACCTGGCCGAGGTTCGACCAGGCCGCGGCCGCTGAGCACCTCGATCGGGGCGGGGCCTCACGGCCCGCACCGCCGGTCGCGGTACCGGTGTTCGGTCCGTGGCCGGGAACCCCTCTACGGCCCAAGCACTGACGTTGCCGGTCTCGCGGCCCAGGGTTCGGCGGTCTCGTGGCCGAGGGTTCGGCGGTCTCGTGGCCCAGGG
>CAYXJD010000113.1:0-9884 GCA_964465225.1 uncultured Actinomycetota bacterium
GCCCTGCTGCGCCCCGCGGTCGACCCGTCGCTGCCGTGCGACCAGCGTGCGGATCTCCTCCGCCTGCTGGCTGGCTCTGTCCAGTTCCTCCTGGAGGACCGCCGCCTCCGCCTCCAGGACCTCCTGCAGCGCGAGCAGCTCCGCTTCCCGCACACGGATCAACTCCCGCGACTGCTCCAGCGCCACCTGTGCAGCAGCGGCCTGGTCCACCTCTACGCGGTCACGACGCTGGAGGGCCGACAGCAGTCCGACCCGCTCCAGCGCCAACTGGGCGGCTTCCGCCTGGAACAGCACCTCGAAGCTCTCCATCGGCCCCCGCTTGAACGCCACGCGGGCACGGCGCTCCAACGCCTGGGTCGTTGCCGCCACCTCGGCGGCCAATGCCGCGGTGGAGCGTTCCAGCGCCGCGAGCTCTGACCGGGTGCCTTCGATCGTCGCCCAGGCCGCCTCGTAGCGATCGATCGCGGCCGCCTGGGCATCGGTGAGCTCGTCGACGACCTCCTCGGCTGCGTCGAGGTCGTCCAGTGTCTGCGCCGTCGCCGGTTGCCCCCATCCACCGCCCGCGATCACCCCGGCCGTCCCGGCCGCCACCGTGAGCAGCGCGCCCCCCAGCGCGATGGCACGCCGGCCCCACCTCGAGGTCGGGGGCAGAGGTGCGTGAGCGGACATGGGACCTCCCTGGACCGCCAGGTGCGGGCGTCCCCGTCCCGCACCGTCGTACCGGTCGACGACGCTAGTCCTCCCCTGGAAGGCGATGCGAGCGGGGGCGGGCCTTGAGCCGCCCGACGACCGGACGAGCGGTCGCCACGGCTACGCTGCGGGGCAGGCATCAGGGGTGCGCGGGATCGCAGCCGAGGGCCTGCGGCGAGGACCGGAGGGAACACAGTGACCGGGACGAGCGACGTCGGCAACGCGGGGCAACTCCCCGAGCGGGACCGGCCGTGGTTGATGCGGACCTACTCCGGACACTCCTCGGCCGCGGCGTCCAACGAGCTGTACCGGACCAACCTCGCCAAGGGGCAGACCGGCCTGTCGGTGGCCTTCGACCTGCCGACCCAGACCGGGTACGACCCCGACCACGTGCTGGCGCGCGGCGAGGTCGGCAAGGTGGGGGTGCCGATCAGCCACCTCGGCGACATGCGGCAGCTGTTCGATGCGATCCCACTCGAGCAGATGAACACCTCGATGACGATCAACGCGACCGCCATGTGGCTGCTGGCGCTGTACATCGCCGTCGCCGAGGAGCAGGGCGCGGACACCGCGAGCCTCGCCGGAACGACACAGAACGACATCCTCAAGGAGTACCTCTCGCGAGGTACCTACGCCTTCCCCCCGCAACCCTCGATGCGACTGACCACCGATCTCCTCGCGTACACGGTGACCGAGGTCCCGAGGTGGAACCCGATCAACATCTGCAGCTACCACCTCCAGGAGGCCGGGGCGACCCCGGTGCAGGAGCTGGCCTTCGCGCTGGCCAACGCGATCGCGGTGCTGGACGCCGTCCGGGAACGTGGCCAGGTCCCCGAGGCCGACTTCGGGCAGGTCGTCGGGCGGATCTCCTTCTTCGTCAACGCCGGGATCCGGTTCGTCGAGGAGGTCGCCAAGATGCGCGCCTTCGTCGAGCTGTGGGATCGGATCACCACCGAGCGCTACGGCGTCACCGACCCCAAGCTCAAGCGCTTCCGGTACGGCGTCCAGGTCAACTCGCTGGGGCTCACGGAACAGCAGCCCGAGAACAACATCACCCGCATCCTGATCGAGATGCTCGGCGTCACCCTGTCGCGGGACGCCCGTGCGCGGGCGGTGCAGCTACCGGCGTGGAACGAGGCGCTGGGCCTCCCGCGCCCCTGGGATCAGCAGCTGTCACTACGGATGCAGCAGGTGCTGGCGCTCGAGAGCGATCTGCTCGAGAACGGTGATCTGTTCGCCGGCAGCCACGTGATGGAGGCCAAGGTCGATGCGCTGGTGTCGGGAGCGAGCGAGGTGCTCGAAGAGGTCCTGGCCCACGGCGGGGCGATGCAGGCCGTCGAGCTGATGAAGTCGCAGCTGGTGGCCTCCAACGCCGAGCGCCTGCGGCGCATCGAGAGCGGCGAACAGGTGGTCGTCGGCGTGAACGCCTTCACGGCCGCGGAGCCATCCCCGCTGGTCGATGCCGAGGGCGGCATCCTCGTCGTGGACCCGGCGGCTGAGGCCGAGCAGCTCGCGCGGCTGGAAGCCTGGCGGGCCGAGCGCGACGGGGTCGCCGTCGAGGCCGCGCTCGCTGAGCTCCGCCGTGCGGCAGCGACCGATGAGAACCTGATGCCGGCCTCGATCGCCTGTGCGCGTGCGGGGGCCACCACGGGTGAATGGGCAGGGGTGCTCCGGGAGGCCTTCGGCGAGTACCGCGGGCCGACGGGCGTGTCCGACGCCGCGATCGCGAGCGGGGCGGACGGCTCGACCAGCATGGATCAGGCGCGTCGGCGTGTCCGAGCGGTCGAGGAGCGGGTGGGCCGCCGCCTGCGGATCCTGGTGGGAAAGCCCGGGTTGGACGGCCATTCCAACGGGGCCGAGCAGGTCGCGATCCGTGCGCGTGACCTGGGTATGGAGGTGATCTACGAGGGCATCCGCCTGACCCCGGCCCAGATCGTCCGTGCCGCAGTGGACGAGGACGTGCACCTCGTCGGACTGTCCATCCTGTCCGGCTCTCACCTGGCGCTGGTGCCCCAGGTGCTCGAGGGCCTGCGTGCCGAAGGGGTCGAGGTCCCCGTCGTCGTCGGGGGGATCATCCCCACCGCCGACGCGGACACCCTGCGCACCGCCGGGGTCGCGGCCGTGTTCACCCCCAAGGACTACGGCCTCACCGAGGTGCTTGCCGAGGTGGCCGAACTGGTGGGCGTCGAGCGCGTCGCGGTCTGAGCGAAGCTGGCCGGCGTGCGCCCCGCGGCCCCGGGCCGGGACGACCTCAGACGTCGGCGTAGCCCATGTCGCGGAACCCCCGATCGAGGAGCTCATCGGCGTATCGGGCCACCTCGGCGGCGATGTCGCCGGGCAGTTCGGCCTCGAGCGCACGGGCGAAGGCGTCCGCGGAGGCGTTGATGCGCACGGTGGACCCACGCTCGCCCTGTTCCAGCGCCGCGAGAGGGTCCGCCTCCACCTCGGCCATGAACCCCTCCCAGGCATCGAGGTGGTCCACGTACCGTTCGCGGACGCGATCGGCCCCGGCGTCGTCGAGCGGGGCCGTGAGACGGTCGCGTACCGCCAGCAGCCGCTCCCGGCTCTCGGCAGCCACCTCCCCGGCGCCGTCCAGCGCGTCCTGCGGGCTCCCGGCCCCGCCGAAGGCCTCGGCCAGACCCGCCTGGAAGGCGATCATGGCACGCTCGGATGCGTCGATGTCGGTGAGCAGCTGCCCGTAGGTGCGATCGAGCCCGGCGAGGGCGGTCAGGTCGAGCGGCTCCAGCTCCGCATCCGGCTCGATGCCACCGGGCGCATCGCCGTCGCCACCGGGCGCATCGCCGTCGCCACCGGGTGCATCGCCGTCGCCACCGGGCGCATCGGGATCCTCGTCAGCGCCATCCCCGTCCTCGAGCAGGTCGTCACCGCCCCCCTCCGAACCCTCACTCGAGCCCGTGTCGCCGTCCTGCTCGCCATCGAGCGCCGCGGTCGAGCCCTCGTCACCGCCCGGACCTGCCAGCACCAGCAGCGCGAGCGGTACCGCGACGAGGACCGCCACCAGGACCACCAGGAGCGGCCACCGGGAGCGGCGTCGGGCTCCGGTCTGCGCAGGCTGCGGCACCGACGGTGAACCGGAGGTCGAGCTCGCCGCGGGCGGCGACACCGGGGCAGGCGACACCGGGGCAGGCGACACCGGGGCAGGCGACACCGGGGGCGGCGCCCCCGCCGGCTGCGGCGGCGGAGGCGGCGGTCCGTCCGCGTCACGGTCCACCGGTGCCGACGGCTCGGCGTCCCACCCAGCGGGGCGCTGCTCGTCCATCGGGGTGCCCCTACTCGCTACCGGCCGCGTCCCGCGGCCACGTCGATCGCGCACCGCGACCTGGTCTCGCTGCCACGGTAGCGAGCCTCACACGCTTCGGACGCGGTACCCCTCGTCCTCGAGCGCCGCGACCAGCGCCGCGACGTGCTCGTGGCCGCGCGTCTCCAGCTCGAGCACCACATCGACCTGACCGAGCTCCAGGCGGTGTTCGAGCCGGTGGTGGGCGACACCGACGACGTTCGCCCGCTCGGCGGCGATCAGGCCGAGCAGACGGGACAAACCTCCCGGCGCGTCGGTCACCCGGGTCCGCAGGGTCGCGTACCGCCCGACCGACGCCAGCCCGCCGGTGACCAGGTGCTGCAGCACGAGCGGGTCGATGTTGCCCCCCGACAGGGTGGCGACGATGGGCCCCGGACCGTCGATCTTGCCGGCGAGCAGGGCCGCGACGGCGGCGGCCCCGGCCGGTTCGGCGACCAGCTTGGCGCGCTCGAGCAGCAGCACGACCGCCGAGGCCAGCTCGTCGTCGGTCACCGTGATCACATCGTCGACCAGCGACTCCACGTGCGCCAGGGTCAGCTCCCCGGGCCGCTTGACGGCGATCCCGTCGGCGATCGTGGAGAGGCTGGGCAGCGTCAGGGGATGGCCGGCCTCCAGCGACGGTGGGAAGGAGGCGCACCCGGAGGCCTGGACCCCAACGATGTGCACGTCCGGACGCAGCGCCCGCAGGGCCACGGCGATGCCCGAGAGCAGACCACCGCCGCCGAGACAGACCACCATCGTGCCGAAGGCCGGAACCTGGTCCACGATCTCGAGCCCGAGCGTGCCCTGCCCGGCGATGACATCCGGGTGGTCGAAGGGGTGCACGAACACCGCATCGTGCTCCTCGGCGAACGCCCGTGCCGCGGCCATCGCATCGTCGACGGTCTCACCGACGGTCCGGACCGTGGCGCCGTAGGCCACCGTGGCATCCAGCTTCGGCAACGGCGCCTCCACCGGCATGAAGACCGTCGAGGCGACGCCCTGCAGCGACGCGGCCAGGGCGACCCCCTGCGCGTGGTTGCCCGCCGAGGCACAGACCACGCCGCGGGCCCGCTCCCCGGGTGACAGCTGCGCGATGCGGTTGTAGGCGCCTCGGAGCTTGAACGACCCGGTCCGCTGCAGGTTCTCGCACTTGAGCAGCACCTCGGCACCGACCCGCTCGCTCAACGCGCGGGAACGTTGCACGGGCGTCACGTGCGTGACGCCGTCGATGCGCGCCGCGGCGGCACGCACCGCCGCCAGGGTCACCAGTTCCACGCTGTCTCGCTCCCTCGACCTTTCGAGGGTAGACCCACGTGGGCGGCAGCCGTCCACGGTGGACGCGAGGTTTCACTAGCGTCGGCCGCAGCCACCCCATCCACTGCGTCACAGGAGCGAGCGCCACCATGACCGACGAGTTCCGTACCGCCAAGGACACGATGGGCGAGATGCAGCTGCCCACCGACGCGCTGTGGGGGGCCTCCACCCAGCGCGCGGTCGAGAACTTCCCCGTCTCGGGGATCCCCGTGCCCTTCGACGTGATCCACGCCCACGCCATGCTCAAGTGGGCCGCCGCGACGGCCAACCAGGAGACCGGGGTGGTGGACGCCGAGGTCGCGGAGGCGATCAAGCAGGCCGCCGACGAGGTCATCGCCGGCGAGCTCGACGAGCACTTCCCCGTCGACACCTTCCAGACCGGATCGGGCACCTCGACGAACATGAACGTCAACGAGGTGGTCGCCAACCGGGCCAAGCAGCTGCTCGGCGAGGACCTGAGCTCCGCGCGGGTGCACCCCAACGACCACGTCAACGCCTCGCAGTCCTCCAACGACACCTTCCCGACCTCCGTCCACGTGGCGATCGCACGGGTCGCCACCGGGCAGCTGCTCCCGGCGCTCGAGCACCTCGCCGAGGCGCTCCGGGCCAAGGAGGCCGAGTGGGCCGAGGTGGTCAAGTCCGGCCGGACCCACCTGATGGACGCCACGCCGGTCACCCTCGGACAGGAGTTCGGCGGCTACGCCCGCCAGGTCGAGCTCGGCATCGCCCGGATCCACAAGGCGCTGGAGTCGGTCTACGAGCTCGCGCTCGGTGGGACCGCGGTCGGCACCGGCATCAACTGCCCACCGGGGTTCGTCGACCGGGTGATCGAACTGATGGCGGAGCGCACGGAGCTGCCCTTCCGTGAGGCCGAGAACCACTTCTCCGCCCAGGGCGGCATGGACGCGTTGGTCGAGGTCTCCGGGGCGCTGAAGACGATCGCGGCCAGCCTGTTCAAGATCGCCAACGACATCCGCTGGCTGTCCTCCGGACCGCGGACCGGGCTCGGTGAGCTGCAGCTCCCGGAGATCCAGCCTGGCAGCTCCATCATGCCCGGCAAGGTCAACCCGGTGATCCCGGAGTCGGTCCGGCAGGTCTGCGCCCAGGTGATGGGCAACGACGTGGCCGTCGGCATCGGCGGCATGTCAGGCGACCTCCAGCTCAACGTCATGATCCCCATGATGGTGCGCAACGTGATCGAGTCCGAGAACCTGCTGGCCAACGTCTCGAGGGTGTTCGTCGACAAGTGCATCGTGGGGATCACCGAGACCGGCCAGGGCACGGCCTACGTCGAGCGGTCCCTGATGCAGGTCACGGCGCTGGTGCCCGAGCTCGGCTACGAGCGCGCCGCCGGGTTCGCCAAGAAGGCCCACCAGACGGGCCAGACGCTACGCGAGGTCGCCCTCGAGGAAGGCGTCGCGGAGGAGACCCTCGACCGCGTGCTCGACTACCAGCGCATGACCGAAGGCGGCGTCATGTGATGGTGGGGGCAGGTGAGCGCCCGGCGCGGTCGGGGGCCTAGAGCTCGTCGATCGCGCCGAGGACGGCGAGCTCGAGCTCGGCGAGGTGGTCGCGTGACAGCGGGGTGCCGTCGCCGTCGCGGAGGTAGAACACGTCGATCACCTCGTGTCCCATGGTCTGGACCCGAGCCATGACGATGTCGAGCTCCAGTTCCGCCAACGCCGTCGCGATCGCGTACAGCGCCCCGAGCCGATCGAGCGCCCGGACCTCGATCACCGTCGCGCGCCCACCCGGATCGTCGCTGACGACCACCTTCGAGGTGACCGGGGGGAGCTTGGCGAGGCGGGAGCGCTCGGCGCGTGCCTTGCGCAGCACCCGGGCGCGGACCGCCAGTCGTCCTCCGGCGACGTCGTCGAGGTCGCCCTCCACCCGGGCCCACCAGGAGCCACCGGCCCCGTCGGGCGGCGCCACCTTGAAGGTGTCGAAGGCGAGACCGTCCTCACGTGTGAACGCCTCGGCGGCCACCACGGAACCGCCGTGCAACGCCACGACGCCGGCGACCTTCGCGAACCATCCCGGGTGGTCGATCGCGACCACGTCCAACTCGTCCAGTCCGACGTGGCCGTCGGGGTCGTCCTCACCTGGTGTGACCCTGGTCCGGACGTCGGTCGGCCCGAGCTCCCCGACGGACATCAGCGCATGGCGGACGACGGCCCGGGGCGAGACCGCCGCCGCGTACCGGCGAGGGAGCAGCGCGAGATGTCCGCGGACCAGTTCGGGATCGGCCCCGAGCTCCGGTGCCAACACCTGGGCGGCTCGTGCCGTCACGATCGCGCCATCGCCCACCTCGTCCGGATCCTTCTCATCGAACACCGCTCTCACCTTCGTCACGAGGCGCTGGACCAACGTGGCGATCCACGGGCTCCAGGCCGTCGGTCCCGTCGCCCGCCCGTCGGCTGCGGCCAGCAGGTGCAGCATGGCCAGCATCGAACGGTCGCCCACCGTGGCGGCGACCTCCCGGGCGAGTGCAGGGTCGGTCACATCACGTCGTTGCGCTGCATCGGGCAGGACCAGGTGCAGCCGGACCAGTCGCTCGATGCGTTCGGTCGTCGCGCTGCCGGCTCCCATACGTGTGGCGATCGCGGCGGCCAGGGGCACGCCCGTCTCCGCGTGGGGTTCCCCGAGCACCTTGCCCACATCGTGGAGCAGCGCCCCGAGGAACAGCGCTTCGCGGTCGTCGACGTCCACCAGGGTCTCCGCTGCCCATGGCTCACGTCGCACGAGGTCCCCGAGTTCGGCAGCGGCGTGCCAGGCGTGGCGATCGAGGGCGAAGCGGTGGTAGGGGTTGCGCTGTGCCCGGCCGCGCAGCGGCCCCCACTCGGGCACCCACGCCGTCCACACGCCGACCTCGTCGAGCTCGGCCAGCGCCGGCAGCGCCACCGAGCCACGCTGGAGCACCCCGACGAGGCGGTGCCGGCTGTCGTTCGACCAGCGCCACGGACCGTCCTGCTGGCCCGCGAGCACCGCGTCCGCCCGAACCCGCAACCGCGCCGCACTCCCCCGGTCCAGCACCGCACCCGACTCGGTGAGGGCGACCAGCAGGCGTGCCGGCAGGCTGGCCTCGTCGACATCGGTACCGGACGGGATCCGTAGTACCCCGTCGACCAGCTCGAAACCGTCGATCTCCCCCTCCGCGGGCCGGCCGAGCCGCCGCCGCCCACGGGCGACGTCCGCATCGATCAGGGCCCACGCACGCCGGTGCACGTGATCGATGGTCCGGGTGGCGAGGTAGAGGTCCCGCAGGAGCAGGTGCGGGGCCAGTTCGTGCGGCGCCCCGTCCTCGTACCCGAGTGCGGCGGCGACCTCGTCGTGGCGGTCCAGCCGGAGGATGTCGGGCTTGGCGCTCTCCTTCAGCGCGACGAGGTGGAGGGCGATCCGGATCGCCAGCAGCCGGTCCTCGGCGGCGGCGATGCGGGGTCGGTCCGGAGCGCCGAGGTAGCCGGCCGGGATGAGTGGATCGAGTCCGACGCTGCCGACCAGCGCCGCAGCCGCCCAGCGCAACGACTGGACGTCCCGGAGCCCGCCGGCACCATCCTTGAGATGGGGCTCGAGGACCTCGGCAGCGTCCCCGGCGCGAGCGCGGCGCTCCAGGTCGGCCGCCCGCAGCGCGCCGAGGAACCGATGTGGTCGGCGGCGGAGCCGGCGGGTCACCTCGGTGCGGACCAGTTGGGCGAAGGGGGCGTCGCCGGCGACCGTGCGCAGATCCAGCATGGCCGTCGCGCTGTCGACGTCGTCGACGGACGCCAACGCCTCCCGCCGGTCCCGCACGGCGTAGCCGACGGTCAGACCGGCGTCCCACAGGGGGTAGATCACCGCGCGGACGACGCGCTCCAGTACCTCGATGTCCAACCGGTCGTGGAGCAGCAGCAGATCGACGTCGGAGGCCGGACTCAACTCCCGCCGGCCGTACCCACCGACGGCGACCACCGCCAGGCGGTGCCGACCGGACCAGGGTGCCGCCAACTCGACCAGCAGGTCGTCGACGGCGGTGGTGGCCGCCCGCGACCAGGCGCGGCCTGGCGGCGGCCCGTCTGCGACGAGTTCGGCCCACCTGGCCTTGAGCGCGGCCGCCGCTGCTGCGGTGTCCACCTCGACAGCGGGGCCGCCGGTAGCGGAGGTCAGCACGGCGTTGGGTCCCTCTCCACTCGGGCCGCGCTACGGGGCGACCAACGCCCCGCGCGCGAACCCGCGGATCAGATCGCGTCGACGTTCTCTTCAGCGGTACGGATACGGACGATCCGTTCGACGTCGGTCACGAAGACCTTCCCGTCGCCGACCTGTCCGGTCTGCGCTGCCTTCACGATCGCGTCGAGTACCTCGTCGAGCATCGGGCTGTCGATCAGCACCTCGAGCATGACCTTCGGCACGAACTCCACGGTGTACTCGGCCCCGCGGTAGATCTCCGTGTGTCCACGCTGCCTGCCGTAGCCACGCACCTCCGACACCGTCAGGCCCTGGACGCCCATGTTCTGCAGCGCCTCCTTGACCTCGTCGAGTTTGTGCGGCTTCACGATCGCCGTGACGAGCTTCACATCGTCCTCCTCGATGATCCGACCAC
>CAYXJD010000114.1:0-9845 GCA_964465225.1 uncultured Actinomycetota bacterium
TGGCCGCTGCGGAGCTGATCGCGGCCCGGCTCAGGGGCGGCGACCCCGATCCGCGACGCTTCACGGCCCGGGTGGCGACCTCCGATGCAGGTCGCAACTTCGTGCCCGGCGGTGCGGACTGGGCCCGACCTGAGGATCTCGCCCACTGCATCGAGGTCGATCGCTTCGACCACGCGCTCCGGGCCGCGCCGGTCGAGCAGTTCGACGCGCTGGAGATCAGCCGCCTACACGCGACGGATGGGGCTCACCCGAAGCGGCCGCTGATGTAGGACTCCGTGCGGGGGTCGGAGGCGTTGGTGAAGATGCGCTCGGTCTCGTCGAACTCGACGAGCACACCGGCCTTCTCCTCGGTCTCCTCGTCCACCTCCAAGGTGAAGAACGCCGTCTTGTCGGACACACGGGCCGCCTGCTGCATGTTGTGCGTCACGATCACGATCGTGTACGCATCGGTCAGTTCGCGCATCAGGTCCTCGATGCGCAGGGTCGCGATCGGATCGAGCGCCGAACACGGCTCGTCCATCAGGATCACGTCGGGCGTGACCGCGATCGCGCGGGCGATGCACAGCCGCTGCTGCTGTCCGCCGGACAGCGACAGGGCACTGCTGCCGAGCTTGTCCTTCACCTCGTCCCAGATGGCCGCCCCGCGCAGGGAGGACTCGACCACGTCGTCGAGGCTGCCCTCGTAGCCGTTGATGCGCGGCCCGAAGGCGACGTTGTCGTAGATCGACTTCGGGAAGGGGTTCGGCGCCTGGAACACCATCCCGATGCGACGCCGGACCTCGACCGGGTCGACCTCGTCGCCGTAGATGTCCACGTCGTGGTAGAGCACCTCGCCGTCGACGACCGCCGACGGCACGAGATCGTTCATACGGTTCAAGGACCGCAGCAGCGTCGACTTCCCGCAGCCACTCGGTCCGATCAGCGCCGTGATCTGGTTCTTCGGGATGTCCATCGTGACATCCTTCACGGCCACGAAGTCGCCGTAACGCACCTGCACGTCGTGCAGCGAGAAGATCGACTCGGCGGGCTCAGGCATCCCACCCCGGGCGTCTCGGGTCGGCTGACGATCCGGCGAGGCCGTCAGGCGGGCTGCCTCAGCGACGGTCGTCTCGTCCATGGCTGCGTCCTCTTCCTCGTCGTGGCGTGGTGTCACAGTCTCTGGCGGTAGCGGTTGCGGAGCGTGATGGCGGTCGTGTTCATCAGCAGCAGCACGGACATCAGCACGATGATGGCTGCCGCGGCGGCCTCGGTCTGGAAGGCCTCCTGCGGACGCTTGACGAAGTCGTAGATCTGGATCGGCACCGCGCCGAAGGGCTCGAAGATGCGCCACGGCACGTTGTCGGCGCGGCGGCTGAACACCGCCCCGGCGACCAGGATCGGCGCGGTCTCACCGACGGCCCGGGACAGCGCGAGGATCGTGCCCGTGAACACGCCGGGCATCGCGACCGGCAGCACCTGCTTGTAGGTGGCCTGCCACGGGGTCGCCCCCAGTGCCAGGGCGCCGTTCATGATCGAGGGCGGGACCGCGCGTATCGCCTCCCGGCTCGCGACGATGATCACCGGGAGGATCAACAGCGTCAGCGCCATCACGCCGCTGAGCAGCACACGGCCGAAGCCGAGGATGTAGACGAAGACCGCCGAGGCGAGCAGGCCGTAGACCACCGACGGGACCCCGGCCAGGTTCGCGATGTTGACCTGCATCAGCCGGGTGAACCGGTTGTCCGGAGCGAACACCTCGAGGTAGATCGCGGCGGCGATACCGAGCGGGAAGGAGAACAGGGCGGTGAGCACCATCAGGGAGAGGGTCCCGGTGAGACCGGTGCGGATGCCCGTTTCGTCCGGGTTCCGGCTGGAGTACGACGTCAGGAACGCCAGATCGAGACGCGCGAACCCGTCGACGAGGATGTCCACCAGCAGCACGACGAGGACGACGAGCGCGAACAGGGTCATGACCAGTAGCGTCAACTCGAAGGCCCGCTCACGGACCGAACGGCTCCGCGGCGCCACCAGCGCCGCGGCCATGTCCTTGACGGTGGTCTCCGGGGTGGAGAGCAGGCTCATTCGTACACCTCCCGGAAGCGCCTGACGAACCGTTGTGCGAGCAGGTTCAGCGAGAACGTCATCGTGAACAGCACGATCCCGACGGCGAAGATCGACTGGTAGGTCAGTGATCCGCGCGAGGCCTCGCCGCCGACCGCCTGGACGATGTAGCCGGTCATCGTCTGCACCTGATCGCCGGGGTTCAGGGTCATCGTCGGCAGGTTGCCTGCGGCGATCGCCACGATCATGGTCTCCCCGATCGCTCGGCCCATCCCGAGGATGATCGCCGAGACGATCCCGGACAGGGCAGCCGGAGCCACGACCTTGCGCACGACGGTGGAACGCGTTGCTCCCATGCCGTACGCCGCCTGGCGCAGGCCGTTCGGCACCGCGCTCATCGCGTCTTCGGCCAGCGACGCCACCGTCGGCACGACCATGATGCCGACCACGATGCCGGCACTGAGCGCGTTGAAGATCTGGATGGTGCCCTCGGGGAAGACCGTCCGGATCAGCGGCGTGACGAAGGTGAGGGCGAAGTAGCCCAGCACCACCGTCGGGACCCCGGCGAGCACCTCCAGCGACGGCTTGATCTTGCGCCGGATGCGCTCCGGGGCGTACTCCGAGAGGTAGGCGGCCGCTCCGAGGCCGAGTGGGATGGCCACGATCATCGCGATGGCGGTCACCAGCAGGGTGCCGTTGATGAGCGGGAGGATCCCGACGCGGAACGCCTCGCTCTCCGGGTCCCCGAAGGGCCGCCAGGCGGTGTCGGTGAAGAAGTCGACCACCGACACCGACGCGAAGAACCGCAGCCCCTCCTCGAGCAGGATGAAGACGATGGCCAGGGTCGTCAGGATCGAGACGCTCCCAGCGAGCAGGAGTCCCTTCATGATCACGCGCTCGCCCAGACGACTGCTGCTGGGACGCAGGTCGAGCGGCGCCGACCCTGAGGGTGGTCCGGACATCGTGTTGCCCTTCGGTCTGGGCGTGACGGTCGTCGTGGTCAGCGGTCCCGACCGACCCAGGTTGCGGTCAGAAGTCTAACGCGCAGGCCCACCGGACACCGCTGCGCCCGGCCGCCGATCGGCGGCCGGGCGGCGGTCGGTGTCAGCTGCCGGCGATCGCCGCGTCGACGGCGGACCGGGCCTCTTCGAGCTCGGCGTCGGAGGCGGGGATGTAGCCGACGCCCTCGATCACGTCGTTGACGGTGTCGAGGTAGAAGGTCGCGAAGTCCGCGACCGCCGGGTCGGACAGGCTCTCGTTCTTCAGGTAGATGAAGAGCGGCCGAGCCAGCTTGTACGAGTCGTCCTGCGCGGTCTCCGCGCTCGGCTCGACACAGCCCTCACCCGCGTCGAAAGCGATCGCCTGCACGGTGTCGGTGTTGTTGGTGTAGTAGGCGAAGCCGAAGTAGCCGAAGGAGTTCGGCGTGCCGGCCACGCCCTGGGCGATGATGTTGTCGTCCTCGGAGGCGTTGAAGTCCTGCCGCGGCTCCTCGATCTCGGAAGGCTCGAGCACCGTCTCGTTGAAGAAGTCGTAGGTGCCGGAGTCCGCGCCGGGCGCGAAGATCGTGACCGGCTCGGCGGGGAAGTCCGGGTTGACCTGGTCCCAGGTCGTGGCGCCATCGGGCCCCCAGAGTGCGACGACCTCCTCGGTCGTCAGACAGGCGGGGAACTCAGCGCCCGGGCTCGTGACCATGGTCAGCGCGTCGGTGCCGACGCGCACCTCGGTGAACTCGATGCCGTTCTCGGCACACAGCTCGGCTTCCTCGTCCTTGATCGGGCGCGAGGCGTTGGAGATCTGCGTGTCCCCCACACCGCAGAACCGCTCGAAGCCGCCGCCGGAACCGGAGATGGACAGGTTGACGATCACGTCGGGTTGGACCGCGTTGTACTCCTCGGCGATCGCGTCGGTGAGTGGGCCGACGGTGGACGAGCCATCGATCGCGATCGAGCCAGACAGGGCCTCGCCGCCCCCCTCCTCGCCAGAGGAGTCGTCCTCGGCCCCGTCGTCCTCGGTCGTCTCTTCTTCGGTCGCCGTGTCCTCGGAAGCCGTGTCGTCGTCACTGCCACATGCGGCCGTGACGAGAGCGAGAGCCATG
This sequence comes from uncultured Actinomycetota bacterium, assembly GCA_964465225.1. Classification (GTDB taxonomy): domain Bacteria; phylum Actinomycetota; class Nitriliruptoria; order Nitriliruptorales; family Nitriliruptoraceae; genus T1Sed10-7. Next base: position 4,136 of record CAYXJD010000114.1, read on the forward strand.
AGTGGGGCTGCGTAGCGCCACATCCTCAACTGAGTATCTCCTGTGTCAGAGCGGGAGTCCCGGCCGCCGGTGACGCCTCCGCCACCTCCCTGCGACCGCTGTCGGAAGTCTCGGGGCAGCAGGTGACCACCATCGGTGCGAGAGGTGAATGGTGGGTGAACGACGCCCAACGTTCCCGCGGCGACCCAGGACGCCCGCCAGCCCACGGACAACCACTCGGACCCGGTCGGCGATGGCCGTCGACCGGGTCCGAAGTGGCAAGCCCCCACACAGGTGCAGGAACACGCGGCCGTCCAGGTGCTGCACCGAACCGTGCCGTGACCTCGGGTCCTCGGCCGTGTTCGGCGAGCTCCGCTCGACCGGTCGTGCGAACCGCCGTGATCGACCTCCCCGGTGACCGGGCAGGGACCGGCGGCCCTGTGGCTACAGCTTGGTCACGACGTGGGCCAGGACCGCCGACATCTGCTCGTGGGGACTGAACTCGACCATCCGGATCGCGTCCTCGACCACGACGGTGTGTCCAGCGGGCCAGTAGTAGAGGTCGCCAGCTCCCACGACCTCGGAGGTGCCGTCCTCGTAGTTCACCCGGATGCGGCCCTCGAGCACGAACCCCCAGTGCGGGCACTGGCAGTGGTCGCGCTCCAAGCCTTCGAGCAGAGGACAGAAGTCGAGTCCGGTCGGGTACTGCAGGTACGCACTGGTCATGCCGCCCCAGTCCTGGCCGCGGACCATCTCGCCGAGCGCCTCGTGGGCGATCGGTACCTCGTCGATGGTGCTCTTCATGTGCTGTCTCCTCGTGGTGCTGTCACCGTCGTCGGAGGCGACGCCGGGGTCCTGCCTGCGGTGTGTGCTCCTGTCCTGCGGCGCCGCTGACGGGCTACGCCCAGCGGACACGGTGGTTGTTGTGCCACGTCGCCAGCACGTCGCGATCCCCACGGACGTCGAGGTCAGCTCCGTCGCCACGGTTCCAGAGTGCGAGGTAGAGGTCGCCGGCCGAGCCGCTGAGTGCGACGTCGGCGGGACCGTCCTCACGTGCGCTGTCGATGCCACCCGGGCCCATGCGTACGCGCCAACGATCGCCGGTGTCGACAGCGTGGATCACCATGCTCCGGTCCTCCTCGAGTGGGAACGAGGAGGACCGGGGGGCGAAGGCCATGAGCAACTCATCGATGCCGTCCGATGCGAGGACGGGGTCGATGCCGGAGACGGCCCCGGCAGCCCGTTGCGCATCGATGCGGTGGATGGTCAGCTCGTGTGCCTGGCGACGCGCCCACATGGCGAGCGGCGAAGGGGCGGCGAGGAACGTCATCGCCGCGACGTCGGCCGGGGCTGCCTCGAGCTCACGGACCAGGTTCGCGTTCGTCGCTCGGTAGAAGTCGAGCAGTTCACCGTCCTCGGGCCAGAACACCGCGAGGTCGGGCCACGAGACCGCCAGCTCCTCGAGGTCGTCGACCGACAGCTTGGTGGCTTTGCAGGCGACGTGCGCAGCCGCCCACAGGTGGATCTCGCTGAGGTGACGGACCAGGGTCCGCATGTCCCAGCCGGGACAGGTGGCGATGCTCACCGAGAGCCCGTCCCGCTCGACCGCCTCGGCGAAGAGCTGCGCTTCCTGCTCGATGACGCTGATGTGTTGGGCGATCTCCATCGCTGTGCTCCCTGCCGGAGTGGGTGCGGGGCTTCAAGGGTGGGCTCTTCGTAGATACTGCACCTTTCAGTAAGCATCATCATGAAGTTTGCAGTAAAGTCAAGCCCTAGATGCCCCAACGACTGACCACCTCGTCCTACGCCGTCCTGGCGCTCCTCGACCTGCGTCCCTGGACGGGCTACGAGCTGACGCAGCAGGCGCAGCGCAGCCTCCGCTACGCATGGCCGCGTTCCGAGCGCCTGCTGTACTCCGAGCCGAAGAAGCTGGTCGAGCTCGGCTACGCCACAGCACGCGAAGAGGCGACCGGCGAACGGACCAGCAACGTCTACGCGATCACGGAGGCGGGTCGCGAGGCCCTGGCGGAGTGGACGGGGACGCGGACCGACCCGCCGCGCCTCGAGACCGAGGCGCTCCTTCGCCTGCTGTTCGCCGACCACGGCTCTGTGGACGACCTGCGTCGGGCGTTGGACGAGCTCGAGGCCGACATCGGGGAACACCACACCGCGATCGTCGAGCTGATGGCGTCCTACCTCGATGGTGGCCATCCGTTCCCCGACCGCACGCACCTCTCGGTGCTGTTCGCGTCGTTCCAGATCGAGGTGTTCAAGGCCATCGAGAGGTGGATCGGGTTCGCGCGCGACGAGGTCGATGACTGGCCTACCACCCAGGACCTTGGCATGACCACGAGCACGGAGGCCCTGACCCGGCTCCTGGCCCTTGACCGGTCACCCCTCGACCCCGAGGAGCGGCCGGACCCCGAACCGCCCCCGGCGTGACCGGCGGCGCTGTTCGAGTGACCGCGAACCGGACGGGCTTGACCTGGCGCAGCTCCCGCGAGCGCAGCACCCGAACCGACTGGGCGAGCGAAGACGTCCGCCCCGCAGGCATGCCTGCGGGGCGGACGTCGTTGCGTACCCCCGAGCGGATTTGAACCGCCGTTACCGCCTTGAGAGGGCGGCGTCCTGGGCCGCTAGACGACGGGGGCGCGAGGACCGCTGCGGACGTGGACGGCCGCAGCGCGGTGGAGACTAACCGAGGTCAGCTCCGGGGTCGAACCGCAGGGTGCTGCGGTGCGAGCAGCTCGGGGGGAAGGACTCGAACCCTCAATAACTGGACCAGAACCAGCCGTGTTACCGATTACACCACCCCCGATCGGGTGTCGCGCGTCGGGACCCGCTCGCCCGCCACTCCGGTCGATGCTGGCCGCGCACACGCGGCTGCGGAGGGTACGCACCCGGCGACCCCCGCGCAAAGGCGGCCACGGGCTCACTCCTCCCCGCGCGCCGCCTTCGCAACGGGGATGGCGGCGGCGATGCGCTCCAGCGACCGGGCCCGGCCGAGCAGCTCCAGCGACTCGAACAGCGGTGGGCTGACCGAGGAACCGGTGACCGCCACGCGGATCGGCTGCGCGACCTTGCCGAACCCGATGCCGAGCTGCTCGGGCAGCGCCCTGAGCGTCTGCTCGATCGCCGCGGTGTTCCACGGACACGCGCGCAGCGCCTCCTCGGCCGCCTCGAGCGCCTCGGTGCTGCCGGCCTTGGCGAACACCTTGTCCACCGAGGCCGGGTCGAGCTCCACCTCGGGGGCCAGGAACGCCGGCGCGTACAGCCACACCTCGTCGAGGCGCTGCATGCGCTCCTGGATCAACGGCACGAGCCCGGTCAGGACCGCCAGCTGCTCGGAGCTGATCGGCGGGTGCAGGAGGTGCTCCTCGCGCTCGGTGCCGTCCAGGAACGGCACCAGACGCAGCGCCAGTTCCATCGGCGGCAGCTCACGGATGCGCTCGCCGTTGAAGGCGGTGAGCTTGTCGACGTCGAAGGCCGCCGCGGAGCGCCCGACGGCCGAGAGATCGAACTCGGCGATCATCTCCTCATCGGTCAGCCGCTCGCGGCCGTCGGCCGGGGCCCAGCCGAGCAGCGCGAGGTAGTTACGCAGCGCCTCGGGCAGGTACCCCTGGCGGCGGAACTCCTGGATGGACACCGAGCCGTGTCGCTTCGAGAGCTTCTTGCGGTCCATGCCGACCACCATCGGCAGGTGCGCGAAGGCCTGCACCGGGCCGAACGACGGGTCGCGTGCCGGCAGGCCCACCTCGGCCAGCGCGTCGTCGAGCAGCCCGTCGCTGAGCAGCAGCTCGTGCAGCAGCACCTGCCGCGGGGTGACCGACAGCAGGTCCTCGCCCCGGCAGATCACGTCGATGCCCTGGGCGAGGTCGTCCACCGAGTTGGCCAGGGGGTAGGTCGCCGAGCCGTCGGAGCGCTGCACCACCGGATCGGAGATCGTCGACCACTGGAAGCGCACCTCGCCGCGTACCAGGTCGGTGACGACCACCTCGCCGTCCTCGGGCGTGCGCAGGCGCAGGCTGGCGGGGCGGCCCTCGGCCCGGTAGCGCTCCAGCTCCTGCGGCGCGTGTTCGAAGACCGCGGCCTTGACCACGGGCGGGCCCTGACCCTGCCCGGTGCGGTGCGAGGCGCGCCAGGCCTCCAGCTCCTCGGCGGTGCGGTGATCGCGGTAGGTGTGCCCGGCCTCCTCCAGCCGGCGGGCCACCGCTGCGTACAGCGCGGCACGCTCCGACTGTCGGTAGGGGCCGTAGGCGCCGCGGCTGGCGAGCTGCCCGTCGGTGGTGAGCTCGGGACCCTCGTCCCAGTCCAGCCCGATCCACTCCAGCGCCTCGATCATGGAACGCATCGAGTCCTCGGTGGCGCGGGTGGCATCGGTGTCCTCGATGCGGAACACGAAGCTGCCGCCGCGGTGGCGGGCATGCAGCCAGTTGTACAGCGCGGCCCGCGCGCTACCGACGTGCAGCCAGCCCGAGGGAGCCGGACAGAACCGCACGCGGGGCGCGGCAGGTCCAGAAGCGGCTGCGTCCGGATCAGGCGTGGACGTGGAAGGCGTGGGCACGGTGCTCCTCGCGGGGTCGGAGGTCACAGAATCTCGCTGGGCCGGTAGCGCGCGGCCTCAGGGTGCCGGGCGACCACCTCGGCGACCGAGGCGCCGAACGCCGCCACCTGCTCGGTGGCCCGCCCGGTGAAGGAGAGCGGGGCGGCGAACAGCGCGTCGAGGTCGGCCCGCGTCAACGGCAGGCGCTGGTCGGCCGCCAGTCGATCCAGCAGGTCGTTGTCGGCGCGACCGGCCTCGCGCATCTCGAGCGCGACGGCGACGGCGTGCTCCTTGATGGCCTCGTGGGCGGTCTCCCGACCGACGCCGGCGCGCACCGAGGCCACCAGCACCTTGGTCGTGCCGAGGAACGGCAGGTAGCGGGCCAGCTCCCGCTCGATCACCGCCGGGTACGCCCCGAACTCGCCGAGCACCGTCAGGAACGTCTCGAACAGCCCGTCGATGGCCAGGAACGCATCGGGCAGCGCCACCCGACGGACCACCGAGCACGACACGTCGCCCTCGTTCCACTGGTCGCCGGAGACCCCGCTCACCATGGCGAGGTGGCCGGTGAGCACGTGCCGCAGCCCGACGACGCGCTCGCAGGAGCGGGCGTTCATCTTGTGCGGCATCGCGGAGGAGCCGACCTGGCCGGGCTGGAACCCCTCGGTGGCCAGCTCGGCGCCGGCCATGAGCCGGATCGTGGTGGCCAAGCTCGAGGGGGCGGCTGCGACCTGCACGAGGGCGGCCACGACATCGAGGTCGAGCGAACGGGGGTAGACCTGCCCGACGCTGGACAGCCGGGCGGCGAAGCCGAGGTGGTCGGCGATCCGATGTTCGAGCTGCTCCACCGCCGCAGCGCTGCCGAGCAGGTCGAGCAGATCCTGCTGGGTGCCGACCGGCCCCTTGAGCCCCCGCAGCGGGTAGCGGTCGAGCAGGTCCTCGATGCGGTGGAGGGCCTGCAGCAGCTCCTCGCCGGCGTTCGCGAAGCGTTTGCCGAGCGTGGTGGCCTGCGCCGGCACGTTGTGGGAACGCCCGGCCATCGCCAGCGTGCCGTACTCGGTGGCTCGCTCGGCCAGGAGCGCGAGCGCGGCCACGCAGCGATCGCGCACGAGCTCGAGGGAGCGGCGGATCTGGAGCTGCTCGACGTTCTCGGTGAGGTCACGCGACGTCATGCCCAGGTGAATGTGC
>CAYXJD010000115.1:0-9842 GCA_964465225.1 uncultured Actinomycetota bacterium
TCCGAACTTCAAGGCAGGCCCTCACCTACTGTCAACAACCTCCGTGGGCATTACAGCTAGTTCCCGCCGGCCGGAACATGGGCGAAGGACTCGATCGTTCGCCACCCACCCGAGCTGCGTCTCGTCAGGCGCGCTGTGCAGCGAGCCACAGTTCGGCCTCCCGGAGCCAGTCGGGGTCAGAGACGAGGGATCGATGCAGCCAGCCCCGCACCTGCGATGGCAGCATGCTCGCCACGGCTCGTGGGAACGAGCCGAGATCCCCTGCGGCGACGGCCCGAGAGAAGCTCTCTATCGCCCGACGTCGGGAGCCCGATCGCAACGCCTCTGAGCCGATGAACCGGTGCTGACGACCCCAATCGAGTGGGACGCCGTCAGTCAGATCTGCTCGCTTGTCCTCGAGGATGCGGAGTTCCTGTCTGAAGTGGGCGGCGTCACGCGACATGTTCGTGTCGTGCTGTCGGTAGGCCACCAAGGGTCGTGGGACCGCTGCCGGTGGCCCTCGTCGCGTCAACCTGAGGCTGACGTCCCAGTCGGCGGGGAACGGCAGGCGGGGATCCAGGAGGCCATCGACGTCAAGGCAGCCGCGCCGCCAGATGAGGTTGGACATCCCCCCTGGGATCACGTACCGGAGTGGCAGTTGCTGCACGACCTCATCTGGTGGCAGCGGTGGTCGCCCGCTGATGATCCGACCCTGGGCGTCGATGTGGACGCACCCGGTGTAGACCCAGTTCCGGCCAGTCGTGTACGCCGCTTCCAGCTGGGCATGCAACTTGTCCGGTGCCCAGAGGTCGTCGTCGTCGAGGAACCCGACCCACTCTCCGTCGGCGTTCGCGAGCCCGGTGTTGCGACCCCCCACGCTGCCGAGCGACACCGGGTTCCGGATGATCCGTAAGCGGGTGTCTTGGCAGGCGGCCAGTTGGTCCTGGGTTCCATCGGTAGAGCCGTTGTCGACCACGATGACCTCGACATCGACCGCGCGCTGCGCCAGGACGCTTCGCAGTGCCTCGGCAAGCAGCCGCCTACGGTTGTAGGAGGAGATGATGACCGACACTTGCGGCATCAGCTCGTCCCTTCACGGCGCGCAACGTGGGCCACGCTAGTCGGGGCTATCGTGATGAGACCTCAAGGGATGGCCCTTCGCCTCCGATGCCACCGGGCGAGGACGGCAGATCGCGCGCGCCGTCCTGTAATGTTCGTCCATGAAGGGCATACGGTGAAGGCAGTGATACTCGCGGGTGGTTTCGGTACGCGGTTGAGTGAGGAGACCGCGGTCAGGCCGAAGCCGATGGTGGAGATCGGAGATCGACCCATCATCTGGCACATCATGCGCACCTACGCGGCCCATGGCATCAACGACTTCATCGTCTGCTGCGGCTACAAGGGCGAGGTGCTCAAGGAGTACTTCCTCAACTACAGCCGGTGGGAGTCGGATCTCACGGTGGATCTGGGCTCCGGTGACGTGACGGTCCATCGCGGAGCCAGTGAGCCGTGGCGGGTGACCCTGGTCGACACCGGTCTCGACACGATGACCGGTGGCCGGGTGCGTCGCATCCGCGACTACCTCGACGATGAGACGTTCTGCCTGACCTACGGCGACGGTGTCGCCGATGTGTCGATAAGTGAGCTGGTCGCTTTCCACCAGCGTCAGGGCACGCTCGCCACCCTGACGGCGGTGCAGCCCCCGGGCCGCTTCGGTGCGCTCACCTTGCACCATGGCGAGGACCGCATCGAGCACTTCATGGAGAAGCCGACCACCGGTGATGGGGGCGATGAGGCGTGGATCAACGGCGGCTACTTCGTCCTCGAGCCCGCTGCGGTCGACTACATCGACGGTGACGACACGGTGTGGGAGCGTGAACCGCTCGAGCGTCTCGCCCGGGAGGGCAACCTGGCGGCCTACCGCCACCGAGGCTTCTGGCAGCCGATGGACACGTTGCGGGACAAGCACCTGCTGGAGGGTCTGTGGGAGCGCGGCGAAGCCCCGTGGGCCGTCGACTGACCTAGCCTCGCGCTGCCCACCGAACACCATGACGATGTTCGCCATCACCCGAGACGTTCGGGCGCCTAGGAGCCATGCATGTTGACCCCGCTCGCCCACACGTCGCAGGCTGAGCCGATCAGAACGGCCGTCGTCGGCGCGGGCTTCGTCGCCCGAGGTCTCGTGCACCGGATCGCGCGGCGCTCCACGATGGCGCCGCCGCTGGTGGTCAGTCGCCGCGCCGAACCAGCGATCGCGATCCTCGAACGAGCCGGCTACACCGCTGAGGCGATCGTCCGCAGCGAGGACCCCGAGGTGCTGGGAGAAGCCATCGCCGGCAGGCGACCCGCGGTCACCACAGACGCGGAGACGCTCCCGGAGGTCGCCGGTGTCCAGGTGGTCGTCGAAGCGACCGGTGCGATGGAGCACGGAACCAGAGTCATGCTCGCGGCGCTGGCCGCGCACCGCCACGTCGTGTCCATGAACGCTGAGGTGGATGCGCTGCTCGGACATCACCTCGAAGCGGTCGCCGCCACCAACGGGGTCACCTACTCCATCGCCGACGGGGACCAGCCCGGTGTCCTGCTGCGCATGATCGACGAGACCCATCAGCTCGGCCTGGAACCCGCGGTTGCGCTCAACTGCAAGCGCAACCTCGATGTGCACCAGAACCGTGCGGACAGCCGCCCCTACGCACAGCGGGATGGCACCAGCGTCGCGATGACCACCGCGTTCGGCGATGGCACGAAGATGCACATCGAGAACGTCGTCACCGCGAACCTCAGTGGGCTCGCCCCCCCGCCGCTCGGGACCTCCGGTGTGCGCACGGAGCTGGCGCGCGTCGCCGACGATGTCCGGGCCGCGGGAATCGGCGAGGGCTCGGTGCACTACACCCTGGGTGGCGACTTCGGCGGTGGGGTACTCATCCTGGCGAGCTCGTCCGACCCGGAGTTCGATGCGCCGTACCTGCGCTACGGCAAGCTGGGAGACGGCCCCTGGTACCCACTGTTCCGCCCCTACCACCTGATCCACATGGAGGTCCCCGCCACGATCGAGCAGGTCGTGGCCGGGGGGCCGGCACTCGGCCGACGCACGCCCCAGCCTGTGGCGGTGTGTGCAGCGGTCGCCAAGCGGGAGCTGGCCGCCGGCGACGCGTTGGACGGCATCGGCGGTGACACCAGCTACGGCGTCGCTGCCAGCGTCGGCGAAGGCGCCGAGCTACTGCCGATCGGTCTGTCGGGCCACGCGACGATGCGCCGCCCGGTCGCGGTCGATCGGCCGGTCACCCTCGATGACGTCGAACTCGACGAGGATGCCTTCCTCGTCCGGCTGCACCGCGAGATGGCCTGACGCCTCGGCCGCCTACCCCAGCACAGGAGGTTGCGCATGCACTTCGAACCGCTCGAGGTCGAAGGGGCGGTCCTGGTCCGTCCAGTACCGCGTGGCGACGACCGAGGATGGTTCGCGCGCGTCTTCTGTGCCGAGGAGTTCGCGGCGAACGGTCTCGAGCCCGCCGTGGCACAGGCGAACCTCGCGACGACCGTCGAAGCCGGCACGGTACGGGGTCTCCACTACCAGCTCCCGCCAGCGGCTGAGGCCAAGCTCGTGCGGTGCGTCGCTGGCGCGATCTTCGACGTGGTCGTCGACAACCGTCCCTGGTCACCGACCTTCGGGCGCTGGGCGGGCGCTGAGCTCGGCGCCGAGGACGCGGTCGCGCTCTACGTGCCCCCGGGGTGCGCCCACGGCTACCAGGCGCTCACCGACGGTGCCCGTGCGCTCTACCAGACCAGCACGCCCTACACCCCCGAGCGTGAGCGCGGTATCAATCATGCTGACCCGGAGCTCGCGATCGCCTGGCCGCTGCCAGCGAGCAACGTGTCGGACAAGGACCGCGGGCTACCGACGCTGCGTGCCGCCGAGCTCCCGCAAGCACCCGCGTGAACGGTCGGTGTCCGGGTCCGTTTCGAGCTGTGGACTCAGGCGGGGTAGCCGATGCCGTCGTAGCGGGCCAGTTCGTCCGGGGGGAGCATCCGTCGGCCGTCCACGACCAGTACGTCCCGGTCGTTCAGCAGCTCGGGGAGGGCGGCGTACTCGGGCCATGCGGTGACCAGCAACACCGCATCGACATCGGCCAGTGCCGTCTCCAGGTCCGGTTCGTACGCGATGCCGTCATCGCCCAGGAACGCTCGCGCGTTCGGGAGTGCGATCGGGTCGTGCACCACCACGTGAGCCCGTGCCCCGAGCAGTCGGGGAACGATCTTGAGCGTCGGCGACTCACGGATGTCGTCGGTCCCCGGCTTGAAGGCCGCGCCGAGCACCGCGATGCGCGCACCATCAGGATCGAGGTGGCGGCGCAGTCGATCGAGCAGCACCTGAGGCTGCGCCTCGTTCACGTCGATCACCGAACGCAGGATCGGCATCGGAACGTCAGTGGCTTCACCGTGGGCCACCAGTGCTTTGACGTCCTTGGGGAAGCAGCTGCCACCGAACCCACAGCCAGCACCGAGGTAGACCAGGATGCCTGGCGACACCCGCTGACCGTCGACGATGGGGGAGAGCCGCCGGTCGAGGTGCACCCCCTCGAGCACCTCGGTGACATCGGTCCCGAGTTCCGCGCAGAGGTTGCCGATCTCATTGGAGAAGGAGATCAAGGTGGCCAGCAGCGCGTTGGACGTGTACTTGACCATCTCGGCGGTTCTCGGGTCCACGTGCAGGATCGGGGTCGTCTCGAAGACCGAGTAGAGCTCGCTGAGGACCTCAAGCGTCCGATCGTCGATACCCCCGAGCACGACCCGGTCGGGCGCGAGGAAGTCCTCGACCGCGACGCCCTCACGGAGGAACTCCGGGTTCATTGCCAGGCCGATGTCCTGGCCGATCCGCTTGCCCGACGCCGCAGCGATCGCCGGTCCGACGACCTCCTCGGTGGTTCCCGGTACCACCGTGCTCTTGACCACCACCACGTGGTAACGATCCAGATCGGCGAGCGCGGCACCGATCTGCTCCGCGGCCCCGACGATCTGCCCCAGGTCGATGCGGTCCTCGCCGAATGGCGTGCCGACAGCGAGGATCGTGACGTCGGTGGCAGCGATCGCAGCGGCGAGGTCGGTCGTCGCCCGGAATCGCGTCCCGACGACACCTCGCAGCAGCTCCTCCAGGCCATCCTCGTGGATCGGCGAACTCCCGCCGTTGATCGCGTCGACCTTGCCGGCGTCGAGGTCGACGCACACCACCTCGTGCCCGACGTGCGCCAGGCACACCCCGGAGACGAGCCCGACGTAGCCGGTTCCGACCACGGAGACACGCACGGTCAGCCCTCCTGTTCGGCGAGGTACCAGCGCAAGGAGCGCTCCAGTCCGTCGTCGAGGTCGACCTCGGGCTCGTAACCGAGTTCGGCACGCGCCTTGTCGATCACCGGGCAGCGACGGTTCGGGTTGTCGGTGAGGTACTCGGGATCGTCGGACGTCTCAGCCACGACCTGCCCTGCGTAGCCGGTGAGTCGCTGGCCGATCCGTGTGACCCGGTCGGCCAGCTCACGCACGGAGATCTCGGGCGCATCGGTCCCGATGTTGTAGGGCTCTCCCGGGCGTCCCGAGGTCAGGATCCGGTAGTAGCCATCGACCGCATCCATGACGTAGCAGAACGTGCGTGTCGCTGCGCCATCGGAGAGCAGCACGATGTCGCGGTCGGCCAGGATGTCCCGCGCGAAGTCGGGCAGGGCCCGGCGATCGTCGATCCGCAGACCAGGGCCGTAGTTGTTGAAGGGCCGTGCGATGGTCACCGGGACGTCACGGTCGCGGGCGAAGTTGACGCACAGGGTCTCACCGAAGCGCTTGGACTCGTCGTAGCAGGCACGGGGCCCGGTGCAGGACACGTGACCGCGGTAGGTCTCCGGCGTCGGGATGTTGGCGGCATCCGGATCGCCGTAGATCTCGCTGGTCGAGAAGTAGAGCAGGCCACGCAGCGGCTCCGCGGTCCCGGCGCGTTCCGCCGCGTGGTCCAGCAGCAGGCGCAGGCCCCCGACGTTGGCATCCATCGTCTCGATCGGGTGCTGGCGGTAGTAGGTCGGCGAGGCGATGGACGCCGCGTGGATGATGTGGTCGAACCGGGGCTCGTCGACCGGCAGGGGGGAGAGCACGTCGCGCTCCACGATGCGGACCGCCGGGTCGTCCAGCGTTGCCAACCACCCCGGCACGCCCCGGATGAAGTTGTCGTGGACCGTGACGTGGATGTCCGGTTCGGACGGGTGTGCCCGGTTCCAGACGAGCGGGGCCTGGACGAGGTAGTAGCCGAGGAACCCCGCGCCACCGGTGATCAGCAGCTGCGTGCCGGCCATGCTCGTGAAGGTGTCGTCGAGGCGCTCCGACAGCCGCTCGAGGTCGGCGACGGCAACCTCAGGTAGTCGGCTCGGCCATGGGTTGTCTGACACCACGCCCCCCTCGGCAGCGACGGACCGGGACGTCCACGGGCTCCGCGACCCGGTCGCGGAGCCGGGATGCTAGCTGAGTCGCTGTCCTAGCATCGCCGCCACCAGTTCCAGGTCCTGCGGTGATGCGACGTGGATGTTGCGGGGGTCTCCCGGGACGACCGCAACGTCGTGACCCAGCGCCGACACCAACGCGGTGTCCTCTAGGGCTTCCATCTGTTGCTCGTGCGCGGCTCGCAGCACCGGCAGGCGGAAGGCCGCGGGTGTCTGGACGAGGACGAGGTCGTCACGGCCGACGATCTCGCCGAGGCGACCATCGACCGCTCGGCGCACCAGGTCCGTCGGCCGTAGGCCGGGCACCGCGGCGGCAGCGCCAGCGCGGATCGCGGACAGCAAGGAGCGCAGCAAGCCGGCGTCGGCGAGTGGGTTGGCAGCTTGGTGGACGATGACGGTGCCGTCGGTGTCCGGTACGGCCGCCAAGCCACGCTGCACCGATGATGGGCGATCCGCTCCTCCCGCCACAACGGCATGCACCGGTCGGCCATCCCAGTCCCGGTCGGGTGGCAGCACCACGACGACATGGTCACAGACCGCAGCAGCGGCGTCGACGGCCAGGTCGACGAGTCGGTGTCCGGCCGCCCGCACGAACTGCTTCTCCGCGCCGAATCGCGTCCCGCCACCAGCGGCCAGGACGATCGCCCAGGTCCCCGTGCCGTCCTCGGAGCCCGTTGTTGCGGTCGACTCGGGCATCATCCCTCCGATGACGTTCGGGTCTTCGTCCGCGGCAGCCTCGCACGGGGCACCAGCTGCTCCAAGGCCGAGCGCGTCCGCTGCCGTAGGCTCGCGGCGGGGACGAGCTGGCCGGGGTGGAGCAGGGATGGCGATGAGGATCCTGGGCATCAACGATCAGCACAACGCCTCGGCGTGTCTGATCGAGGACGGCGTCGTCCTCGCCGCTGTCCAGGAGGAGCGGTTCTCCCGCGTCAAGAACCACTTCTGCTTCCCTGATCGGTCGATCGCCTGGCTGTTGGCGAGCACTGAGGTCCCGCCCGAAGAGCTCGACGCCGTGGCCATCGCCAGCGAGTACGCGATCGGCGCGTTCACGGGCCCGGACATGATCCGCTCGTACGCGCGGGCACGCCGTCCGGTGACCCAGCTGCGGCGCGTGGCGCGCCGGTCGCCGCTGCATGCGATCAAGCGCCGACAGCGACGTGACGAGCGACTCGCCGCGGTGGCTGGCTCCGGGTTGCCGGTCGACCGTGCGACCTTCGTCGAGCACCACACGGCCCACGCGGCAGCGGCCTACCACGGTGCGCCGTGGAAGCAGGAACCGGTCCTGGTCATCACCTGTGACGGGCAGGGCGACGGCTTGTCGGCGAGCGTGCGGATCGGTGAGGCAGGACACCTGTCGCCGGAACTGGCGACCGTGAAAGCCGCCGATTCGCTGGGAAGCGTCTACGCCACGATCACCGCGTTGATGGGCATGGTCCCGCTGGAGCACGAGTACAAGCTGATGGGCATGGCGCCGTACGCCCCGGAGGCCGGTGCGGAGCGCAGCTACCAGCAGTTCAAGGACGTGCTGCGCTTCAGCGAGCCGGATGGCCTGTCCTGGTCGCGGCCGCGTGGTGTTCCGAGCATGGAGTACGCCTATCCGTACTTCCGCCGCAAGCTGGAGCGTCATCGCTTCGACTGGGTGGCCGCCGGGCTACAGCGTTTCACCGAGGAGCACCTGGCGTCCTGGGTCCGCAACGCCATAGCGGCCACCGGGATCCGCAAGGTCGCCCTCGGCGGCGGCGTCTTCATGAACGTCAAGGCCAACCAACGCATCTACGAGCTCGACGAGGTCGAGGACCTCTTCGTCTTCCCCTCCTGTGGTGACGAGACGAACTCCATGGGCGCGGCCTTCCACGTCCAGTCCGGCCTGCCGATGCCAACCGGACGCGTCGGTGCGATCCCGGCACTTGGCGCGCTGTACTGGGGGCCGGAGCTCACCGACGTGGAGGTCGAGACGCTGCTGCCGGAGCTGCGGGCTCGCGGCCTGCACGTCCACCGTGAGGAGGACATCGAATCTGCGGTCGCTGACCTGCTCGTCGACGGCGAGGTGGTCGCGCGGGCGAAGGGACGCATGGAGTTCGGCGCCCGTGCGCTCGGCAACCGCTCGATCCTCGCCGATCCGACCCGCAAGGACGTGGTGCGGATCATCAACGACATGATCAAGAGCCGGGACTTCTGGATGCCCTTCGCGCCTGCGATCCTCGCTGAGCACAGCGACGAGTACCTGGTGAACCCGCGCGGGATGTCCGCGCCCTACATGATCATCACCTTCGACACCAAGCGGCCCGACGATTTCCCGGCGGCGATCCAGCCCTACGACCGGACCGCCCGGCCACAGGTGGTCTACCGCGAGCACAACCCAGATCTGCACCGCCTCATCTCACGCTTCCGGGACCGGACGGGCCGTGCCGTGGTGCTCAACACCTCGTTCAACCTCCACGGCTTTCCGATCGTGGCGTCGGCCGCCGACGCGGTGGAGGTGCTGGAGTCGTCGGGACTCGAACACCTCGCGGTCGGCAACTACCTGGTCAGCAAGTCGCAGCGCACCGGGGGATGAGCGCACCGTTGGAAGGTGCGGGAGCGGGGCGCCGGGCCGGCGGGTCGCCGTCCCCGCCGACCGTGGCCCGCGTCGCCATCGTCCAGCAGGCGGTGTTCCACTACCGGCAGCGCTTCTTCGAGCTGCTGCGCGAGCGCCTCGAGGCCGCCGGCGTCGAGCTCGTCCTGGTCCACAGCAACGATCCGCTCGCCGAGGACGTCTGGGAGTCGGTGGTCGAGTTGCCATGGTCGCACCGTGTTCCCCTGCGTCGCTTCCGGATCGGGCGACGTGAGCTCCTGTGGCAGCAGTGCTGGCACCTGCTCCGTGACTGCGACCTCGTGATCGTCGAACAGGGGAGCAGGCACCTACTGAACTACCTGTTGCTCGCCGAAGAGCTCCTCGGTCGTCGCAAGGTGGCGCTGTGGGGACATGGCCGCAACCTGAAGGTCGAGGAAGCCAGCCGACTCGGTGAGTTCCTCAAGGCGCGCTGGAGCCGCCGCGTCCACTGGTGGTTCGCCTACAACGACCGCACGGCCGAGATCGTGGCTGGTCTCGGCTTCCCCGAGGAGCGGATCACGGTCGTGGACAACGCCATCGACGCGCGAGCGCTCGGCGACGACATCGCAGCGGTGAGCCACAGCGACGTCGAGCGGACCAGGCGCGAGGTGGGGCTGCGTGGCAACCATGTCGGGCTCTACATGGGGGGCTGGGCGCCGGCCAAGGGGCTCGAGGACCTGTTCGCGGCCGGCGACACGGTCCGCGAGGAGGTTCCCGACTTCGAGTTGGTGGTCGCGGGGGCAGGTCCGGAAGAGGCGACGGTGCAGGGCTTGGCTGCCGCGCGCCCCTGGGTC
>CAYXJD010000116.1:0-9803 GCA_964465225.1 uncultured Actinomycetota bacterium
AGGACAACACCGGCCGCACCCCGGCGCAGGCGCTCGAGGAGATCTACCGCAAGCTCCGTCCGGGTGAGCCGCCCAACGTCGACCAGGCGGGACAGCTCCTGCTCGGCATGTTCTTCGCGGGCAAGAAGTACGACCTGGCTCGGGTCGGTCGGTACAAGATCTCCGGTCTGGAGGACGACGGACAGGGCCACGTCAAGCACGGCAAGCTCACCGACGAGTTCGACTCCCTGGACTTCCGGCGGCGCGACGAGCACGTGCTCACCCGCGAGGACGTCCTGGCCACGATGTCCTACCTCGTCAAGCTCCACGCGGGCCAGGACGGGTACGACACCGACGACATCGACCACTTCGGGAACCGCCGGCTGCGCTCGGTGGGCGAGCTGATCCAGAACCAGGTGCGGATCGGCCTGTCCCGGATGGAGCGCGTGGTCCGTGAGCGCATGACCACCCAGGATCTCGAGGCGATCACGCCGCAGACCCTGATCAACATCCGGCCGGTGGTCTCCGCGATCCGGGAGTTCTTCGGGACCTCGCAGCTGTCGCAGTTCATGGACCAGACCAACCCGCTGGCCGGCCTCACCCACAAGCGCCGTCTCTCGGCGCTCGGGCCCGGTGGCCTGTCCCGTGAGCGGGCCGGGTTCGAGGTCAGGGACGTGCACCCGTCGCACTACGGCCGGATGTGCCCGATCGAGACCCCTGAGGGTCCGAACATCGGACTGATCGGGTCGCTGGCGACGTACGCCCGGATCAACGAGTACGGGTTCGTCGAGACGCCCTACCGCAGGGTCGTGGACGGCAAGGTCACCGACGACTTCGAGTACCTCACGGCGGACGAGGAGGACCGGTACGTCGTCGCGCAGGCCAACGCGCCGGTGGACGAGTCCACGGGTGAGTTCGAGAACGCCATGGTGCTGGTCCGCGCCAAGGGCGGTGAGGTCCGTGAGGTCCCACCGACCAACGTGGACTACATGGACGTCTCACCGCGCCAGACCGTGTCCATCTCCGCGGCCCTGATCCCCTTCCTCGAGCACGACGATGCGAACCGGGCCCTGATGGGTGCCAACATGCAGCGTCAGGCCGTCCCGCTCCTGCGTGCCGAATCGCCGTTCATCGGAACCGGCATCGAGGCCAAGGCCGCTCGCGACGCCGGTGACGTGATCACGGCGACCAACGCGGGGATGGTCGTCGAGGTGGCCGCTGACCACGTGGTCGTGCGGACCGACGATGACGAGATCGACCGGTACTACCTGACGAAGTTCCAGCGCTCGAACCAGGGCAGCTGCATCAACCAGCGGCCCCTGGTCACCGAGGGCGACCGGCTCGAGGTCGGCCACCCCATCGCGGACGGCCCGTCGACCCACGACGGTGAGCTCGCGCTCGGCCGCAACCTGTTGGTCGGGTTCATGTCCTGGGAGGGCTTCAACTTCGAGGACGCGATCATCCTCTCCGAGCGGCTGGTCCGTGAGGACGTGCTCACCTCGATCCACATCGAGAAGCTCGAGGTCGACGCCCGCGAGACCAAGCTCGGTCCCGAGGAGATCACCCGCGACATCCCCAACGTGTCCGAGGAGGTGCTCGCCAACCTCGATGAGGAAGGCATCATCCGGATCGGCGCCGAGGTCCAGCCGGGTGACATCCTGGTCGGGAAGGTGACCCCGAAGGGTGAGACCGAGCTGACCCCCGAGGAGCGCCTGCTGCGCGCGATCTTCGGTGAGAAGGCACGGGAGGTGCGCGACACGTCGCTGAAGGTCCCGCACGGTGACCGCGGCATCGTGATCGGTGTGCAGCGGTTCAGCCGTGCGGACGGGGACGAGTTGTCCCCGGGCGTCAACGACATGGTGCGCATCTACATCGCCAAGAAGTCGAAGATCTCCGAGGGCGACAAGCTCGCCGGACGCCACGGCAACAAGGGTGTCATCTCGAAGATCCTGCCCGTCGAGGACATGCCCTTCCTCGAGGACGGCACCCCGCTGGACATCGTGCTCAACCCGCTCGGCGTGCCGTCGCGGATGAACGTGGGCCAGGTGCTCGAGACCCACCTCGGCTGGGCCGCGGCCAACGGCTGGCACTTCGAGACCGCACCCGAGTGGTTCTCCGAGATCGGCTGGACCGACGAGCACGCGGACATGGAGGGTCCGGTTCGGTTCGCAACACCGGTGTTCGACGGCGCGAGCGAGACCGAACTCGTGGACCTGCTGGAGAACTCCCGTCCGACCGACGACGGCATCCGACTGGTCGGCACCGACGGGAAAGCGACGCTGTTCGAGGGTCGGACCGGCCAGCCGCTCGATGCGCAGGTCACGGTCGGCTACATGTACATCCTCAAACTGCACCACCTCGTCGACGACAAGATCCACGCCCGCTCGACCGGCCCCTACTCGATGATCACCCAGCAGCCGCTGGGGGGCAAGGCGCAGTTCGGTGGCCAGCGCTTCGGTGAGATGGAGGTCTGGGCGCTGGAGGCGTACGGCGCCGCCTACGCCCTGCAGGAGCTGCTGACGATCAAGTCCGACGACACGCTCGGCCGTGTCAAGGTGTACGAGGCGATCGTCAAGGGCGACAACATCCCAGAGCCGGGCATCCCCGAGTCCTTCAAGGTCCTGGTCAAGGAGATGCAGGCACTCAGCCTCAACGTCGAGGTGCTCGGCTCGAGCGGTGAGCACATCGAACTGCGCGAGTCCGAGGACGATGCCTTCCGCGCCGCCGAGGCGCTCGGTATCGACCTGTCACGGCCAGAGCGTCCGACCGCTGACGGGTAGTGGTCTGACCGCTGGTGGCTGCAGGTTCCCGCCGAGCTCCGAAGAGATAGTCGCCCGGACGGCAACCTCCAGCCACCAGCTACCCGCTCCCCGGCCACGACGGTGGGGGAGTGGTCCTGAATCTTGTAGCGCGGCCGATCGGTCGCACCCCCGCACAGACGGCGAGTCGCCGGGCGGGACGATGAAGTAGGGAGGACGTCCCACATGCTGGACGTGAACCACTTCGATCAGCTGAAGATCACGCTCGCGGAGGCGTACCAGATCCGCATGTGGTCCAACGGCGAGGTCAAGAAGCCGGAGACCATCAACTACCGCACGCTCAAGCCCGAGAAGGATGGGCTCTTCTGCGAGAAGATCTTCGGTCCGACCCGGGACTGGGAGTGCTACTGCGGCAAGTACAAGCGCGTGCGCTTCAAGGGCATCATCTGCGAGCGTTGCGGTGTCGAGGTCACCCGCGCGAAGGTACGGCGAGAGCGGATGGGCCACATCGAGCTCGCCGCCCCGGTCACCCACATCTGGTACCTCAAGGGTGTCCCGTCCCGGTTGGGTTACCTGCTCGACATGAGCCCGAAGGACCTCGAGAAGGTCATCTACTTCGCGGCCTACGTCATCACCTCTGTCGACGAGGACGCGCGGCACAACGCGCTCCCCGAGCTCGATCAGGAGATCGGCGCCGAGAAGCAGGAGATCGAGTCGCAGCTCGAGGCGGATCGTCAGGAACTGCTGCAGCAGCTCGAGGCGACGCTCGCCGAACTGGAGGCCGAAGGCGCCAAGCCCGAGGTGGTCAAGAAGGAACGCAAGGAGATCGAGAAGCAGCTCAAGACCGTCTCCGTGCGGGCCAACAACGAGCTCGAGCATCTGGACAAGGTGCTGGCGACCTTCAAGAAGCTGGCCCCCAAGCAGCTGATCCAGGAGGAGCTCGTCTACCGCGACATGCGCGATCGCTTCGGAGAGCACTTCTCCGGTGGGATGGGTGCGGAAGCGGTCCGTGACCTGCTCGACGGGCTCGATCTGGAAGCGGAGTCGGCGGAACTGCGCGTGGCGATCACCGACGCCAAGGGGCAGAAGAAGCAGCGTGCCACCAAGCGTCTGAAGGTCGTCGAGGCGCTGCGCACCACCAACAACCGTCCGGGCGCGATGGTGCTGGAAGCCATCCCCGTGATCCCGCCAGACCTCCGTCCGATGGTGCAGCTCGATGGCGGGCGCTTCGCCACCTCCGACCTCAACGATCTGTATCGGCGTGTGATCAACCGCAACAACCGGCTCAAGCGTCTGCTCGACCTCGGTGCGCCGGAGATCATCGTCAACAACGAGAAGCGGATGCTCCAGGAGGCCGTCGACGCGTTGTTCGACAACGGCCGTCGGGGCCGACCGGTCACCGGTCCGGGCAACCGTCCGCTGAAGTCACTCTCCGACATGCTCAAGGGCAAGCAGGGGCGTTTCCGGCAGAACCTGCTCGGCAAGCGTGTCGACTACTCGGGCCGGTCGGTGATCGTCGTGGGCCCCCAGCTCAGGATGCATCAGTGCGGTCTGCCCAAGCAGATGGCCCTGGAGCTGTTCAAGCCCTTCGTCATGAAGCGGCTCGTCGACCTCAACTACGCCCAGAACATCAAATCGGCCAAGCGGATGGTCGAGCGGCAGCGCTCGCAGGTCTGGGACGTCCTCGAGGAGGTCATCCAGGACCACCCGGTGATGCTGAACCGCGCACCGACGCTGCACCGCCTGGGCATCCAGGCCTTCATGCCGACGCTGGTCGAGGGCAAGGCGATCCAGCTGCACCCGTTGGTGTGCACGGCCTTCAACGCCGACTTCGACGGCGACCAGATGGCTGTCCACCTGCCGTTGTCCGCCGAGGCGCAGGCCGAAGCCCGCCTGCTGATGCTGGCGCCGCACAACATCCTGTCACCGGCCACGGGGCGGCCGATCGCCTCGCCGACGCAGGACATGGTGCTCGGGATCTACTGGCTGACCTACTCCGGCGAGGACACCGCGCAGGAGCGGGATCCGTCCGGGCTGCGCATCTACGCCTCCATCGGTGAGCTGGAGCGCGCGATCGACGCCGGACATCTCCACGTCCAGGATCCGGTGGTGCTCCGGTTGTCCCCCGGCAAGCAACTCGACCCGGCCGAACGGCCGACCGAGTGGCGGGAGCAGGACGACGAGGCGTGGGAGGAGTACCGCACCACCGGTGTCCGGCACCGGGTCATCACCACGGCGGGACGCGCCATCTTCAACGAGGCGCTGCCGCTGGACTTCCCCTTCGTCAACGAGGTGGTGACCAAGAAGGCCGCCGGCGACATCGTGAACCGATGCGCCGACCTCTTCCCGCGTTGGCAGGTCATCGAGGTCCTCGACGCGATCAAGGACCTCGGCTACGCCAACGCCACCCGGGCCGGTATCACCGTGGCGATCTCGGACGTCGAGACGCCGGATCTCAAGGCCGAGGTGCTCACGAGCTCCGAGGCTCGGGCGGAGAAGATCGAGAAGCAGTTCACCCGTGGGGTCATCACGGACTCGGAACGTCGCCAGGAGTTGATCGAGATCTGGACCGAGGCGACCTCGAGGGTCGCCGACGCGATGGAGGAGAACTTCTCCACCACCAACCCGTTCTTCGTCATGGCCAACTCCGGCGCGCGGGGGAACATGACCCAGCTGCGGCAGATCGCCGCCATGCGTGGGCTCGTGGCGAACCCGAAGGGCGAGATCATCCCGCGTCCGATCAAGTCCAACTTCCGTGAAGGTCTGTCGGTCCTCGAGTACTTCATCTCCACCCACGGTGCCCGCAAGGGCCTGGCTGACACCGCCCTGCGCACCGCCGACTCCGGCTACCTGACGCGGCGTCTGGTCGATGTCAGCCAGGACCTCATCATCCGCGAGGATGACTGCGGCACCAGCCGCGGGGTCGAGGCCACGGTCGGTGAGCACGACTCGCAGACCCTCTACGGCCGGGTGATGGCCCAGGACGTGCGCTACCCGGGTTCCGACGAGGTGCTCGTCGCGGCGGGGACCCTGATCGTGGACACCGAGATCCGTCGTCTGCGGTCCGCGCTGCTCCACGGTGTCCACCCGGAGACGGGTGAGCCCCTCGAGACGGTGGCCTCCGACGCCGACCGGCTCGTGCGGGTCCGTTCGGTCCTGGCCTGTGAGACCGAGATCGGTGTCTGCCGGGCGTGCTACGGCGAGCTGCTGGCCAACGGCGCCATGGTCGACATGGGCGAGGCGGTCGGCATCGTGGCCGCGCAGTCCATCGGTGAGCCGGGCACGCAGTTGACCATGCGGACCTTCCACACCGGTGGTGTCGCGTCCGCCGACGACATCACCCAGGGTCTGCCCCGTGTCGTCGAGTTGTTCGAGGCCCGCAGTCCCCGAGGCAAGGCCGAGATCGCGCAGATCGCCGGTCGGGTCTCGATCGAGGACCACGATGGTGGTGGTCGCACCCTGACCATCAACGGGGCCCGCGACCAGGTCGACGAGCACGAGCTGCCGAGAGGTGCCCGCCTCTTCCGATCCGACGACGGCACGGTCGACATCGCCGATGGCGCCCAGGTCGAGGTCGGACAGCAGTTGACCGTCGGGGCGATCGATCCTCACGAGCTCCTCGAGGTGCTCGGGGTCCGGACGGCGCAGCTGCACCTGGTCAAGGAGGTCCAGGACGTCTACCGGTCGCAGGGTGTTCCGATCCACGACAAGCACGTCGAACTGATCGTCCGGCAGATGTTCCGCCGGGTCAACGTCGTGGATGCCGGGGACACGAGCTTCCTTCCCGGCGACACGATCGACCGTGTGCGCTTCAACCGCGCCAACGATGCGGCCCTGGCGGAGGGCGGCCAGCCGGCCGCAGCTCGTCCGCTGCTCATGGGTATCACGAAGGCTTCGTTGGCCACGGACTCGTGGCTGTCGGCGGCCTCCTTCCAGGAGACCACCCGCGTGCTGACCGAAGCCGCGCTCGAGTCCGCCTCCGACCCGCTGGTGGGGCTGAAGGAGAACGTCATCATCGGCAAGCTGATCCCCGCCGGTACCGGGATCGAGCGGTACCGCTCCGTCGAGGTCGGCCACACCGAGGTGCCGGAACAGGCCCTGCCGGCCGATATCGCCGAGTTCCTGGCATCGACGGAGTCCTACGAGGGCGACGGGTCCTGGGGCTTCGACGGTGGCTGGGGCTACGACGACTTCCCGGGCGACGCCGGGGGACGGTGAACGGCAACGGACGGCGCTGCGTGACCAGCTGAGGGCCCTGCCGATCGGCAGGGCCCTCACGGTGGGCCACCTCGGCCGTCGGGACCCATGCTCGCTCAGCGCACGCACCGGGTCACGTCGGCCGCTCGGTTGACACCTCTCGCGCCGGGTCGGTACCGTCCGTTCCCACGCCGCGGCCCGGTGGGTCGCGGTGTGCCACGTCCGGGCGCTCTGCGATGAGCCCGACACCCCCAGGGTGGAGGCGGCTCGCCCGGATCCCCACGTCAGAAGCGGAACGCCCGACCCCGTGTGTCGGACCGTCACTCCGCCTGAGTCCACCTACCTCGAGCGACAGCGCACCGACGCCCTGCGGCGCCCGGCAGCGCGATGATCGAGACGGGGTGGTGTTCCACCCCGACCCCACGACCGACCGCGAGCTGATCTCGCGCACGGTCGCCGTAGACCACGCGGCGACCCTGCCAACAGACGGAGAACCCCAGGCATGCCCACCATCCAGCAGCTGGTGCGCAAGGGTCGCCAGGACAAGGCGCAGAAGAACAAGACCCTCGCGCTCAAGGGATCCCCGCAGCGTCGTGGGGTCTGCACACGCGTCTACACGACCACACCGAAGAAGCCGAACTCGGCGCTGCGGAAGGTCTGTCGTGTGCGTCTGACCTCTGGGATCGAGGTCACCGCCTACATCCCGGGCGAAGGCCACAACCTGCAGGAGCACTCGATCGTGCTCGTGCGCGGTGGACGTGTGAAGGATCTCCCAGGTGTCCGTTACAAGGTCGTCCGTGGAGCGCTGGACGCCGCCCCGGTCCGCGACCGGAAGCAGTCGCGGTCCCGCTACGGCGTGAAGAAGGAGGGCTGAGATGCCGCGCAAGGGTTCCCCAGGACGTCGTCGCACCCCGGCCGATGCCAAGTACGGCTCGACGCTCGTGACACAGCTGACCAACCGGGTCATGGTGGACGGCAAGCGGTCGACCGCTGAAGCGATCGTCTACGACGCGCTCGCCAACATCGGTTCACGCACCCAGGGCGGCGACCCGATCAGCGTGCTCAAGCGCGCGGTCGACAACGTCAAGCCACAGCTCGAGGTCAAGTCCCGGCGGGTCGGCGGTGCGACCTACCAGGTGCCGATCGAGGTTCGTCCGTCCCGCTCGACCACCCTGGCGCTGCGGTGGATCGTGGGGTACGCCCGGATCCGCCGCGAGCACACGATGGGGGAGCGGCTGGCCGGCGAGCTGCTGGATGCCTCCAACGGTGTCGGCGCCGCCGTCAAGCGGCGCGAGGACACGCACAAGATGGCCGAGGCCAACCGAGCGTTCGCGCACTACCGCTGGTGATCCGCGGGTGCGCGGCTCCTGCTCCTCCCGCCGCCACCCACCCACCACAGCAACCTCCCAACCACCGGCATCGGCGAGTCCGCCGAGGTGGTGGGCTCGCCCCGACAGCGCACGCCGCCGGGGACCCATGACCACCGCAGCGCCCGAACGGGCGGTGCACCCGACCAGGAAGCGACGACGATGGCCCTCAAGCGGACCGTGCCGCTGGAAAAGCTCCGCAACATCGGGATCATGGCCCACATCGACGCGGGCAAGACCACCACGACGGAGCGGATCCTCTACTACACCGGGCGCACCTACAAGATCGGCGAGGTGCACGACGGTGCTGCCACCATGGACTGGATGGAGCAGGAGCAGGAGCGCGGCATCACCATCACGTCGGCGGCCACCACGACCAAGTGGGGCGACCACACCATCAACATCATCGACACCCCCGGCCACGTGGACTTCACCATCGAGGTGGAGCGCTCCCTGCGGGTGCTCGACGGTGCGGTGACGGTCTTCGACGGGGTCGCCGGTGTGGAGCCTCAGTCGGAGACGGTGTGGCGCCAGGCCGACAAGTACGGCGTGCCCCGCATCTGCTTCGTGAACAAGCTGGACCGCACCGGCGCGTCGTTCGACTACTCCTTCGACTCGATCCGTGAACGGCTGACGCCCAACGCCGTGCGGCTGCAGCTGCCGATCGGGCTCGAGGCCTCGCTCGAGGGCGTCGTCGATCTGGTCGAGATGCAGGCGATGGTGTGGAAGGGCGACGACCTCGGGGCCTCCTTCGAGGTGGTCGACGTCCCCGAGCACCTCCGCAGCGACGCCGAGCTCTACCGGGCCGAGCTGATGGAGAAGGTGGCCGAGACCGACGAGGACCTCCTGGAGCTGTACTTCGACGAGGGCGAGCTCCCGGTCGACAAGTTGAAGGCCGGCCTGCGGCGGGCCACGATCTCGAACCAGCTCGTCCCGGTGTTCTGCGGTTCCGCCTTCAAGAACAAGGGCGTGCAGCCGCTCCTCGACGCCGTCATCGACTACCTGCCGTCGCCGCTCGAGGTGCCGCCGATGAACGGGAAGGACCCCAAGACCGGCGAGCCGGCCAGCCGGGCACCACGTGATGACGAGCCGTTCTCCGGCTTGGCCTTCAAGGTCATGACCGACCCCTACGTCGGGACCCTGACCTTCACCCGGATCTACTCGGGAAGCCTGGAAGCGGGCTCCCACGTGATCAACGTCACCAAGGACGGCAAGCAGCGCGTGGGGCGCATCCTGCAGATGCACGCGAACTCGCGTGAGGAGATGGCGGGCTGCATGACCGGCGACATCGTTGCCCTGGTGGGACTGAAGGACACCTCGACCGGTGACACGATCACCACCCAGGAGGCGCCGATCCTGCTGGAGTCGATGGAGTTCCCGGCACCGGTGATCCAGATCGCCATCGAACCCAAGACCAAGACCGACCAGGAGAAGCTCTCCACCGCCCTGCAGAAGCTGGCGGAGGAGGACCCGTCCTTCCGCGTCCACACCGACGAGGAGA
>CAYXJD010000117.1:0-9793 GCA_964465225.1 uncultured Actinomycetota bacterium
CGTACGCGGCCAGGAAGGCCAGGCCCGCGAAGCCGACGACGACCTCGCCGCCGACGTCGGTGGTCAGGGCCAGCAGCAGGATGCCACCGAGCCCGATGAGCAGCAGGCCGAGGACACGGTTGGTTGCCATGGTCTACCTCACTTGGACCGGTGCCCAGGTCGCGGGCGGTGCGGGTGGCAGGCCACGTGGGCGTCGACCTCGCCCTCGCCGGTGGGCCCTGGGTCCCCACCGTGCCGTATCCCGAGCCGAGCGGACAGGGACCTCCGCCCCGACCCCCCGGCCGGTCCCGCCGGACGGCCACCGCCATCGCAGCGGTGCGGGACGCTGGTCCCTAGCCAGGACGGGGCGCCCCAACCACCGTGGCGCAGAAGAGCGAGGATGCTGATGATGCGACCGTGGGCTGCCCGGTTGCTGGCTCCGTGGGTGGCGCTGGCTCTCGTGGCGGTGGGCTGCGCGTCGGAGGCCACGTCGCCAGCACCTCCGGTCGGCGAGGGTGAGGACGAACCGGGCAGCACGGATGAACCCGACGCTCGACCCGATGACCCGGACCCGACGCCCGCGCCGGCCGACCCGGAGGAGGGCGGCACCGCTGCCCCCGTCGAGCCGAGCGAGCCCGACAGCCCCGGGGCCCCACCCGCGGACCCCGAGGGGCCCCTCGACGAGACCGGAACGCCACCGATGCGAGCGGTCTGGGTCCACCTCTTCGACGAGACGCTCAAGCACCGCGACGGCATCGCGCGGCTCATCGAGGAGTTGGTCACGGCCGACGCGACCGCCGTGATCGCCCAGGTCGCGCGTCGCCACGACGCCTACTACCGCTCCAAGGTCCTGCCGGCGACCACCGATCCCGACCTGGAGCCGGGACTGGACGTGGTCGCCGAGCTCACCCGGCGCGCCCAGGAGGTCGGTATCGAGGTCCACGCATGGTTCTCGATCGCGCCCACCTGGCACCCGGTCTACGAGCCGTTGCCGGCGCCGGACGGGTGGGTCGCGACCGAGCACGGTCGCACCGCGAACGAGGGCAGCCGGTGGGTGTCACGGACCCGGGACGGGGTCTGGACCGAGTACCTCGACCCCGGTGTCCCGGCCGTACGCGACCACGTGGCTGCGGTCGTGACCGAGCTGGCGGCCACGACCGAGGTCGACGGCATCCACCTCGACTATGTGCGCTACGAGAACGAGCGGGCCGGCTACCACCCGATCGCGCTACAGCGCTACCGATCCGAGACCGGCACGGCGGGGACACCGGCGGTCGACGACCCACGCTGGTCCGACTGGCGTCGTGCGCAGACCCGGGCACTGCTCGATCGCGCCCGCCTGGCGATCGCAGACGTCGAACGTGAGGTGGAACTGTCGGCGGCGGTGGTGACCTGGGGTCCAGGCCCGGCCGAGGCCGGCGGGTTCGACGGGACGCGGACCGCGACCGAGGCCCTGCAGGACTGGCCGAGCTGGGTCCGCGACGGTGCGCTCGACAGCGTGCTGCCGATGAACTACTTCCGCGCCCATCTGCCCGAACAGGCGGCTTGGTTCGGGGACTGGCTGACGTTCGAGGAGCAGCTCGCCACCGAGCACCGGACCCGGGTCGTCCCGGGGATCGCGGGATGGCTCAACGACGCGGACGCCGTGGGCCCACAGCTCGGGACCGCCCTGGACGCCACCGACGGCGCCGCTCTCTACTCCTACCAGCAGCCCGCCGAGGATGCCGTCGTCGACCCCGAAGCGGCGGCGGTCCGGCCGTTCTGGGGCGGGCTCGCGACGTCGGATTGGGGAGCCGGAAGCGCTCGCTGAGCGCGGCGCCCGGGCCGCCAGCCCAGAAAGGTGTTGCAGCCGCACCGCCGGACCTCTACGGTGATGGAACCGGTTCCACGCACCGATCTACGCTCACATGGAATCGGTCCCACAGGGGTTGAGCGTGCCAGCTGGGCACTCACCGAGCCAGGAGACCACGCACCTCCCCAGGGGCGCAGCGACGCAAGGAACGCTCACCGTGGCGACGATCTCCGAGGTGGCGCGACACGCCGGGGTCGGCGTGGGCACGGTCTCGCGGGTCCTCAACGGACATCCGTCGGTCACCGACGAGACCCGGGAGCGGGTCACGCGGTCGATCGAGGAGCTCGAGTACCGCCCGAGCCCACTGGCACGCGGCCTGAAGCGCGGACGCACCAACCGGATCGCCGTGCTCGTGTCGTTCGTCACCCAACCCTCGTCGGTCGAACGCCTGCGCGGCCTGACCCAGGCGCTCGGCGGCAGCGGCTACGAGTTGGTCCTGTACCCGGTCGAGGACGACGAGCAGCGCCGCGCCCACATGGACACCCTCACCGGTCCGCACCAGGCCGATGGCATCGTGCTGATCTCGCTCCCGTTGAGCGACACCGAAGCCGTCCGCCTCCAGCAGGCCGCCGTCAGCCTGGTCCAGGTCGACGCCAGCCATGCGGCGTTCGCCAGCGTCACCACCGACGACGTCCACGGTGGGGAGCTGGCGGCCCGCCACCTCGCAGAGCTCGGCCACCGGGAGCTGGCCTTCGTGGGCGATCTGGAGGACAACCCCTACGGCTTCACCTCCAGCTGCGATCGTCGGTCGGGCTTCCTCGACACGCTGAGCCATGCCGGCTGCGCGCCCCCTGACCGATGGGTGCGGAGCGGCTCGATCGGGGCCGACAGCGCGACTGCTCTGGCCCGCGACTTCCTGGCGGACCCCCACCGACCGAGCGCGGTGTTCGCGGCCTCGGACGTGCAGGCGTTCGGAGTGATGCTGGCTGCCAGAGAGCTGGGGCTGCGCGTGCCCGAGGACCTCTCGGTCCTCGGTTTCGACGACATCGAGACCGCCAAACACGTCGGTCTCTCCACGGTCCGCCAACCGCTGCAGGGCAGTGGCCAGCTCGCGGCTGAACTGCTCCTCGGCGAACTGGCAGACCCCGCTTCCAGCGCCCCCGAGCGGCACGTGCTGCCGCTCGAGGTCGTCTCCCGGCACACCACCCGAGCCCTACCTCGGTGACGGCGAAGGGTCACCGACACCTGACAAGGAGGCACCACGATGAGGACAGGTCCATCCCGACGACACCGAACGGCGTTGGCCGCCGTCGCGGCCGTGACGCTGATCGTGGCCGCGTGCGGCGACGATGGCGCAGAGACCGAGAACGGCACGGAGAACGGCGAGGAGGCAGCACCGAGCACTGCCAGCTGTGACGGGGAGATCACCCAGGACGAGATCGAGATCTGGTGGCACGAGGGCGCCGAGGCCGAGGTCCTGACCGTGCAGGACTTCGTCGACGAGTTCAACGGCTCCCAGGACCAGGTCACGGCCTCGCTCACCCTGGTGCCCGAAGCCGACTACGCCTCCTCGCTACGGGGCGCAGCAGCCTCCGGCGACCTCCCCGACGTGATCGACACCGACGCATCGTTCGCCTTCAACTACGCCTGGTCAGGAGATCTGCAGCCCATCGGCGACTGCATCCCGGACGATCTCATGGATGACCTCCTGCCGTCCATCATCGAGCAGGGCACCTACGCCGACCGCATCTGGGCGGTGGGCATGTTCGACTCCGGCCTCGGCATGTACGGCGTGCGGTCCGCCCTCGAGGAGGTCGGTGCACGGATCCCCGAGGGACCCGAGGACGCCTGGACCATCGACGAGTTCGATCAGGTGCTCGCTGATCTGCGCGAGGCGGGCTACGAGCGCCCACTCGATGTGAAGAAGAACTACGGGCAGGGCGAGTACTACGCCTACCTGTACCAGCCCTTCGTGTGGTCGGCCGGGGCGAACGTGATCGCCGAGGACTTCAGCACCGCCGATGGTCACCTGAACTCACCCGAAGCGGTGGAGGCCCTCACGCGCTTCCAGAACTGGCACACCGAGGGCTACGTCGACGAGAACGAGGACGATGCCGCCTTCGTCGAGGGACGGTCCCCGCTGTCGATGGTCGGCCACTGGGAGTTCAACCGCTACAGCGAGACCTACGGCGACGACCTCGTCCTGCTGCCGCTGCCGGACTTCGGTGACGGCACGGTCAGCGGCCAGGGATCGTGGCAGTGGGCGATCAGCGCCGAAAGCGACGCAGACGCCGCCTGGTCGTTCATCGAGTTCACGCTGCAACCCGAGCAGATGGAGCGCATGGCCGAAGCCAGCGGTGCCATCCCGGCGCGCTCGTCCGTCGCAGAGAACACGGAGAAGTTCGGCCCCGGTGGACCGGCCGAATTGTTCCTCACCCAGCTCGAGGAAGGCTACACGCGGCCCCGAGCACCCCACCCCGTCTACCCGACGATCTCCTCGACGTTCAACCAGGCGA
The DNA here is from genome assembly GCA_964465225.1 of uncultured Actinomycetota bacterium. Classification (GTDB taxonomy): domain Bacteria; phylum Actinomycetota; class Nitriliruptoria; order Nitriliruptorales; family Nitriliruptoraceae; genus T1Sed10-7. The sequence goes on from CAYXJD010000117.1 coordinate 4,288, forward strand.
TCCAGGAGATCATCGACGGTCAGGACGTCCAGACCGCGCTCGACGACGCCGTCGAGACGATCGACAGCGACATCGAGTCGAACCAGGGCTACCCACCGCCCCAGTGACACCCGTCCGGGCGGCGGTCGGCAGCCGTGACCGCCGCCCGGTCCCCACCGGCCGTCCGCCACGGAAGGAACAGGGATGTCCACCACCGATGCCCAACCAGCGCCCGTCGAGACGGCTGGACCGGACACTGGCCGACGGCCCCAGACCTCCAGCCGCCGCAGGCGCCTTGCCGGTGTCGCCTTCACCTTGCCGGGAGTGCTGCTGCTGCTGCTCTTCCTCGCCGGCCCGTTCCTCATGGCGCTCGGACTGTCGTTCACCAGCGAGCGACTCGCCTCCCCGCTGCCGACCCGGTTCATCGGGTTCGACAACTACGTGGCGACCTTCACCTCATCGAGCTTCCGCAAGGCGCTCGGCAACAACGTCTGGTTCACGGCTATCGTCGTGCCCGTCCAGACCTCGCTGGCCCTGGGTCTGGCGATCCTCGTCAACCAGCGATTGCGCGGCGTCCGTATCTACCGCGCGATCTACTTCTCGCCGGTCGTCGTGGTCATGACGGTCGCAGCCACCGTTTGGCTGCTCATGTACAGCCCCGACCGCGGGCTCCTCAACGGCATCCTGAGCCTCATCTCCTTCGGCACGCTGCAGTCCGACTGGCTGCAGAGCGAGACGATGGCCTTGCCCTCGATCATGATCATGTCGATCTGGCAGGGTGTCGGCTTCCAGATGATCATCATCCTCGCCGGCTTGCAGGAGATCTCCGGGGACCTCTACGAGGCGGCCGCCATCGATGGAGCCACCCCGTGGCAGCGGTTCGTGTTCATCACCGTGCCCCAGCTGCGCAACACACTCATCTTCGTCGGGACGGTGACGATGATCCTCTCGTTCCGGCTGTTCGACCAGGTCTGGGTCATGACCCGCGGAGCACCGCTCGGCAACACGAACACCATGATGCTCGAGATGGTCAACATCGGTTTCGAGCAGCAGCAGATCGCCCGTGGCTCCGCGATCGCGGTCATCTTCTTCCTGATCGTCCTGACGCTCACCCTCATCCAGAGACGATTCCTGAAGGAGGAGGTGAACTGATGGGACCGCGCACCCCGAGCCGTCTGGTGGCGATGTACGGGCTGCTCACCATACTGGCCATCCTCTTCATCTTCCCGATGGTCTTCATGGTCGCCGGCGCCTTCAAGCCGGATTCCCTCGTGCTCGCCGAAGGCAACACGATCCGTGCCTTCTGGCCCACCGATGCCAATCTCGACAATTTCGTCGGTGCTTTCCGGCGAGGCCGGTTCGGCCAACTCTTCGTCAACTCCGCGATCATCTCGACATCCGTGGTGGCTCTGGGGCTGGTGGTCAACAGCCTGATGGGCTACGCGCTGGCACGCCTGCCGTTCCGTGGTGCGAAGCTGCTGCTGCTCGCCGTCATCGCCCTGACCATCATCCCGCTCGAAGCCGTCGCCATCCCCCTGCTGTGGATGATGTCGCAGGTCGGGCTGCGAAACACCTACATCGTGCAGATCCTGCCCTTCATCGCGAACCCGCTCTTCGTCTACCTGTTCTACACGTTCTTCCTCGGTATCCCCCGAGACCTCGAGGAAGCGGCGCGGGTCGACGGCGCTGGCCCCGTGACCACCTTCCTGCGCGTGAGTGCGCCGCTCGCCAAGCCGGCGTACGCCACGGTCGGGATCCTGAGTTTCCTGTTCATCTGGGGCCAACTGCTCTGGCCGGTGCTGGTAACCAGCGGTCCGGATGTCCGGCCGCTCCCGCTCGGCATCTCGGTCTTCGTCACGCAGCCACCGATCAGCTGGGGCCAGATCATGGCGTTCGCGTTCATGATGACGATCCCGCTGCTGGTGCTGTTCATCGTCTTCCAGCGTTGGTTCGTACAGTCGGTCGCCAGCAGTGGCGTCAAGGGCTGACCTGGCTGGCGCCGGCCACCGAGGCACGCACATCCCCGGAGACCCCCGTTGCCCGAACACCGTCCCCACGTCCACCTGCGGCCCGAACAGGGCTGGACCAACGACCCGACCGGGCCGGTGCGTTGGCAGGGCCGGACGCACCTGTTCCACCAGTACAACCCGGATGGGGGCTACTGGGCTCGTCCCCACTGGGGACACCTGGTCACCGACGACCTGGTGCGCTGGCGTCGTCGACCGATCGCGCTGTCGCCGTCCCCAGGTGGGCCCGATGCCGAGGGGTGCTACTCCGGCTCCACGATCATCGACGGTGACGAGGTGGTGATCGCCTACACCGGCGTGGTGGGCCCGCCGGTACCCGGACAACCACAGGTGACCTGCCTGGCCCGCGCCTCCGATCCGCTCCTGGATGACTGGGTCAAGGACCCGGAGAACCCGGTGACGACCGGGCCGCCCGACCGTCGGCTGCTCGGCTTCCGTGACCCCTTCCTGTGGCAGGGCGAGGACGGCCGGTGGTGGCAGGCGGTCGGTGCGGGCAGCCGTGACGCCGGCGGCGAGGTGCTGCTGTACTCCTCGCATGACCTCCACCGCTGGGAGGCCCACGGGTCCCTGCTCACCAAGGCCGACCTCGACGCGCTCGATCCGACGGTGTGGACCGGCTCGATGTGGGAGTGCCCGGTGCTGCTGCGAGGCCGGGACGGCGACGCGCTGCTGCTGTCCATCCACGATGCGGTGGACACCCACCACCCGTTGGCCGTGCTCGGACGGCTGGAGGGCGAGCGGTTCGTCCCGTCCCACCTGCAACGCGTCGACCTCGGACCGGACCTGTACGCCCCCTGCCTGCTCCAGGAGGAGGACGGCACGGCCATCAGCTGGGGCTGGAGCTGGGAGGCGCGCACGCCAGCGGTCCAGCGCACCGAGGGGTGGGCGGGGGTCCTGAGCGCACCGCGCCGGCTGGAGGTCGTCGAAGATCGGCTGCATGTCGCCCCGCTCGCCGAGCTGACCCAGCTGCGGGCGCGGGAGTTGGAGGTCCGCCCCACACCCACGGCACGCGGCTGGACCGCGACCGGGGTCGACACCGACGTGGCCGATCTCGAGCTCACCCTGGGGCCCGCCGTCGACCGCATCGACCTCGAGCTGCGCCGCTCCCCCGACGGTGAGGAGGTCACCATCCTCACGCTCGACCGTGCCCGCAGCGCGGTGTGGCTGCACCGTGACCGCGCCAGCCTGGACACCTCGGCGCGTGGTGGTCGCTACGGCGGTCGGCTCGATCCGGCCACGCCGATCAAGCACGTTCGGATCCTGCTCGACCGCTCGATCGTCGAGGTGTTCGTCGACGATCGGGTCGCGCTGACCGCCCGTATCTACCCGACCCGCGAGGACAGCACCGGCGTCGCGGTGGTGGGTACGCCGAGCAGCGTCGCCGACGTCGAGTTGCGCGCGTGGAGTCTCACCTCCATCTGGGCCGATGAGGAGCATCCTCTCCAGGCCGACGCCGACGCCTCCCTGGATGAGCACTGAGCCCGTCCCAAGCAGGTCCCGAGAACGCGGAGCCGGAGATGACCGAGCAGCAGACGCCACTCGCGACCGTGTGGCGATGGCTGCCATCGCACCGCGCATGGCTGGATGCGGAGTTCCGCCGTCTGCTCGCGTTCGCATCCGATCCGCGCCATCCGCAGGGCGGGTTCGCGGTACTCGACGGTGATGGGCAGGCGCAGCCGCAGGAGCCGGTCCACACCTGGATCACGGGGCGGATGACGCACGTCCACGCGCTCGGCCACCTGCGGGGCATCCCCGGATCGGGACCGCTGGTCGACCATGGGGTGGCTGCGTTGAGCGACCTCCTGCGCGACGAGGAACACGGCGGCTGGTTCCGCTCGGTGCCCAGCGCAGGCGAACCGGACGCGACCAAGGACGCGTACCAGCACGCCTTCGTCGTGCTCGGTGCCAGCAGCGCCGCCGCCGCCGGACGAGCTGGCGCCCGTGCGCTGCTCGAGGGCGCCCTGGCTGCCTACGAGCGGTTCTGGGACGAGGACGCCGGTCTGCTCGTCGAGTCCTACGACCGGACCTGGCAGGAGTGCGAGCCCTACCGCGGCGCCAACAGCAACATGCACGCCGTCGAGGCGTACCTGGCCGCCGGTGACGTCACCGGCGATCCGCGCTGGCACGACCGGGCGCTGCGCATCGCCACGTTGCTGATCGATGAGGTGGCCCGGGCGCACCGCTGGCGCCTGGTGGAGCACTTCGACCCGGACTGGCAGCCGGTGCTGGAGCACCACTACGACGAACCAGCCCACCCCTTCCGGCCCTACGGCACCACGGTCGGCCACTGGCTCGAGTGGGCGCGGCTGCTGCTCCAGCTCGAGGCGTCCCTGCCGTCGCCGCCGCCCTGGCTGCTCGAGGCGGCCACCAAGCTGTTCTCTGCCTCCACCAGCGTCGGGTGGGGCGCCGACGGTCGGCCCGGCTTCGTCTACACCCTGGACTGGGACGACCAGCCGGTCGTCCACGCGCGGATGCACTGGGTGATCATCGAGGCGATCGCTGCCGCGGCCGTGCTCCACGAGCGCACCGGTGACCCCACGTACGAGGCGTGGTACCGCAGCTTCTGGGACCACGCCGCCGCCTTCATCGACCTCGAGCGCGGTAGCTGGCACCACGAGCTGACCCCCGACCTGAGCCCGGCGACGGGGACGTGGGCCGGCAAACCCGACCTCTACCACGCCGTGCAGGCCACCCTGCTCCCCCGGCTGGCCATCGCCCCGTCCCTGGCCACCCAGCTCGCGCGGGCGGACTGAGCCGGGGCGCTGCTGCGACCGAGCCGGTGCCCCCTCGGCGTCCGAAGACCGGGTGTGATTGACGACGCGACGAAGCCGTGCGCCTCCTGCGGGCGCACCATCACCTGGCGGAAGGCCTGGGCCCGGGACTGGGACCAGGTCCGCTACTGCTCGCAGGCGTGCCGGCGGCGGAAGGTCACAGCGCAGGACCGCGCGCTGGAAGACACGATCCGTGCGCTGCTCACCACCCGCGCCCCTGAGGCGTCGATCTGTCCCTCGGAGGCAGCACGCCGGTGCGCGGACGACCCTGAGGCGTGGCAGGGACTGATGGAGCCGGCTCGACGAGCCGCCCGCCGCCTCGTGGCGACCGGGGAGGTCGAGATCACCCAACGGGGGCGCAGGGTGGACCCCTCCACCGCCCGGGGCCCGATCCGGATCCGCCGCGCGCGGTGAGCGGTGCGCACCGTCGGCGGTCACGGAGACGGGCAGGGCCAGGATCCAACAGGTGCCGGGACGCCCCGGGGAACAGCTTGGCGACGCCGGAGGCTCGGACGCTGGCGAGGGCTGCCGCGCTGACCACCCGGTGTTCGGCAACGTGTCCGCGGTCCGCGATGGTCGGCCGGAAGGGGCCTTCCGCTCCGCCGCTACGCTCGGCGGCCTGTCGAGGCCCGTGCCGGGAGACTCGCCCCCGTTGCCCCCGTAGCTCAGTGGATAGAGCGTCGGTTTCCTAAACCGTGCGTCGCAGGTTCGATTCCTGCCGGGGGCGCC
>CAYXJD010000118.1:0-2149 GCA_964465225.1 uncultured Actinomycetota bacterium
CGGAGACCGCCAGCGACCCGATGGTCATGCCGTGGAAGGCGTTGGTGAAGCCGACGACCTGCTCGCGTCCGGTGACCTTGCGGGCGAGCTTCATCGCGGCCTCGACGGCGTTGGTGCCGGTCGGACCGGGGAACATCACCTTGTGGTCGAGCCCGCGCGGCTGCAGGATCACCTCCTCGAAGCGCTCGAGGAAGCGGCGCTTGGCCACGGTCGTGGTGTCGAGGCTGTGGACGATGCCGTCGTCGGCGAGGTGTTCCAACAGCGCGCGCTTCATGGCCGGATCGTTGTGCCCGTAGTTCAGCGCGCCGGCGCCGCTGAAGAAGTCGAGGTAGGACCGTCCGTCGACATCCCAGATGCGGCTGCCGCGGGCGGTGGCGAAGGTCGCGGGCCACATCCGGCAGTACGAGCGGACGTCGGACTCGAGGCGTTCGATGGTGTCGTTGCTGTGCATGCTCAAGGGCTCGTTCTCCTGTCGAGGTGTTCGGTGACGTTCAGACGGGTGCGTCGGTGATCTGAGACATTCGCAGGTGGTCCGGCGGTGCGCCGCGCACCTCCAGCGGGCCGATGCGAAGTTCGATCTCGGGCTCGTGGCCCTCGGGGAAGACCTCCCTCGCGAAGCGCTCCTCCTCGTCGACCCGGGCCGAGAGGTCCGCGGCGACGCTGCGGAACAGCGAGAGCGATGCCTGGTTGTCCGGCGTCACGGTCGCGGTCAGCAGGCGTGCGTCGCGGTTGGCCTCCCTGGAGAGCATCGCTCGCAGGAGGCGCTTCGCGAGTCCCTGTCCGCGCGCCCGTTCGGCGACGCCGACCTGCCAGACGAACGCGGCATCGGGAGCTGGCGGGGGCCGGTAGGCGGCCACGAAGCCGACCGGCTCGTCCTGCGCGTCGGTGGCGATCACCGAAGTGGCCGCGTGGTCGGTACAGATCAGCAGGTAGACGTACGGCGAGTTCAGGTCGAGCGATCCACTGTCCCTGACGAGCCGCCAGATCGCCGCAGCGTCCTGTGGTCGTGGCTCACGCAGTCGGGTGGCCGTGTCCTGGGAACCGTTGCGCATAGATCCGGCCGGGTAGCTCCGCGATCCCCGGCGCGCGGCAACGCAGAACCGTCACGTGCCCATCGAGCGGGTGAAACGCGGGGTGAGGGGCGTCGGATGCCCTCGCCGGCCTGCGGATCACCTCCCTCGATATCGCGGAATGGTGCGGGAGGACGACGACGGAACCTCGCGGTCCCTGGCCGTGTGTGGAGTGGCCGGCCGTCACCCTGCGTGACGCAGCATAGGAGGTGCTGCCGCGAGTTCCACATCGGGGGCGCCCGCCGGGTCGAGCCCGTCGGTGAAGTCACCGCCGCTCAGGGGGAGCCGTACACCCACACCGTCCGGCCGATCGGCATCTGGTCGTTGGCCCAGATCCAGTCCATCTGGTCCATCCCGACGCGGACGCAGCCGTGTGAGGCGGCGTAGGCCGGCACCGAGGTGTAGCCGTGCACCGCGATGCCGGCGGTGTGGAAGTACTTCGGTCGCCAGAGCCGGCCGAGGTGGGAGACCCGCCACCCGTCGACCTCGCGGTAGACGTTCCACCTGCCGTTCGGGGTTTCCGCGTAGTAGGTGGAGCCGCCGTAGGTGTAGGTGCTCTCGTCACCACCGGCCGCGTGGAAGGTCCACTGGGTGACCCCGTCCTCGACCAGCAGGAGGAGTTGACGGTCCTCGTCGAACTCGACCACGTTCCCGCTGGTGCTGCGCGGCGTGGGCCGTGAACCGGTGCTGAGCGCCGCCCGTGTCGCGGGACCGTAGATGCCGTCACGGGTGAGCCCGTTGGCCTTCTGGACCGCCAGGACGGCGTGCTCGGTGTTGAGTCCGAAGACGCCGTCGACGCCGCCGACCCAGTAGCGGCTCTCACGCAGCGCACGCTGGAGTGTGGCCACGGCCGGGCCGTCATCCCCGCGTTGCAGCGTGACCACCAACGGCTCATCGCCGTCGCTGGCTCCATCGTCCTCGTCGCTGGTGTCGCCGTCGCTGGTGTCGCCGTCGCTGGTGTCGCCGTCGCTGGTGTCGTCGCTGGTCACGGGGAGGCGCGCGGCGTCGGTCCCACCCAGCGGGAGGTCGTCGTCGCGTCCGTAGGTGAAGGCGAGGTCGGCGGGGCCGGCGTCGAGGCT
>CAYXJD010000118.1:2249-9767 GCA_964465225.1 uncultured Actinomycetota bacterium
CGCCGATCTCGTCGGTGCCGTCGCCGTCCCAGTCCCCGGCGATGGGTTGGTCGTCGTCGCGTCCGTAGGTGAAGGCGAGGTCGGCGGGGCCGGCGTCGAGGCTGGTGCGGAGCAGGAAGCGGCCGTCGCGGACCACGCCGATCTCGTCGGTGCCGTCGCCGTCCCAGTCCCCGGCGATGGGTTGGTCGTCCTCGCGTCCGTAGACGAAGGCGAGGTCCGCAGGCCCACCACTGCGGGCGTTGCGGAGCATGAACTCACGCCCCCGACGCACGCCCGGGGTGAGCTCACCGTCGCCGTTGAAGTCGCCGAGCAGCGGGAGGTCGTCCGCGCGGCCGAAGCGCAGATCGTCGTCAGCGTCACCACTGCCGGGTTGGTCGCGGATGAAGAAGCGCCCGTCCCGGACGACGGCGATCGGATCGGGGCCGGACTGCGCCTGCGCTGCCGGTGGGGCCACCACGTCCGCCAACAGCGCGAGCGCAGCTGCCATGGCCGTCGCCAGGGCGAATCCCGTGCCACGTCGTTCGGCGCGCATGTCTTCCCTCGCTCGATGTCGGTGTCCATGCCTTGCCTGCCTTCAACATAACGGTGGGTCCGGGCAGCGGAAGCCGCCGTTGTGTGCACGGACGACCACATCCGCACTGCCGGGGTCGCATCATCAGCCACGCCCATCTGGAGCGCCCACCCAGCCGCAGTGATCCTGGGCCTGGCGCACCGGCGTCGCTACTCGACGGCGCCGGCCTCGAGGTCCTCGAGTTCGACACCGCGGGTCTCGGGGAGGGCACGGAACCCGAGCGCTGAGACCGCGACGAGGCCGCCGAGCGTCCATGTAGCGACGGCGAAGCCCCCCGTGGCGTCAGCGACGACGCCGACCACGGTGAGCCCGAGCGCGGCGCCGAGGACACCGGTCACGGTCAGCCAGCCTGCCACCGTCGCACGGATCGCGGTCGGAACCAGCTCCGAGGCGAGCGTTCCCTGCGCCGGCGCGAAGGCCCCGCCCAGCAGCACGGCGGCCAGGTAGCCGGCCGCCAGGGAGCCGACGCCCCCGGAGTAGGCGACCGCGACACCCATCCCCGTGCCGGCCAGCGCCATCGCCCCCGTGATGCGGCGGCCGAGACGGTCGGCGCACCACCGTCCCAGCAGGATGCCCGCCAGCCCGAGGGGTCCGGCGGCCAGCACCAGCGCGGCCAGCTCGAGCGGCGCAGCGCCCAGCACCCGCTCGCCGTAGACGAACAGGTAGGTGAAGCCGGGTCCCGTGGCGAGCGCGATGCTCCCCACAAGGAACGCCAGCACGGCGACCCGCCCCCGGTAGGGCCTGGGGATGGCACCGGGACGTTGCGCTGCACGGCCGCGCTGTCGGGCGATGGCTGGCTCGCGGATGCGGGGGCCGAGGAGCGGGACGAGCACCAGGAGCGGGACCAGCGCGAAGGCGGTCACGACGCGGAACGAGGGGTCACCGGGCAGCAGTCCCCGCCCGACCGAGACGATCCCGGAGCCCAGCCCGTAGGCGGCGGTGATCAGCGCGATGGCGCCGGCGCGGTCGGCGGAGCGGGACTCCTCGGCGGCGACCACCCCGGCCACGGCATTGAGGGCCGCCAGGCAGGGCCGTGCCAGCGCCACCAGTGCAACGTAGAACCAGAAGCCGGGGGACAGGGCCGCCAGGCTGGTCAGGCCGAAGCCCACGGTGGCAACCGACAGCAGCAGTCGCCGCCGCCCGAACCGGTCGGCCAGGACCGCGAGCCCGAGGCTGCCCAGCGACGCGAGACGGATCACAGCCAGGGCGACCCCCACGGTCGTGACCGGCAGACCGATCTGGCCGAGCGGGCCGTCGTCGGTGGCGACGTCACCGAACGCGGCCGCGACGTCGCCCGCCACCACCGTGACGCCGAAGGCGCTGATGCCGCTGCCCATCGACAGGCCCGCCACCGACAGCACGGGGGCGCTCAGCCATGAGCGGTGGCGATCGGCGCGAGCTGTCATGCCAGGTCCGGCTCGTGGCTGTGGCGCAGGAGCAGGCGGCGTGCCTCGCGCTGCAGCGCCACGGCTCCCCGCCAGCCGTCCTCCGGCGGGGTGAGCGGCGGCGCAACCGTCACCGTCACCGCGGCATGCCGCGGCAGCAGCCGCCCGACGGGCAGCACCGCCCAGCTCCCGCGGATCGCGACCGGGGCCACGGGAGCCTGCACCGCGTGTCCGCGGCCGAGGTCGGCCAGGAACTCGTGCACGGCCACCAACAGTGCCCGGGCCGCCGCGTCCCCGCGGGGATCGAGATGCTCGCCACGTTGGATCTGCACCGGCCTGCCTCGGCTCAGGGGGTGTCGAGGGCGGCGCCGACCGGGCACCCGGTCGGCGCCGCACACCCTATGGCCGGCCCGCGAGCCGGCGTCACCCTCGCGCCGTCAGGGCCGAACGCAGGGTGTCGATCCGGGCCCGCAGGAACGCTCGCGACACCTCGGCGCGCGGCTCGACCGCGTCGAAGCCGTGGTAGGCCCCCTCGACCTCGACCAGTTCGCACGGCACGTTGGCCGCCTCGAGCCGGTGCGCCCAGGCCACGTCCTCGGCGTGGAACAGGTCGTTGGTGCCGACCCCGATCCAGGCGGGGGGCAGGCCGGCGAGGTCCTCCGCACGGGCTGGCGCGGCGGTCCCGGGCACGTCACCGTCGGCGAGGTCGCCGAGGTAGGCGGACCATCCGAACCGGTTGCTGTCGGCGCTCCACATGCGCACCACCTGCTCGTCGATGCCCCCATCGGTCGTGCGGTCATCCAGCATCGGGTAGGACAGGACCTGCACCGCCGGACGGACCTCGCCGAGATCGCGGACCCGCAGGGCCAGCGCCGCCGCGAGTCCGGCGCCGGCGCTGTCACCCACCAGGGCGAGGCGGCTGGCGTCCACCTCCGGCTGCGCCGCCAGCCAGCCCAGTGCGGCGTGGGCGTCCTCGAGCGCGGCCGGGTAGGGGTGTTCCGGGGCGAGCCGGTAGTCGACGGCGGCGACCAGGACCCCGAGGTGGCGCGCAAGCGGGGCGCAGAACCGGTCGCCGAGCTTCGCGGTCCCGATGACGTAGCCGCCCCCGTGGAGGTAGAGCACGCCGGCGACGGGGGCGTGTCCGTCCACCGGCGGCCGGTGGATCCGGGCGCTGACCCCGGGCGCGACCTCGACCACCTCGACGCCGCGGACGCCGGGTTGCAGGGCGGCCCCCCTCCGGACCACCCCGAAGGTGCGGGGTCCGAGCACCGCCTTCGGCAGGAACCGGGCCAGCGTCAGGTCGGCGTGGAACCTCGTCACGGTCGCTGCTCCCTCGGGCGCCAGCGGGAGCGACCCTACCGGGCGGGTCCCGGCCGCTCCGCGCCCCGGAGGCGGCGAGGTGCCCGAGGGTCGCGTGGGCCGAGACTCCGGCCTCGGGCTCGGAGGGGCCCGCGAGACCTCATCCGGCTGCGTGTCCGCTCGGGGCAGCTCACTGGAGGTGGACCGACGTGACGGCGGTCATCGAGGCAGAGAGCCTCAGCAAGCGGTTCGGCTCCGTGGTGGCGCTCGACGGGCTCGACCTGGCCGTGCCGGTCGGCACGGTCCTTGGCCTGCTCGGGCCGTGCCGGTCGGCCCACGGTTCCGGGACGCCCCCGCGGAGCTCGAAACGCCAGGGCTGGGTGTTGTGCCCGGAGGGTGCCAGCACCGCGTACCTGACCAGGAACGCGAGCTGCTCGGCGAGAGGGTCGTGTTCGGGGAAGGCCGCGGGGTCGAGGTTCCGCGCGGTCAGGGCTGGATCGGTGGCGGACTCCGTCATGCGAGCTCCTGGCGGTGGCGATCGTCGCGTCCGCTCCAGCGTGGAACACCGTCAGGCACGGCGCCCCAGCCGTGCGGCCACGAGCCACAGGATGCCGAAGGCCGCGAACACCGCACCGCTGATGATCCGCTCCGTGGTCCAGTCGACCGTCACCCCACGCAGGACCAGCATGCCGGCCGCCAGCAGCGACAGCACGCCGAGCGCCAGGTGGAGCTGCCACGGGAAGGGTCGTCCTTGCATGTCCGTCTCCTTGCTCGCTCGTCTCGGGGTGCCTGGCGCCGATCACCAACCGGGCCACGTCGCCCACGGGGCCGGCCCCGGCGGCCAGTCGGCCAGTGCGAAGGGCAGCGACAGCAGCACGACCACGGCCAGTTCCAGCACGAGTGCGGCAACCAGCCGCCAGCCGCTCGCCCTCGGATCGAGCGCCGAGGTGACCCGCAGCGGGGCCTGGAGTGCTCGCCGCACCGCGCCGGGCAGTGGGACGAGCAGCGCGGTGCGCTCCCGGTAGTCCCGGTAGGCCGCGCCGTGCGCGGTGACCAGGTGCCCCTCCTCCACCAGCGCCACGCCGACGACCACCAGGGTCGACAGCACCCACGCCAGCATCGTCCCGGGGTTCTCGCCGGCCATCGGGACCGGCTCGCGGGCGGCGAGCAGGGTCATCCCGTAGGTCCACAGGATCCAGCCGAGGTACTGCGGGTGGCGGCTCCACCGGTAGACACCGGTGGTGAGCAGCCCCTGCTTGCCGGACCAGCGGGTACGGAGCCAGGTCGCCGTCGCGAGGATGAACAGCCCGAGGCCACTGGCGATCGCCGCGATGGTCACTGCGCCGCGGAGGTCGACACCCAACTGCCACGGTGGCCACACCAGCACCATGTAGGGCAGGTAGGCGATGTCGCCCAGCGCCATCGCCTCCGGCCAGAGCGGGAGCCACAGCAGCCGCAGCGATCCGAGCCCGGCCAGGAAGAACATGGCCGCGGCGAAGGCACCGAAGGTCGGCAGCCACACCAGGAGCGCACCGAGGACGGCCGGTGTCCGACGCCGCGTCAGGAGGCCGAGCACGATCAGTGCGACGGACACGGCCAGCGCCGCCCCTCCGACCAGGTGCAGGTGGTGGGTGGCCACGAACGCGTCGATGGCGTCGGGTTCGATCGCCGGGTGCAGGTCCGGGATGTCGATCCACCGGGCGGCGAACGTGGCCAGCCACCTCGGCAGCGCCAGCGAGACGAAGGTCAACGCGGCCGTGAAGACGCCGGCCAGCAGAGCCGGACCGAGCCACGAGGCCCGACCCGAACGGCCGGTCGGTCGCGAGGCCGCGGGAGCGGGGGTGACGGGCATGGCAGCCCTGCCTCGACGGCTCAGGCGCGCCCCGATAGCGCGCGCTGCCATCACCTCGAGCGAACACCGTCGTGTCGATGCCGCCAAGAGGCGAGGGTCCCGGCTCCGGCCTGCTGGGTGTGCTTCGGACCTGGACAACGATGCGCGGGCCGGGCATCGTCGGCGGGGCGGGCCACGAAGCCGGTGTTGAGCCGCATGCTGGGCCCGTCGGCGCCGCCCACGACCGCCGCTGCGGGCACCTCGATCCAACCACCGCTTGTGACGAAGGGTGCCGGTCTCGCGTCCGCGGACACCGGCAGGAGCGTGGCGAGGAGCGCCACCACAGCAAGGAGCGACAGCGCCGTTGAGCGGCGGGAAGTGCGAGATTCTGGTGGATGAGCGTAGGTTGCCGGGACGCGATGCCAGCGCGTGCTTCCGGGACGACCAGGCGTCCACGCCGTCTGGACGGGAAGCGAAGGGGATGCGTGTCCTCGGCCCAGTTCGTCGTCGCTGTCGTGCCCTGAGGGTGTCGTCGGCGGGACCGTGAGCGTGGGACGGACCGCCGGGAGCACCCAAGGACACGTGATGACCTCGAACAAGCACTTCAAGCAGCTCGTCCGCGCTCGCATGGCTGCGACCGGGGCGTCCTACACCGCAGCCTCGGAGCAGGTCCGGGCGGCTGGGACCGATGTCCGCCTGGACGACCCGGTCGTGGCCGATGTCCACGGCAAGCACGGCCAGACGGTCGTGTTCACGCCCGATGGGACCCGGGTCCTCTCCGGTGGGCAGGACGCCCGCGTCGCGATCCTGGCTGCAGCGACCGGCGAGGTGGAGGGGGAACTCACCGGTCACGACAAGGTCGTCAACGCGGTCGCCATCGCTGCGGATGCCAACACGGTGGCCTCGGTCTCCTCTGACCGCACGCTGCGGCTGTGGGACCTGTCCCGCCGGTCCGAGACGGCGGTGCTGACCGGGCATCGCGATGCTGTGGTCGCGCTGGACCTCGCGACCGACGGCGGGACCGCGATCACGGGGGGCTACGACGGTCGGATCCGGGTCTGGGATGTCCGGGAGCAGACGTGTCGGGCGGAGTTCCGCAGCGACCTCAAGCGCATCGTCGCGGTCGCCTCGACCCCGGACGGCGCCCGCTTCGCCGCGTCCGGCCAGGGCCCTGAGGTCGAGGTTCGCGAGGTGCCCGACGGGGCGGTGATCGCACGACTCGACACCGGATCGCCGGGGGTCATCGGGCTCGCGGTCGCCGCCGACGGGTCGATGCTGGCGAGCGCAGGCTACGACGGCACCGTGAAGCTCTGGGACGCCGACAGCTGGGAGCTGGTGCGCGACCTGGAGGCGGGGGAACGGGCCAATGCGGTGGCGTTCTCGCGCAGCGGACAGCTCCTGGCGGCCGCCGCCAAGGGGCGGATCACGCTCTGGAGCTTCGACCAGGATGACCCGGTGGCGCAGACCGACCTGCCGATCGCCGGGGTGTACGCCCTGGCGATCTCGCCCGACGGCAGACGACTCGCGCAGACCGGCGCCGACGGCAGGGTCCGCATCTGGACCCTGCGCTGACCCCAGCAGCAGGCATCGTCGACGGGCCGATCGGAGACGGCGCGCCGCGGTGCGCAGGTCAACGTCGTCCGGGCAGGGGCGGCCCTTGCCCGTGCCTGCGGCCGATGCTTGCCTGGCAAAAGGGCCCGGTCGGGAACGGGCCCGGCCCGAAGCGACAGCGGAGGCGCTCTGCCGTCGAGCGCGACCACCCCTCGAAAGGTGGCACTCGCCCCTCGGATGTCCGGTGCCGTACGGGGTGCCAGGTGGGCGGCGACGATGCTCCCGAGGGAGAGGTGAACCGTGGCGACGGTCGTGCTGCTGGGAACGTTGGATACCAAGGGTGCTGAGTATGCGTTCGTGCGTGATCGGCTCGTCGCTGCGGGCGTGACCCCGCTGGTGGTCGATGTCGGTGTGGGCGAGCCCTTGGGGCTCATCGCCGACGTCGGCCGTGAGGAGGTGGCCGGTGCCGTCGGGGCGTCTGCCGCTGCGCTCGCGGCCGAGGGTGACCGGGGCGCTGCGGTCGAGGTGATGGGTGAGGGGGCGGCGGTGGTGCTGCGACGCCTCCATGATGAGGGCAGGCTGGATGGGGTGCTGGCCGCCGGCGGTTCCGGCGGGTCGTCGATCGCTGCCCGGGCGATGCGGGCGTTGCCGGTCGGGGTGCCGAAGCTGCTGGTGTCGACCATGGCGTCGGGCGACACCCGTCCGTACGTCGGAGCGACCGACATCACCATGATGTACTCGGTGGTCGACATCGCCGGGATCAACCACGTCTCCGCCCGGATCCTGGCCAATGCCACGGCCGCGATCGTGGGGATGGCCCAGGCGCCGCCGCCGGCCGTCGCGGAGCATCCCACCATCGCCGCGACGATGTTCGGCGTGAC
>CAYXJD010000119.1:0-9739 GCA_964465225.1 uncultured Actinomycetota bacterium
CAGATCCCCCGGTGCTGGCGTGAGGTCCTGCCATGGAAGGAAGCGGCGGGACCATCGGTTGCCACGGTTGACCGCACGACCGCCATGCCCACAGGAGTCACCGTGCCACGAGTCCCCGTCCACACCGTCGCCGACGCCCCGGCCGAGAGCCGGGAGACGCTCGACGCCCTCGGCAAACGGGTCGGCAAGGTCATCAACATCTTCGCCGAGATGGCCCACGCCCCCGCGCTGCTCGAGATGTACGCGACCACGGAGCAGCTGCTCCGCGAGGAGTCGTCGCTCGACGAGGCCACCCGGCAGGCGATCCACCTCGCCGTGGCGCACACCAACGCCTGCGAGTACTGCCAGGCGGCCTACACCGGCGCTGCCAAGGGCGCCGGCCACTCCGAGGAGGCCACGAAGGACATCCGCCGTGGCGCGCTACCTGACGATGAGAAGCTGACCGCCCTGCTGGACGTCGCCCGTGAGATCGCCGCCAACACCGGCTATGTCGAGGACACGACCTGGAAGGCCGCGTTGGAGGCCGGCTGGTCCGAGAAGGAACTCCTCGAGGGCTACGCCGACGTCATCCGTACGATCATGACCAACTACTTCAATCACCTCGTCGGGACCGAGCTCGACCTGCCGTCCGCGCCACCACTGGATTGAGCCATGACCAGCCTGCCGTCGCTCGACCTGGGGCTCGGCCCCACGCCCCGGCCCGACCTCGGGTTCATCTACGTCGGTGACCCGATGTGCAGCTGGTGCTGGGGGTTCGCCCCCGCGCTCGAGGCGCTCGAGCGGCGATACGGCCTGCCGCTGCAGGTCGTGATGGGTGGCCTGCGCACCGGCCCACAGGCCGAGGTCATGGATGCCGACGCCCGGGCCCAGCTCGCCACCTACTGGCAGGGCGTGGCCGAGCGCACCGGGCAACCGTTCACCCCCGCCTCGCTCGAACGGGACGGCTGGCGCTACGACACGGAGCCGTCCTGTCGCAGCGTCGTCGCCGTCCGCGAGCTCTCGCCGGACGACACGCTGCGCTGGGTCGCGCGCCTGCACCGCGCCTTCTACGTCGACGGCGTCGACATCACCGACCCGCACCAGCTGCCCACCCTGCTCGACGGGTTCGACGTCGACCCCGAGCGGTTCGCCACACTGCTCGCGGACGAGGCCACGGCCGAGCGCACCCGTGCGGACTTCCGCGAAGCGCAAGCCTACGGCGCCACCGGCTTCCCGACCCTGTTGTTCCGCGACGGCGAGGAACTCGGGATCGTGACCCGCGGCTACGTGCCGTGGGAGCAGCTCGAGCCGGCGCTGACCAGCTGGCTCGAGGACCGCTACGGCGATCTGAGCGCCGGACCGGCCTGCGACCCGACCGCGGGTCCGTGCTGATCCCGCCGCGTCACCGATCGTTCGCACCGCAAGCACCCGAGCGAACGAGGGGCCCCGAGGTCCGTGGCCGCTGGCACGCCCGATCACGGGCTCCAGCAGCGGACACCTGCCATCACCTCCGACCACGATCGGCTTCGGGCGCCCCCGGGGCACGGCTCGGATCAGCACGGCCCCGACCAGGGCCAGGATTCGGGTGCCACCGGGCCACCTCCGTGTGGAGACGACGAGCGTCTCCATGCCACAGGCAACCCGGTTGACCAGCGGGTGCTTCCCGCCGAGCTCGGATCAGACGACGGGACGGGCGAACAGGGCCGGATCCGACACACCCAGGGTGTCGAACATCCGACCGAGGTTGACGAAGGTCGTGATCACCGCCGTGAGCTCGAGCAGCTGCCCCTCGTCCCAGCCCGCATGCAGGGGGTCCCAGATGTCGTCGCCGACGTCGTTGGCGTCCTCGGCGATCTGCTCGACCAGGGCGAAGACGGCCCGTTCGGCCGGGCTGAAGTGTGGGCTGTCCTCCCACAGGGCGTTGTGCAGGTCACCGATCCGGTCGGCGGAGTTGCCGAGCTCGACGGCAAGGCGCTCGTGGGCGCCGTAGCCGTAGTAGACCCCGGTGGCACGCAGGGTCTTGAGGATGACGAGTTCCTTGAACGCCCAGCTCACCCGGCCCTCCTGCAGCAGCCGGATCGTGAGATCGGTGATCGAGCGGCAGAACGCCGGGTTGGTCCCGAGCACCTTCACGAAGTTGGGGACGTGACCGAAGTGCTCAGCGGCGTCCCGGTAGACCGCCTCGATGTCGGCGGTGGGAGTCTCGATGACGGCAGTGGCTGGCATGTCGGCCTCCTCAGGCGGACGGGGACTGGGCGAGGAAGTGCTCGAAGTGCTGTCGTGACGCCGAGGAGGTCGGCGGCTCGGCGGCGAAGAGCACGGGCTCGTGGCCGTGCCACACCTCCTCGAGCTGGACCCCGAGGGCGTCGCCGAACTTGGAGACCTGCAGGTAGGCGCCGATGGTGGCCACCACCTCCACGATCTGTCCGTCGTCGTAGTGCTCACGAACGCGGCGCCACACCTCGGCGGGGACCGACTCCGGGTCGACGACCACGTGCCCGCACAGATCGAGGATCGCCACCTCGGCGGGGGTGTAGTGGGACGAGGCGCGGTACTCGACCCCGACGATGTCGGCCTGCTTCTCCGGCGACACCCCGAGCCGTCCGGCGACGACCTCGTGCTGGGTCACGCAGTACAGGCAGTCACCCATCTTGGTCGACTTGAGGATCAGCAGCTCCTTGTCGACCCAGGGGATCTGCCCGTCCTGCAGGATGTCGAAGTACACCTGCCACATCGGCTGGGCGATCTCCGGTGCGTTGCCGGTGATCTTGAAGATGTTGAGCACCATCTCGAAACGCGCCTCGGCGTCGTCGTAGACCTGCTTGGTGACCGGATCCGCCTCGTCCGGCTCGATGTAGGGCAATCGCGGCATGACCGACTCCTCTCCCTGGTCCCGGCTCCCACCGGGACCGTACTTCTGAAGCAAGTGCTTCAGAAGGTATTGTGTAGCGCCTGCTTCACTATGCTGTCAACGACGGATCCACACGGTGCCACCGACAACCTGGCCGAGGGACAGCCGATGACCACCGCGACGACCCGGGGGCGGCCACGGGGGTTCGATGTCGAGGAGGCGCTCGACGCCGCTCTCGACGTGTTCTGGAGCGAGGGTTACCGCACGACCTCCACCCGGACGCTGGAGGCTCGGCTCGGGGTCAACCAGTCGAGCCTCTACCACGCCTTCGGCTCCAAGGCCGGACTGCTCGCCGCGGCACTGGACCGCTACGAGGCCCGCCTCGACGCCGCCCTCGTGTCACCGCTCGAGCACTCGACGCTCGGGCTGGAAGCGATCGAGCGCTTCTTCACCGACCTGCACCGGTGGATCACCGACGGTGGCAAACGCGGCTGCCTGGTGATCAACCTCATGGCCGAGGACGGGGGCGAGGACGACCTCCTGACGCGACGCACCCGTCGCTACCGCCAGCGGGTCCGCACCGCCCTCGGGCAGGCGCTGGAGCGAGCCGCCGATCTGGGTGAGATCGACACTGCGGCCCTGGCAGCGCGCACCGAGCTGCTGTTCGGGATGGTGCTCGGGCTCTCCATCGCCGTGCGGGGCGGTGCCTCCCAGGCCGAGGTGGCCGGCATGCTGGCCGGCGTGCAGGAGCAGATAGCGGCGTGGCGGCTGCCCGTCAGCTGAGCGGGCTCAGGACAGGATGTCCTTGCGCTCGAACCACCAGACGGCGAAGCCCAGGCCACCGAGCAGGTACGGGACCTGCAGCACGATCCCTCGCGTCAGGTCGCCGTAGCGCGGCGTGGGCGCGAGCAGCCCGATCCAGGCGCTGAGCTCATGGACGGGCAGGTACGTGCGCAGGGTGCCGAGCGCGGTGATGGCGTCGAGGATCTGCACCACGATGACCAGCACGATCGTGCCAGCCACGGCACCCACCGAGGAGTCCGTGGTGGTCGACCAGGCGAACGCGACGGCCGCGACCCAGGCGGCACTCCAGGCGAGGTAGGCGACGACGATCCCGAGCCGCCAGAGCGTCTGCGTGGCGGTGAGCACACCGAGCGGGGTCTGCACGTCCGACCAGCCGTAGGCCAGCGTGCCGACGAGCAGCCCGCTGACGGGCACCAGGATGGCGGCCAGCACGCTGAGGAGCGCGCCGACGGCGAACTTCCGCGCGAGCAGACGGCGACGTGACACCGGCCGGGTGAGCAGGTAGCGCAGGCTCCCCCAGCTCGCCTCCGAGGACACGGCGTCGCCGGTGAACAGGGCGACGACCGCCAGCAGCAGGAACGGGGCGGTCGCAGCGGTGGCCATCAGCGCGAAGTTCGGCCCCGACGACGTCGCCAGGGAGAACAGCAACCCGGTCGGGTCACCACCGCCGCCATCGCCATCACCCGGGCCACCGCCGTTGCCCGCCAGGGCGAAGGCGACCGCGAGCAGCACCGGGACCGCAGCGATGCCCAGGAGCCCGCCGGCCGTGCGCCGACGGCGGAGTTGGCGGCGCAGCTCGACCCTCATCCGTCATCCCCTCCGGTCTCGGTCCCGGTCAGGCTCAGGAAGGCGTCCTCCAGGCTGCCACGGGGTGCCACGGCGTCGATCCGGATGCCGTCGGCGACGAGCAGCTCGACCAGGTCCGCGACCGCCGCCTCGCTGCCGGCGATGACGACGGTGTCCCCCGACGCCGTGACCTCGCCATCGTCGACGGCGCGGGCCAGGAGTTGACGCGCCGCCTCCCCGTCGTCGGTCGAGATCGTGACCCGTGCCGTGGTGCCGGCCAGGTCGGCGACCGGCCCGATCGCCCGCAGGCGGCCGGACTGCATGACGGCGACGTGGGTGCACATCTGCTCCACCTCGGCGAGCAGGTGGCTGGACACCACGATCGTGTGCCCCTCCTCGCCGAGCTGCACCAGCAGCCGACGCATGGCGCGGATCTGCTCCGGGTCCAGCCCGTCCGTGGGTTCGTCCAGCACCAGCAGTTCGGGCCGGCCGAGCATCGCCTGGGCGATCGCGAGCCGCTGCTTCATCCCGTGCGAGTAGGTCTTGACCGGGTTGTCGATCGCCGCACCGAGCGCCGCGATGTCGAGCGCCCACGGCAGGTCGGCGTCCTCGAGCGCCTGCCCGCCGGCACGCCAGTACAGCTCCAGGTTCTCGCGACCGGACAGCTCCGGGACGAAGCCGGGACCCTCGATCAGCGCTCCGACACGCGTGAGCACCCGGTGGCCCGGTCGGACCCGGTGCCCGAACAGCTCGACGGCACCGGTCGTGGGGTGCGCCAGCCCCACCAGCATCCGTAGCGCCGAGGTCTTGCCCGCGCCGTTGGGGCCGAGCAGGCCCATCACCTGCCCTTTGCCGACCTCCAGGGTGAGATCGTCGACCGCGACCTTGCCGTCGGGGTAGCGCTTCCCGAGTCCGGACAGCGCCACCGGGGGCGTCGCCCCATCCGCGCCGGCACGAGCCGGGGCGGTGCCCGCGTGCGGCCACTCCTGCTCCTGGTCTCCCGTCCGTTCCCGCTCCGGCTCCACATCCCTGCGCCGACGACGCGACAGCAGGCCAGCGCCCAGCAGGCTCAGCACGACCAGCACGACCGCCACCGCGATCAGGATCGGGGTCGCTCGAGGTGAGGTCGCCGTCACCTCGGCGGTGGGGAGGGTGAGCACCGCCTCCTCGTCCAGACCCACGGTGACGATCGTGGGTTCGGTGAGGTTGTCGAAGGCCTGGTCGGTGGTCGCCAAGGTCAGTCGTAACCGGTGGCCGGCCCGGAGCCGATGGGCGAGCACGGGAAGCTCGACCGTGACCGGCGCAGGCAGGCTGGTGGCCCGCACCGGGGTGACGGCCTGCTGGAGTAGGCGGGTGCGTCCGTCGGGCGCGAGGTCGCTGAGCTTCACGAAGACGCGCGCCTCGTCACCATCGGCGTCCAGGGTCAGTCCGAGGCTCGGCGCCCCGAACAGCACCAGGTCCTCGTCCCGCGCTTCGGTGGTGAAGGCGACGTGCTGTCCGGCGATGTCCGCGCTCGGGAGCAGGTCGCCGAGGCCGCCCGTGCCGGGCAGCGTCGACAGCGCCGCCGGCTGGCCACCCGGCGGGGAGAAGATCGTGCGTGCCGCCGGCACCGATCCACCACCCTGGTCGTCGGTGGCGGCCGGTCCCGTCGTGAGCCGACCGTCCGGCGTCAGCGCGAGACGCAGCGTCGCCCCGGTGGTCTGCTGGCGCTCTGCATCGACGACCTCGTCGGTGACGGCGTCGGTCCACACCAGCGAGGACGCAGAGGCCTCACTGCCATCACCGGCCTCGCTGGCTCCGGCGGGGTTGCCGGCACCGGCGGCATCGAGCCAGCGGTCCAGCCAGGCGCGCACCTCCTGGTCGATCTCCTCGGAACCGGCACCGAAGGCGACCTGCTGATGGCCGCCGGGCACCCACCGCTGCCGGACCGGGGTGCCCGCCGCAGCGATCGCGTCGGCGTTGGCCGCAGCCTGCGCCAGATCGAACAGGGTGTCGTCCTGGCCCTGCACCAGCAGCGTCGGTGCGGTCACCCGCTCGAGCTCTCCGGCGGGGCTCGAGGCCTCAAGGAGCTCGGCCGCCTCGGGGGTCATCGTCCCCGCGGTCGCGATGGCGAGGTAGGCGTCGCAGACCTCGCTGGTGAACCGCCCGCAGGGCGATGGCGCGGTGGCCCCCGCAGGCGGGCGGGCCGTCGCGTCGCCAGGGCCAGGGCCGGTCGCGGCCTCGTCGTCGGCGGGACGGTCGAGCCCGGCGTCGCCAGCGGGCGGGTCGGCCGCAGCATCCGGCGCACCACCTCCGGGTGGCCCGGAGAGGAGGCCAGGGGTGGCCCGTGCCGTGAACAGCAGCCCGGTCCAGGCGGTCTTGACGACCCCGGCCGCAGGCGCCCCTGCGCCCGGTCCCGGGTCGACCACGCCGTTGGGCGCCAGCGCCGAGGACAGGGAGTGCCAGGCGGCGAGCGCGACCACCGCATCCAACCGCGGCTCGGCCGTGGCCGCGAGGAGGGCGGTACCGCCCCCGTAGCTGCTGCCGGCGATGGCGACCCGGGGGTCGTCTGCTGCGTCGTTGCGCACCTCCGGACGCGCTGCCAGCAGGTCCACCAGGGCGGCGACGTCGGTGATCTCCCTCCCGGGTGCGGCGATGGCCACGTCGCCACCCGAGGCGCCGAACCCCCGCGAGGACCACGTCAGGACCACGTAACCGGCGTCCGCCAGGGATCTTGCCGGCCCGTCGACCGCGGTGCGGTCGCTGAGGAAGCCGTGGCCGAGGAGCACCGCCGGTCTCGGATCCTCCGCCGAGGCCCCGGGCGGCAGGTACAGGGCGGCGTCGAGCGCCACCTCGTCGTCCTGGCTGCCGGCCTCGACCCGCAGGGGCTCGACCACCACCTCGGCACCGGCGGTCATGAGCAGGAGCGCCAGACCCCCGACAACGACGGCGGCGGCGGGCAGCACCCACCACCACCGTCGTAGCATCACAGCTCCTGGGCGCGCACCTGCTCGAGCAGCCGGAGCCACACCTCGGAGATCGTGGGGAAGGCGGGTACGGCGTGCCACAGCCGGTCGATGGTGACCTCGCTGACGATCGCGATCGTAGCGGCGTGGAGCATCTCACCGACCCCGGGTCCGACGAAGGTCGCACCGAGGATCGTCCGTCGCTCACGGTCGATCACCAGCTGCACCGTGCCGCTGGTGCCCTTGCCGTACAGCGCGCCGCCGGCGGTGTGCCCGAGGTTGAAGCTGACCGCCAGGACGTCGTGGCCGGCCGCCTCGGCAGCTCGCTCGGTCAGCCCGACCGCAGCGATCTGCGGATCGGTGAACACCACCCGTGGAACGGCGGTGTGGTCGGCCCACGCCGGCTCGACGTCCACGCCCGCCAGTCCATCACCGACCAGCCGCGCCTGGTACTTGCCCTGGTGGGTCAGCAGCGCACGTGCGTTCGCATCCCCGACGACGTAGAGCCAGTCGTGACCGGGAACGCGCAGGTGGTCGTCCACGTCGATGAAGCCGGCCCGGCCGGGTTCGACGCCGACCGTGCCCAGCCCGAGATCATCCGTGGGAGCTCGCCGACCGACGGCCACCAGCAGCTCGTCGCCGGTGAGTGCCCGACCATCGGCCAGGGTGATGGTGACGGGGCCGTCGGTCCCCGCTCGGGCGACCTCCGCCGCGCGGGCACCGAGTTCGATCGCGATGCCGTCGGCTTCCAGGGCTGCCACCAGCTCATCGCTGACGAAGGGTTCCTCGTTGGCCAGCAGGCCGTCCAGCATCTCGATGATCGTCACCTCGGACGCGCCGAGCCGACGTACCGCTTGGGCCATCTCGACCCCGATGACGCCACCTCCGAGCACGAGCAGCCGCTCGGGGATGTCCTTGATCTCCGTCACATCGCGGTTGTCCCACGTCACGGTCTCGGCCAGGCCCGGGATCGGCGGGATCGCCGCTCTGGAGCCCACGCCGAGCACGACCCCGCGTGCCGCCTCGTAGCGGGCCACGCTGCCGTCCGCCGCAGTCACCTCGACGACGCGCTCACCCGCCAGTCGCCCGTGGCCGCGCAGTAGCTCGACATCGACCGAGTCGAGCCACTGGGCCTGTCCGTCGTCCTCCCAGGAGGAGGCGAAGGCGTCGCGGTTGCGCAGGACGGCGTCGACGTCGATGTCACCGGTGACCGCCGAAGCCGCCGCGGGGATCCGCTTGACCGCCGCGAGCGCCTCGGTGGGACGCAGCAGCGCCTTGGAGGGCATGCAGCCCCAGTAGCTGCACTCACCGCCGACCAGATCGGCTTCGACGATGGCGACCGAGAGGCCGCGCTGTTTGGCGTAATCGGCGGCGTTCTCGCCGGCCGGGCCGGCGCCGATGACGATGACGTCGTAGGTGTGTGGCATCGAGGTGCTCCAGGGGTGTGTCGGGCTCACCGATCCCGGCTCGACAGCGAGGTGGTCACGCCGGGCGTTCGGACCGGGAACACCACCACCCGGACGACTGTTCCATCCCGCCACACCGGCGCCGCCGCCAGCCCCGACGTCGGTGGCGTCGTACCCGAAGGACCTGCCGGCGTGCCGGGCGGGCGCCCGGGGGGCGACGCCGCCCGGTGCGATGTGGAAAGCTCGCGACCCGGGGGACCGGCACAGGGGAGCGCGGGGCAACATGGCCGTCAGACACACCACGTGGTTCGCCGGGTTCCTCGCCGTGGCCCTGCTGCACCTCGCGGGGCAGCTCGCCGGGCCGGTGTGGCTGCACCTGGTCACCAAGCCCGTGCTCATGCCGTCGCTGCTGGTCTGGTTCCTGACGGTGACGCCGAGCTCACGGCTGCGGACCCTGGTCTCGATCGGTCTGGTCTGGTCCTGGCTCGGTGACCTCGGCCTGATGCCCGGCGGCCAGACGTGGTTCCTCACCGGTCTGGGCGCGTTCCTGGTGGCACAGCTGACCTACGCCCTCGCGTTCTGGCCATCGCGCGGCGGCAGCGTGCTCATGCGCCCCGCACTGCTGCTGCCCTACCTCGCCGTCCTCGTCAGCCTGCTGGTGGCGTTGTGGAACCACCTCGGTGTCCTGCGGTCACCCGTGGCTGTCTATGCGGTGGTGATCGTCACGATGGCCGTGCTCGCCACCGGCATCAACCCGACGGTGGCGACGGGCGCGGCCCTGTTCGTGGTCTCCGATGCGCTGATCGCGCTCGACACGGTGGCGGGACTCGTGAGGCTCCCAGCGCACGGCTTCTGGGTGATGCTGACCTACCTCGCCGCCCAGTTGTTGATCGCCGCCGGCGTCAGCGCAGCGGTCCGCGCTCGCCGGATCAGTCGTTGAACAGGCCGCGGATCCACTCGGCAATGCG
>CAYXJD010000120.1:0-9556 GCA_964465225.1 uncultured Actinomycetota bacterium
GCACCTCCCGGCACGGCGACCTGGAGACCGGCCCCCCGGTGGGAGCCTGGACCTCGCTGAAGCAGGGGTTCCGGTTCGTCACGACGCAGCCGGTCATCCGCGCCTTGATCCTCGGCGTGATGGTCGCCTTCGCCGTCGCCGGGGTGGTGATCACCACCGGTGAGTTCTTCGCCAACCTCCTCAACGCCGGCCCGACCGGGTACGGGATCCTGGTCGCCTCGGTCGGAGTGGGGCTGGTGCTGGGGCTGGTCGCTTCCGAGCCGTTGACACGCCGTATCCCGGCGGAACGGCTGTTCTCCCCAGGGATCGGTGCTGCCGGCGCCGCGTTGATCGTGACGGCGCTGATGCCGAACCTGTGGGCCGCGATCCCGCCGGCGGTCGCCATGGGCTTCGGGGCTGGCATCTCGTTCATCTGTGGCTACACGGTCCTGCAACGGCGGGTCGACGACACGATCCGCGGCCGCACCTTCGGCGCGTTCAACTCCGGGGTTCGCGTCGCGATCTTCGGGTCCTCGGTGGCGGTCCCGATCCTGATCGGCGTTCTCGGTCGCGAGCGGCGCGAGGTCGTGCCAGGGCCGGGCGGTGCCCCGGAACTGCTCTACCCCTACGTCTTCGGTGGGGTCCGGATCACCCTCCTGCTCGGTGGCGTCGCAGCGGTACTCGGTGCGATCCTGGTCGGTCGGTCCCTGAGTGGTGCGCTTCGGGCGGAGTCCGGGATCGGCTTGTCCGCGCCCGACGCTGTCGACGTCCGTTCGCTGCGTGGCGCCTTCATCGTGTTCGAGGGCGGCGATGGCGCCGGGAAGTCGACCCAGATGCGCCTGTTGCGCGCTGCCGTCGAACGCTCCGGTCACCTCGCGGTCGTCACGCGTGAACCGGGCGGGACCCGGCTCGGTGAGGCGGTGCGCGAGCTACTGCTGGCACCGACCCCCGATGCCATGGACGACCGCAGCGAAGCTCTGCTGTACGCCGCCGCTCGAGCCCAGCACGTCCGCGAGGTGATCGTGCCGGCCCTACAGCGAGGCTCCGTCGTGCTGTGCGACCGCTATGCCGACTCCTCCGTCGTCTACCAGGGTGCCGCTCGCGGACTCGGCGAGGAGCGGATCGCCGACCTGAACCGGTGGGCCACCGGAGGGCTCGAGCCGGATCTGGTGATCCTCCTGGACGTTGACGCTGCTGCTGGACTGGCTCGTGCCAGCACGACCACCGGGCCGGACCGCCTGGAGGCTGCTGGCCTCGACTTCCACCGTCTGGTCCGTAGTGCCTACCGTCGGCGCGCGGCGACGGATCCCCAGCGGTACCTGGTACTGGATGCCACCAAGCCGGTAGAGCAGGTCCATGCCCGGATCCGTGACCGCGTCGTCAGCCTCCTGGGTGCCCCGGCCGCTTCGGCCGTCGAGGTGGCGCAGGTACATGAGGAGGAGCGTCCGTGACCGATGACGTCCCGACCTCGCGCGGGGATGGATGGGAGGACGTGCCGGCGGCCGTGGGCGCGTTAGGCGTGGTACCGGCGGCCGACGGGTGGGAGGAACCAGGTACGGGGGCCGGTGCAGCGACGAGCGCTCTCGTCGGCCCATGGGAGCAGGTGATCGGTCAGCCGGCTGCGGTCACCGCGTTGCGAGCGGCGCTCGCACGGGACGGCGTCGCGCACGCTTGGTTGTTCGTCGGGCCGCGCGAGGTCGGTCAGGAGCAGCTGGCTCGCGCGCTCGGCGCCGCGCTGAACTGTCCGCAGGCACCCGCAGCCGACACCGGCTGTGGGACGTGCGAGACGTGCCGTCGCATCCTGGACGGTCGGCATCCGGCGGTCTTCGACCTCGAGCCGAAGGGCGCCCACCACCTGGTCGGCGACGTCAGGTCCGACTGGATCCCGCTGTCGACTCGCACCATGACCGAGGGGCGACGTCGCGTGCTGCGGATCGTCGCGGCCGATGGGATGAACGAAGCGGCCCAGAACGCGTTCCTCAAGGTGCTCGAGGAACCGCCACCGTCGGTCGTCTGGTTGCTCGAGGTCGAGGATGAAGGCGCGCTGCTCGACACCGTGGTCTCCCGGTGCCGGCGTCTCGACCTGGTCCCCTGGAGCCGTGCAGCCCTGGCGCAACGGGCGATCGAGCTGGACCTCCCGGCAGGGCTCAGGGATGCCGCCACCCGCGCGGCCCTCGGTTCACCTGAGCGCCTCGCTGCCCTGGCCGAGCCAGACCGCGCGGCCGCGCGCCGACGTCACCTGGAACTGATCGACCGGCTGGCCACCGCAGGCCCGGGTGCGGTGGTCCCGCTCACGAAGGAACTGGTCACCTGGGCCAAGGCGCAGGTCGCTCCGGTCAAAGCGTCGAACGCGAGCGAACTGGAGCGGCTCGAACGGGACTTCGGCATCGAGCAGCGAGGCAGTCGTGGCTGGCCTGCCGGGTTGCGCAAGCAGATCACGCGCAAACACGAGCGCCTGGAGCGCTCGGCGCACCTGGCGGCGCTCTCGTCGATGCTCGACGACCTGGCGAGCTACCTGCGCGATCTCATCGCCATCGCCGCGGGGGCCAGCGCTGAGGCGCTCGTCAACGTCGATGTCGAAGCCGAGCTCCGCCGGGACGCCGAGCGGCTCCCGGTGGCAGATGCGGTGGAGGCGTTGTCCGCGGTCGCTGCGTGTCGCGCCGCGCTGGAACGCAATGGCAGCCCGGAACTCCACCTCGAACGGCTGCTGCTCAGGCTGGCCTTGCCGATCTACGCAGCCGCCGCCTGAGCTGCACGCGCCAGGTCGGGGTCGAGCAGCGTCGACCGTTCCCGCGCCGGATCGGTGTCGACTGTTCCGGGCCCGGTCGGCGCGCACCGACCACTCGGCCGGCCGGCTCAGGGAGGAAGCGGCAGCGTCGTCTGGTCGATGTCCGGGCCAGCGGCCCTGGTCGATATGGGTGCGGGTGGGTCGGTTCCCGGTTCCTGGACCGCGCCACGCCGGGGTCGTCCCCGGGCCCGCGGGTACTGGTGCGGTGAACCCTCGCCGTCCAACATCGTTCCCGTGCCCGTCGGGAGCGACGCCGGTGACGTCGGCCGCGGGCGACGCGCCGGTTCGACAGCCTGCGATCCGTCGTGGTACCGGACCCCGCCGGCCCCGATCTCGATCCGCCACCCGCCACGGTCGAACCGCCGGTGGTGTCGACGGCAGAGCAGCGCCGCGTTGGCGGGCGACAGCCGGCCGCCGTCCATGAAGGCCACGGCACCGTGCGCGACGTCGCACCAGGCCGGCGGCGCGTCGCATCCGGGCCAGGTGCATCCTCCATCGCGGGCGACGAGGAGGCGCCACAGCCCTGCGGGGACCGTACGTACCGTCTTGGAGGCTTCGATCGGTGTGCTGTCGGGACCGAGCAGCACCCGCCCCCAACGGCAATCGGCCAACAACGTGCGCAGCTGCCTGAGCGTGGCAGGCTGGCCGGAGCCGAACCGCGCGACGCCACGCTCACCGAGGGCGAGCTGATCGGCCGTCATGGTGATGATGACGTGGGGACGGACACCGTGGCGGCTCGGAGCGTCTCCGACACGGAGCGCCGCGGCGCACAACTGCTCGAACGCGTCCGCCGAGCGCTGCTGAGGGGAACGGTGTTCGTCGGGGGTGTCCGGTCGACGGAAGGCATCCAGGGCGGTACGGGCGATCTCCGCCATGCCGCCGTGGAGCAGTCCGGAGAAGGCGAAGCCACCATCCTCGGTGTCGTAGCTGCGGACCCTGCGCTGGTGCTGCTGGCGCCGCGCGATCCGATCCGAGCTGGCAGGTGCCTCCCGTGCCAGGACCTCGCGGGCGTGCTTGCCGAACAGGGTGGAGTTGGTCCTGCGAGCCACGTCGAGGAGCTCCGTCTCGATCACCTCGCGACGGTCCGGTGGCAGCGTCGCCAAGGTGTCGCCGATGAGCCGGACGTGGTCGGCCGAGAGGTCGCCGTCGGCGAAGTTGGCACCTGTGAGCGGATGCTGATCGGCGAACCGTCCGGCATCGGCGTCACGCTTCGTGGCACCAGGAGTGCTGTTCGTGCGCTCGGCGAGCTGCCGCCGCAGGTCACGGCGGGCTGCTTCACGCGCAGCCGGATCACCTGAGTCCGAGACCCGGCGTCGCTCGAGCTCCGCGGTGACCCTGGCGCGCTCCGCGCTGAGTCGGGCGATAGGCCGGTGCAGCCGGTCCAGGCGCTCGGTGAGCCCCTCGTCAGCGAGCCCGTCCAGCTGGTGGCCGATCGCCTCGGTGACGGCCTCGTCGAGGCGGTCGAGGTCGTTCGCTCCTGCGCGTGCGTCGCGCTGGTGCTCGTCGCACTCATCGTCGCTGCTCGCCCGTCCGATCTCTGCTCCTGGGGCGGCCTCCGCGTCGGCCCCGCCACTCGGCGATGCCTCACGATCAGCGGACCATGCGCCGGGGGACTCACTGGCGAGGGCGGGCCGAACCCGTACGCCGTACCGCCGTCGTTCGTGGGTTCCCGGATCCCGTCGGATGACGCGCGGGGGCTGGAGGTGAGCGGCGCGGGGACGGCGTGCGGTCCACGTTGCGGCCGCCCGGATGGACGTCGCGGACATCGTGGCCATGGCGTCTCCCTCCGGGCTCGGCGTTGGTGCCGGGGTGCTGTCGCGGACCTACCTGCTGCTGCGGTCGGGTGTCGTGCGTTCCGTTGGTGTCGATAGTAGCCGAACAGATGTTCGATATGAGCTCGGCTCCGCCCGGACTGTGGATGGGAGGACGCGCGCTGCCGGGTCGGGGCCCCGCTGGCGGTCACTGCGCTGGTGCCCCGCTGGCGGTCAGTGCGCTGGTGCCCCGCTGGCGGTCAGTACGCCGGCGCCAAGGGCTCCCCGCCGCCGTTCAGTGCGCCGGCGCCAAGGGTTCACCGCCGGCCAGACGTGCCAGGTCCTCACCGGCACGTTCGAGGCGCGCCCGTCCGTTCGATCGTGTGCCGCTGCGCAGGATCGGTTCGAGCGGCCGGAAGAGCAGTGACCGCACCGCCACCGAGACGTCGTAGCAGGAACGGCTGCCCTCGAGGTCGTCGGCGATCGTGAAGGTGCCGTGGCCAGCGAGCGGCCCGTCCGCGATCCGGACTTCCAGTCGTCTCGGCTCGTTCTGGTCGACCACGTGGAGCGTGGTCACCAGCGGCCGCAGAGGCGCTCGCGTCGAGAACGTCAGCCGGGCCGCCGCCAGGGCTGGACCGGTCGGCTCGATCACCTGCACCTCGCTGATGGCTGGCCACCACTGGGGCCAGGTGGTCAGATCGACGAGCACGGCCCAGACGTCCTCGACGCCGGCGGTGTTCCGCCAGCAGCCCTGGATCTCGATCGCGCTCACGCTCACCTCCGTCCCCAGCAGTCGCACGCTAACCGGTCGTGTGTGACCTGCCACCTCGATGTTGCCGCAGTCGGAGGTTCTGAGCACCCGCCATGGGCTCGCTACCCTTCGGCCTCCCTGCTGGAGTAGCTCAGTCGGTAGAGCAATCGCCTCGTAAGCGATAGGTCAGGGGTTCGAATCCCCTCTCCAGCTCGACGGTCCTGCGGCTGTCGGAGCCCGTCCCCGGCGCTCCCGGGTGCCGGCCGGACCCCGGCAGACCCTCTCCACGTGTGCCAGCATCCTGACGTCGATGGTCCGGTTTCGCGTCAACCACTCCCTGCCAGCTGTTACACCATGGCGGGTCGACGGCGAACCACGCGCGTCAGCCCGATGCGGGATGCTGCCGCGTACGACGAGGAGAGACGCATGCGCGTACTGGTCACCGGTGCGACCGGCTACATCGGCGGCCGGCTGGTGCCGGCCTTGCTCGAGCGCGGCCACGAGGTGGTCTGCGCCGCCCGCACCCCAGCCAAGCTGGATGGCCGATCCTGGCGTGCTGACGTCGAGGTGGCCCGGGTCGACGTGCTGGACCGGCCGAGCCTGGACGCGGCCATGCCTGGCGTCGACGCCGTCTACCACCTCGTCCACTCGATGGACGGCGAGCACAGCTTCGCCGAACGGGATCGACGGGCCGCCCGCCACGTCCGTGACGCGGCCGCGGCCGCGGAGGTGCGGCGGATCGTCTACCTCGGCGGGCTCGGCCGCACCGAGGACGCCCTGTCCGACCACCTGCACTCCCGCCAGGAGGTCGGTCAGCTGCTGGCGGACGGACCCGTACCGGTCACGGAGCTGCGGGCGGCGATCATCCTCGGCTCCGGTAGTGCCTCCTTCGAGATGCTCCGCCAGCTCGTGGAGGTCCTGCCGATCATGATCACGCCGCGCCGGGTCACGACCCGGTGTCAGCCGATCGCGATCCGCGACGTCCTGTCGGCACTGTGTGACGTGCTCGAGACCGAGGTGGCAGCCGGCAAGGTCTACGAGCTCGGCGGCCCGGACGTGCTCACCTACGCAGAGCTGATGCAGACCTACGCCAGGGTGGCGGGCCTCCGCCGCCGCATCATCCTCCCGGTGCTGGTGCTGACCCCACGGCTGTCGTCGCTGGGGGTCGGGCTCGTGACCGCGCTGCCGACCGGCCTGGCACGGCCGTTGATCGATTCCCTGGTCAACGAGGTCGTGGTGACCGACGACGCCTTCCAGCGCGATCTGCCGCGGGAGATGATCCCGGTCGAGGAGGCGTTGCGGCTCGCGCTCGCCCGCATTCAGGATCTCGACGTGCCGACCACCTGGGCCAGTGCCAGTGGTCAGGCCGCTCCACTGGAGAGCCCCGGAGGTCGGACCACCCCGGCCGATGCCCCCCCGGTGCCCTCCGCACCGGTCGGCCGCGGTCCGGAGGGCCCCCAGCCCGATGACCCCGGCTGGGCGGGAGGCACGGTGCTGGCCGACGAGCGTCAGGTGCGGGCCGACGCGCCCCCGGAGGCGGTGTTCGCCGCCGTGGTCGCCATCGGCGGCGCCCGCGGCTACCACTCGGCCAGCTGGATGTGGGAGATCCGAGGCCTCCTCGACGAGCTGGTGGGTGGTATCGGCCTGCGCCGTGGGCGACGGCACCCGACCCAGCTCGGGGTCGGGGACGTGGTCGACTTCTGGCGGGTCGAGGCACTGGAGCGACCCAGCCTGCTGCGCCTGTACGCGGAGATGAAGCTGCCCGGGGAGGCCTGGCTCGAGTTCCGCATCGCGCCGGACGGCGACCGCAGCCGCCTGACCCAGCGGGCCCGGTTCCACCCGCGCGGGCTGTGGGGGCGGCTCTACTGGTACTCGCTGGTGCCCTTCCACGGCCTGATCTTCCCGCGCATGGCCCGCGAGATCGCCCAGGAGGCGGAGGCGATCCATGCTGCCGGGCTCACGGAGGCAGTACCACCACCGCCAGGGCGCCGACGGCCGAGGCGCCGGTGATCGCGACCGCGACCCCGGCCGGGAACCGGGGAGGGGTGACGCCGGCGTCCAGGCCCGTGATACTGCCCTCGGAACGCTCCGCAGCCCGACCCTGGGCCCGTCCACCGAAGGAGACCCCATGCAGCTCGTATCCGGTCCGTGGGATCTCGCCCAGATCACACGGTGGCTCCAGGATGCCCGCATCCCGGTGCGTCTGGCGGTCCTGGCTCCGCGTGGCCCGTTGGTCGTCTCGCTGTGGTACCACTTCGACGGCGACGTGATGTGGTGCGCCACCCGACGTGGCGCCGATGTCGTCGCCCATCTCCAGGCGGATCGTCGTGTGGGTATCGAGGTGGCACCCGACCTGCCGCCGTACCGCGGCGTTCGCGGTACCGGCCGCGCGGAGGTCGTCACCGAGCGGGGACCCGACATGCTCGATCGCCTGCTCGACCGCTACCTCGATCCGGTGAACGCGCCACTCGCGACCACGCTCCGAGCCAACGCGGACGACGAGGTGGCGCTGCGGATCAGCGCGCTCTCGCTGACCAGCTGGGACTTCTCCGGGCGCATGCAGCCCCAGGAGACCGGTCCGATCCTGCCCGACCTCGGCTGAGCCACTGCGCGACCCGGTCCAACCGGTGCATCGTTGCCACCTTCGCCTTCGCGGCTCGGACACCTGTCCCGATACCTTCTCCCTCCCCGCGCGGTGGCGCGGCCCGTGGAACCCCCGCAGACCGGCGGGATCGACCCAGGAGGACGCGCGATGGTGCGCAGGAACCTACGACGCAGCGTGGCGGCGGTTGCCGCGCTGGCCCTCATCGCCGCCGCCTGCGGTGACGGGGATGCCGACGAGCCCGAGGTCGACGACACCGAGGAGGTGGACGAGGCTGAGGAGGGCGAAGACGACGCCGCCGAGGAGGACGACGCCGCCGAGGAGGACGCTGACACCGAGGAGGACGGTGCTGCCGAGGAGGACGGTGACGAGCAGGCCGGTGGGATCCCCGGATGCGCCGTCGACGAGCTCGCGCTCTACGAGCCAGGTCAGCTCACCGTCGGGACCGGCGATCCGGTCTTCCCGCCCTGGATGCTGAACGACGATCCTGCCGGTGGCGAGGGCTTCGAGAACGGCCTGGTCTACGAACTGGCCGCCGAGCTCGGCTTCGAGGCCGAGGACGTCGTCTGGGTCGGTCAGACCTTCGAGGAGGCCATCGCCCCCGGCACCAAGCCCTACGACTTCGCGATCCAGCAGATCTCGGTCACCGAGGAGCGCGAGGAGATCGTCGACTTCTCGATGGTCTACTACCAGCCGGACAAGGCGCTGCTCGCACTGCCGGATTCGCCGGTGGTGGGCGCGACGACCCTCGATGAACTGGTCGACGCCAACTGGGGAGCCACGCTGGGGACCACCGACCTCGATTACCTCGAGAACGTCGTCGGGGCCAGCGACGTCGCGGTCTTCGACGACCAGGCGACCACCTTCCAGGCGCTGCTCGGTGGCAACATCGACGCGACCGTCATCGCGTTCCCGACGGCCCTGTTCGCCACCGCCGTGCAGATCCCCGAGGCGGACATCGTGGCGTCGTTGCCCGCCGACCCCAACGACAACGGCCATGGTCTGCTCTTCGAGCAGGACAACCCGCTGGTGGACTGCGTCGACCAGGGGCTCGAGGCGGTCATCGAGCGCGGGGTGGTCGACGACCTGGTCGAGGAGTATCTGATCGGTGACTCCGACGTGGTGGAGATCACCGGGTGAGTTCCGAGCGCGCCGCGTCAGCAGAGCCGGCGCGGCGCGCCGGGCCACGTCCGCCGGTCAAGGCCACACTGACCCCACGGGAGCGCTACCTCCCGCTGGCGATCAGCGTCGTCTCCACGCTGGTCGTCTTCGGGATCGCCTGGCGCGTCATCACCTCGGCGGAGAACTGGGAGCTGATCCAGCGCCAGTTCTTCGACCTCGAGGCGATGCGGGAGTCGCTGCCCCAGGTGTTCAGCGGCTTCCTGGTCAACATGACCGTCTGGGTCGTGTCCCTGATCGTGATCGCGGTGCTCGGGATCGTCGTCGCGATCTTCCGGTCGCTGACGGGCCCGTGGGCGGCGCCACTGCGCGTCTTCTCGGTGGTCTACATCGATCTGCTCCGCGGAACGCCGTCGATCCTGCTGGTGCTGTTGTTCGGGCTCGGGGTGCCGGCGCTCCAGCTTCCCGGACTCACCAGCAGCCGCCTGTTCTGGGGCTCGGTGGCACTGGTCCTCGGTTACACCGCCTACACCTCCGAGGTCTACCGTTCGGGCATCGAGGCGGTT
>CAYXJD010000121.1:0-9548 GCA_964465225.1 uncultured Actinomycetota bacterium
CCACCATCTCGGACGACGACAGCACGCGCCCCTCGCCCTCGAGGTGGTAGGCCCCATCGCGATAGATCTCGCTCGTGGCCGGATCCAGTGCGATCGCGATGTCGTCACCGGGGGTGTAGCCAGCGGACTCGATGGCCTCGACGAGCAGGTCGAGCGCAGCGGCGTTGGATGCGAGGTCCGGCGCGAAGCCACCCTCGTCACCGAGCCCGGTCGACAGGCCACGGTCATGGAGGACCTTCTTCAGCCGGTGGTAGGTCTCCGCTCCCATCCGCAACGCCTCGCGGAAGCTCGCAGCCCCCACGGGTGCGATCATGAACTCCTGGAAGTCCACGTTCGAATCGGCGTGGCTCCCGCCGTTGAGCACGTTCATGCAGGGCACCGGGAGCAGGTGGGCGTTGGGGCCGCCGAGGTACTGGTACAGCGGCAACTCGCTGACGATGGCACCGGCCTTCGCCGCGGCCATCGACACGCCGAGGATCGCGTTGGCCCCGAGCTCGCCCTTGTTGTCCGTGCCGTCCATGGCGATCATGAGCGCGTCGAGGTCGCGCTGCCGCGTGACGTCCATGCCCAACAGCTCGGGCCCGATGCGGTCGTTGACGTTGGCGACCGCTCTGGTGACCCCCTTGCCGAGGTACCGGCCCTGGTCACCGTCGCGCAGCTCGACCGCCTCCGCCTCACCGGTCGAGGCGCCGGAGGGCACCCCGGCGCGACCGGTGATGCCGTAGCCGACGCTGACCTCCACCTCGATGGTCGGGTTCCCACGACTGTCGAGGATCTCGCGGGCGTGGACGTGACTGATGTTGGACATATCCATGGGTCCCTCGGTGGTCAGGCACGTTCGCGTGCCACCTCATCGGTCACACCGGACTGGCCGGCGGCGACCGTAGGGCACAACCGTGCGCTCGTACAACAACCTCAACATCGACAACAGGGAAGCGGGGCCGGCGGCGGGATGGTGTCGCCATCATGTCACGGACGCAGCTCCCAGACACGCCGAGCCGCGCCCGCCGCCACCGCGCCACCCAGGAGACCGGCACCGGCCCCCAGGGGACGACGACGCGTCGAGACCGCGCTGCCGAGGACCCCGCCGAGGACGGCACCGACGGCCACGACCACCGTGTCGGTCGGGAAGGGACGTCGGTCGAGGCGCCACGCGGCGATCTCTTCATCGGTGGCACCGATATCCCATCCCGCCAGCACGTCGTCGTCGACGGCCTGCACGTCGCGCGGATCGAGGTCCGGCGGCCGGACCGAGGCCCCCTTGCGGGGCGGGTGCGCCTCCTGCGCTTCCGCCCGCGCGGCCGGGCCGACGGCCGCAGCGGTGACCACCGGTTGCGATCGCGGGCCACCTCGCGCACCGCTCCCACTCCCGCTCCCCCCGACGATCGTGTCGGTGGACAAGGGGGTGTCACAACGCGGGCAGGGGACGCTCGACGAGGCGAGCGATGCGACCAACTCGTTCGACAGGAAGCGCCCGCACTCCGGGCAGCGCTTCGGTGGCACGTGGACCTCCCACTGATGTCGAACCGGATGCTAGTGGGAGGTGGGCCCTGCGGACAGGGACCAGCCACATCGAGCCCCTCAGCGACCCGCCGACACCGTCGCCTAGCTGGCTCCCATCTCGTCGCCGGCGGCCTGCCACCACCGCTGCCACTGGCCCTGATCGACCGACTCGACGTCCTCGCCCTGGCCGCGGCCGTGGTCGAGAGCCGCTTCGGTCCGCCGGCGTTGGTCGCGGGCCGCGGCACGTGCTGCCGCCTCCGGGTCGACATCGAGGCTGCCGGCCAGACCCACCACAGCGGACAGCAGCCGTCCCACGGCGGCCTCCCGATCCTCCTCGGGAACCTCGGCGCAGGCCCGCGCAGCCGCCTCGACGGCATCGGCCGAGGGCGCGGCACCGGGCGGCGACAACCCCTGCCTGGCCGCCTTGCGCTGCAGGGTCCGCAGCAACTCGAGTCCGGGCCCGGCGGCCGGGACGCCGTCGAAGGGCCCGGTGCGCCCCTTCTCCTGCGCCTTGAGACGGTCCCAGCGTTCCTGGACCTCTGCGGCCGTCGAAGCATCTCCTTCGGCGAAGACGTGGGGATGCCGGCGAACCAGCTTGTCGGCGATACCGCGCGCCACCTCGTCGATCCCGAAGGCATCGCGGTCACGAGCGATCCGGGCGTGGAAGACCACCTGCAGGAGGACGTCGCCGAGTTCCTCGAGCAGGTGGGCATCGTCACCGTTCTCGACCGCCTCGACGAGTTCGTAGGTCTCCTCGACGAGGTACGGCAGCAGCGTGGCGTGGTCCTGCTCGAGGTCCCACGGGCAGCCCGTCGCGGGGTCGCGCAACCGACCCATCACCTCGACCAGCCGGAGGACCTCCGCGCCGGCGGGCTGCTGCGCGAGGAAGACCAGTTCGATCTCCAGATCGTGCTCCGCCGCCATCCCGGCGAGCGCAGCCGCCACTCGTTCGTCTCCCGGACCCAGCAGGTACACCACGCGCCCCTCCCGGCGGGCGCGCTCGACCAGCGCCTTGGCGATCCTGCGGTCATCCGGCAACCCCGGCCGGCTGAGATCGAGGTCGTGACGACCCAACGGCGCCGGTTCGAGCGTCTCCAGATCCAGACCGGCGAGGTGGAGGTGGTGCGCAGCGGGGTGTGCCGTGGCATCACGGACGAGGATCCCCTCGGCCGTCCCGAGGACGTCCCACGCCTGGAAGGGCAGCAGCCCCGGGAACAGTTCGGAGGTCTCCACCAAGGCCACGCTCGGCGACCCGCCGTGAGCGGGAGCGGTGGTCATCCGCCCTCCTCGAGCTCCTGGCGGAGCTCCTCCAGCTCCTCTTCGGTCAGGCCGAGGTCAGCTGGTGCCGCGCCCGTTGCTGGTTGTCCGACCGGAGGGCTCGGCAGGAGCGATGGATTCTGGGGGTCACTGCTCCAGACCCCGAAGGCAGGGTCGACCCGGACGTCAGCCTCGCTGACGGCCGCCAGGAAGCGGGCGTCCAACTCACCGGCCACCAGCTGCTGGACCTGCTCCTCCGGGAGCTCGTCGGCCGCCAGTGTGGTCTCGTCGACGACCTCGATCACATGGAAGCCGGCCTGGGTCTGGACGGGACCGACCACCTCGCCGATGGCTGCGTTCCAGACCGCATCGTCGAACTCGGGCAGCCACGCCCCGCGGGGTGCCGGTTGGAGCGCGCCGCCGCGTGGTGCACTCCCGGGATCCTGGGAGCGTGCCGCTGCCAGCTCAGCGAAGTCGGCGCCGGCCGCCAACTCGGCGAGGAGTTCCTCGGCCTCGGCCTGGCTCGCGACGAGGATGTGGCGAGGTTCACGGACCTCGAGTTCGGCGTCGTCGAGCACCGCGCGCCGCAGGGCCACCAGCAACGCCTCCTGCTCGACGATCACCTCGTCGAAGACCTGCTCGCTGAAGCCGGCGTCCGCCAGTACCCCGGGGAGCGCCTCCGGCCCGCCGACCGAGGCGATCAACGCCTCCCGCGCGGCCTCGCGATCGGCGTTCGACGCCGCCACGCCGACATCCTCGGCGACCAGCCGCACGATCTCACCTCGGATGTACAGGTCGAGCACGCGGCGTTGGGTGTCGAGGACCGCGACCGACACCTGCTCCTCGACGGCCGCCGCGCGTGCGACACCCTCGAGGTCGGCGGGGAGGCCGGCTTCGAGGCCGGCGCGCAGGTCGTCGAGGTCCAGACCCGAGATGGCGCTCTCGATGGCCGCACGCGGGATGGGGGTCCCCTCGACGACGGCAGCGGCGGATCCTGGTGGCAGTGGGCTGCAGGCCGCCAGCAGCAGGGCAGCGGTCACCGACGCGGTCAGGACGCGGACTCGGGTACGCACGGGTGGCTCCAGGGCGGCGGTGAGGTGGGAGGCGACTCGCGGACCAGCAGCGCGACGCGCGAGCCCGGGGTCCGGGGCGCGTGAACGGTCGCGGGAGCCGAGTCTAACGGTGCCCGACGGACCCCTGACCACCGCGATCGAGGGGCAGTTCCGAGAACGGGTTAGGCTGTCGGCATGGCCGCTGACGTACACGACATCGTCGATGAACAGCTGCGGCGGACCCGGCAGCGCTACACCCGGGGCCGCCGGCAGCTGGTCGAGCTCCTGCTCGCGACGGCCCGACCGGTCACGATCCCCGAGCTGCTGGCGCTGGGCGCCTCCCAGTCGCAGAGCTCCCTCTACCGCAACCTCGCGATCCTGGAGCAGTGCGGCACGGTGGAACGGATCGCCTCGACCGACGATGTCGCACGCTACGAGCTGACCGAAGAGCTGGCCGGCCACCATCACCACCTCGTGTGCTCCGCGTGTGGCCGTATCGACGACGTCGTACTGCCGTCGGCGGTGGAGCGGGCGCTCGGCCTGGCTGCCGGCGAGGCCTACGACCAGCGCGGCTTCCTGGTCGAATCACACAAGATCGAACTCGTCGGGACCTGCCGTTCCTGCGCTGCAGACGGGTGACGGTCACTGCCTCGGCGCTCAGGGAGTCGGGGCCTCTCGCGGGACCGGGGCCGAGGTCGGCCGACGACCCGCGCGTCAGCGACCGTCGGCCCGGCCCCGGAAGGGCGCGCGCAGCGCGAGGATGACGAAGAACAGCAACACCGACATCCCGGCCATGGTCGCGCCGGCAGCGGTGTTGGCGTGCCAGCTGACGAGTAGTCCGAGCAGGATCGACAAGCTCCCCAGGAGGGTCGCTGTCAGCATCATGGTCGGCACCCGTCGCGCGACGAGCGAGGCGGCGGCCGGTGGCGCGACGATGAGCGCGAAGACGAGCAGGGTGCCAACCGTCTGGAACGCGGAGATGATCGCCAACGTGAGCAGACCGAGCATGAGGATGTGGCTCAGTCCGGGCCTGAGACCGAGCAGCTCCGCCTTCTGCTCGTTAAAGCTCAGCACCATGAACGGTCGGTAGAAGACCGCCACGAGGACGAGCGTGACCGCAGCCGCGACCGCCTGCACCTGCACGTCGCCCCAGGTGACCCCGAGCGCATCACCGAACAGGATGGTCGAGACGCTCGACGAGAAGTTGGGGAGCCTCGAGAGGATCACCACACCCAGCGCGAGCATGCCGACGAACAGCAGCCCGATACCGGCATCCTCTCGGAGCTTGGCCTTGCGATGGACCAGCCCGATCCCCGCGGTCATGAGGATCGCCGAACCGACCGCACCGAGCGTCAGGCTGAAGCCCAGCGCGAACGCCAGCGCGATGCCGGGGATCACGCCGTGGGCGAGAGCGTCGCCCATGAACGTCAGCCCCCGCAGGACCACCCAGGTCCCGATCAGGGAGGTGGTGAGGACCGCCAGGACGCCAGCGAGCAGCACGCGCTGCATGAAGGGCTGCGAGAGGGGTTCGATCAACCAGTCCACATGGGATCCCTGCGCATCGTGACGTGGCTGCGGGCGGGCCCACGGCCGTCTCCAGCCTACGCCCAGCAGCCAGGCGCACGCACCGCCGAGGTGGTCGCCGCCGTCTACGGAACGCGCTCGATGGGCGCCGGAGGACCTGGCTTCGTTCGGGTCAGGCGGTGAGGCCCTCGACGATGCGTTCCGTCGAGGTCGTCATCATCTCGATATAGGTCTCGGCACCCGAGCCCGGCTCGCCGAGGGACCCGGTGTACAGCGACAGCACCTGCACGTCGCGACCCACCTCACCAGCGATCGCCTCAGCCAGGGTCGTCGACTCCGTGGTCGAGGCGAAGATGGCTGAAGCCCCGGAGTCCTCGATGATCTCGATCAGCTCCGCGAACTCCGCCGCGCTGGTCTGTGCCTCCGTGGTTGCCGCCGGGATGACGGTGCCGAGCAGCTCGAGACCGTAGCGATCGGCGTAGTAGCCGTAGGCGAAGTGGTTGGTGACCAGCTTGCGATCTGCCTCGGGGATGGTGGCGATCATCGCGTCGATGTCGGCATCCAGTGCCTCCAGCTGGTCACGGTAGGACGCGCCGCGCGCCAGGAAGTCGCCGTCGGCGACCTCATCGAAGCCGGCGGCGATGAGATCGACGGCCTCGGCCATCCGCACCGGGTCCATCCAGACGTGGGCATCGAGACCGCCCTCGTGGTCGTGAGCCTGATCGTCATCACCATGGTCGTCATCACCATGGTCATCGTCACCATGGTCATCGTCACCATGGTCGTCATCACCATGGTCGTCATCACCGTGGTCGTCATCACCGTGGTCGTCATCACCGTGGTCGTCATCACCGTGGTCGTGCTCATCGTCATCGCCGGGCCCCACGTACGGCACGGGGTCCAGGGACGGCCCGACCTCCAGGACCCGTACCCCATCCTCCTCTGCTGCAACGATCGCATCGAGGAGACCTTCCTCGAGCCCGAGGCCGTTGGCGATCACCAGATCCGCATCGCGGAGCAGGGCGGCTTGCTGTGCGGAGGCCTCGAAAGCATGCGGGTCCGCGCCGAGCGGCATCAGCACCTCGACGGTGGCCTGCTCGCCAGCCACGTTCCCGACGATGTCGCCGAGGATCGTGGTGGTCACGACGACCAGTGGCAGCTCCTCATCCTGGTCCGCTACGACCGCCGCCCCACCAGCGTCCTGCTCCGCTTCCGCGGCCGCACCATCAGCCTCCGGCTCGGCTTCAGCTGCCGCACCGTCGGTGTCGACATCGGTGGTGGTGCCGCAGGCGGCCAGCGCCAGCGGCACCGCCAGCAGGACCAGCCAACCGGCGCGTCGAGCGCCGGTGAGGTTCAGGTGAGCTGGCATGTCGGGTCTCCTGCGAGGACCATGAGCATCGTTATTGAGAATGAGTCCTGTTCCGAGTGTACACAGGCTGCTACCGTCGCGACAATCTGAGCTCCGTGCCGTAGCGCTCCACCGCTGCAACCCGTCGCGGTGCGCGGAGACGATCTGCGACCATCCCCGTCGGTGGGCCGCACGAACGGTCCTCGATCGGACGGTCGGAGCATCCACCGGACGGAGTTCCAGCACATGAACGACGCCAGCGCGGTCGTCGGACGCGACCTCGTCCTCGCCTGGGACGACCAGATTGCCTTGCGTGCGTCCGACTTCGAGATCCCGGTCGGGTCACTGACAGCACTCATCGGACCGAACGGCTCGGGCAAGTCGACCCTGCTGCATGCCATCGCCGGGCTGCTCGAACCGGTCTCCGGCGACCTGTCGATCACGATCCCATCGCGGCGCCACCGAGCGATCGCCTACGTCCTCCAGTCGACCACCGTCAACGACACGATGCCGGTGACCGTCCGGGAGACCGTGCTGATGGGCCGGTTCGCCCACCTCGGCATGTTCACTCCCGCACGACGGCAGGACCGTGAGCGCTGCATGGACGCCATGGAGCGGCTCCGCATCACCGAGCTCCGAGACCGGCACCTCGACGAGCTCTCCGGAGGGCAGCGTCAACGGGTCTTCATCGCTCAAGGGCTCGTCCAAGAAGCCGACATCCTCCTGCTCGACGAGCCGATCACCGGCCTCGATCTCGTCTCGAAGGACATCATCGACGACGTGCTCCAGAAGGAGCGTGCCCGCGGGACCACGATCGTGGTGAGCACGCACGATCTGTCCGAAGCGGCCGAAGCGGACCACGTGCTGCTACTGGGCGGCGAGGTCGTCGCCTCCGGACCGCCCACCGACGTCCTCACCGCCCGAGCGCTCACCCAGGCCTACGG
Organism: uncultured Actinomycetota bacterium; assembly: GCA_964465225.1. Lineage (GTDB taxonomy): Bacteria > Actinomycetota > Nitriliruptoria > Nitriliruptorales > Nitriliruptoraceae > T1Sed10-7. Next base: position 7,629 of record CAYXJD010000121.1, read on the forward strand.
CATCCCGTTGACCGCCCTCGGCAACGGGGCGGTGGTGCTCGACGATCCGCACCATCTCCCGGCCCAGAAGCGCCACGTCCACTTCGATCGCACGGGACATGCCGACCACCCGGAGTGATCCCTGGCGCGACGGAACGAGCCGAGGCCGTCAGCGCCCGAGCTGGACGATCAGAGGGGCGTGGTCCGACGGCTTGTCACCGGCGGCGTTGGCCAGGCGGAACGCGGTGTCCACCTCACAGGCCTCGATCGCCAGGTCCCGGCTGACCATCACGAGGTCGATCCGCATGCCGAAGCCCTGCTGGAAGGATCGCAAGCGGTAGTCCCACCAGGTGAACCCGGTCGCCTCCGGCTCCACTTCGCGGTACGCATCGACCAGCCCGACATCGAGCAGTTGCGCCAGCCGCTCACGCTCCTGCGGGGTGACGTGGGTGGTGAGCCCGGCCTGAGCGGTGTCCCACACGTCCCGGTCCTCGGGGGCGATGTTGACGTCACCCGCCACGACCGTCGGTCCCTCGGGAACCAGGGCAGCGAGGTGGTCGCGCATCGCCTCGAGGAAGCGCAGCTTGACATCGAACATCGGGTGTTCTCGGTCCCGGCCGTTCGGCACGTAGACCGAGGCGACGCGCACCCCGTCGATCACGGCCTCCACCCACCGGGCTTCGGTGGGATCAGGTGCGCCCGGCAGCGAGGTCACCACGTCCTCCACCTCGGTGTCCTGTCGCACCAGGAGCGCGACACCGTTCCAGCGTCCTTCCGAAGCAGCGACCGCCCGGTAGTCGAGGGCCTGCAACGCGTCGTGCGGGAAGGCGTCGGCACCGACCTTGGTTTCCTGGAGGCAGACCACATCCGGACGGTGCTGGTGCAGCAGTTCGCTGATCCGTGGGAGGCGGGCACGGATCGAGTTGACGTTCCAGGTGATCAGACGCATGCGGACACGCTACCGCTGGCGAGCGCTACGGTCCGGACGCGACGACGGCGAGGAGGCGCGTGCATCCCGACCCGAACGCCGTCAGCAGCCCCTGGTGGCGCCCAGGCTGGTTGACCGCACCGGTGCTGACCGTCGCCGCGCTCTCGATCGCTTCGGGGATCGCCCAGTTCGGGGTGACGACCGTGATCCGCGACGTCGCGGTGGAGTTCGGCGAGGTCGTCGGCGACGGTGCGCTGGACCAGCTGGGGTTGCCCGCCACGACCCTGGGGCTGGCGCTCGGGTTGATCCGCCTCGCGTCGCTCGGGAGCCTGCCGACCGCGGCCATGGCCGACCGTTGGGGGCGGCGATCGGTCCTGCTGACCGCCACGGCGCTCGGCCTCGCCTTCACCACGCTCTCGGCGCTGGCATGGGGCTTCTGGGTCTTCGTCCTCCTCGTGGCGCTGGCGCGTCCCCTGCTGTCAGCGGTCAACGCGCTCGCCGGCGTGATGGCTGCGGAGGAGACCGACAGCTCCTCGCGCGCCTGGGCGTTGGCGCTGATCGCCGCCGCCTACGGGCTCGGTGCCGGGATCATCGCCGTCGGACGCGGCCTGCTCCCGGGCGAGACGTCGTTCCGACCCGTCATGGCGTTCTCGCTGGTACCGCTGCTGCTGCTCCCGCTGCTGGCCCGGCGGATCCGTGAGCCCGCCATCGCCGCTGGTGTCGTGGCGACCACGGGGTTCCCCGGCCGCGTCCCCCGAGCGCTCGTCGGCCGCGTCGTGCTGCTCGCGACGCTGGTCGGCGCCATCGCGCTGGCGACCGGCCCCGGGTTCACGTACCTGTTCGTCTACGGAGAGGGGGTCCTCGGCGCCTCCCCGTTGCTGCTGTCGACGCTCGTGCTCGGAGCCGGACCGGCGGGGCTCATCGGCATCCTGGTCGGCAGGTTCAGCGCCGATCACCTCGGGCGGACGGTCACGGCCGGGGTCGCGATGGCCGCGACGGGACTCGCGGTGACC
>CAYXJD010000122.1:0-9468 GCA_964465225.1 uncultured Actinomycetota bacterium
TCGCCGGAAGCGAGCGGACATTCTCGCCGGAAGCGACCAGGCACGGTCGGTCAGCGCACGATCGTGGCACCAGCATCGGCGAGCTCCGCGAGGCCACCGGCGTCGTAGACCTCCGTGAAGCCGAGCTCGCGCATCAGATCGGCCGCCTGCCCGCTGCGGTTGCCGGTGCGGCAGTACAGGACGTAGCTGCCGTCGCGATCGAGGCCATCGATCTCGTCGCGGAAAGCGGGCTCGTAGATGTCGACCAGCTCCGCACCCTCGAGGTGACCGTCGGCGAACTCCGCCGGGGTCCGCACGTCGATGACGGACAGATCATCCCGCTCACCGAGCAACGACATGGCTTCCTGGGCCCCGACGCTGACGACACCGGGGCGCTCAGCAGCGCTGGCCTCCGGACTGTCGATGGTCTCGGTGGAGGAGGAGCAGGCTGCCAGGGTGACGGCCGCGAAAGCGACGGCAGCAAGGGTGGTGGTGATGCGCACAGGTCTCTCCATCGGGCTGGGAACGGGATGCATCGGCGCCGTCGGGGGCCGGAACGCGCGCGAGGATGCGCGGTATGGAGTTGGAACGCCAACCGGCGACCGGATATGTCCAGACACATTCCGGGAGGGCGTCACGTGCAGCCGCCGCACACCCCCGATCTCCGCGGGTGCTCGGCCGGTGCTCAGCCGGTGCTCGGCCGGTGCTCAGCCGGTGCTCGGCCGGTGCTCGGCCGGTGCTCGGCCCGAGAGCGACGTGGGCGGTTCGGGGTCAGCACCCGGCCGCCCCTTGACCGCCCCGCTCCCCGGTCTCAGCTCTCGCGTGCGTCGACGAAGGCCGTCGTCGGCGCCGGCCCTTCATCCGCTCGCCACGACGAGGTGTAACGGAACCGTTGGCCGCGGAGCAGCGTGATGCGGTACTCCACGTACCGCGTACCGCTGCGGGCCAGCCGCTCGACCCTGAGCACCCCCTCCTGGTCACCGAGTTCGAGCAGGGCGGCCAACTCGGCGTCCGGCACGATCGGGGTGAGCGTCTCGTCGGCAGCGGTCAGCCGCAGCGCGCTCAACTCGCTCAGCACGTCGTACAGCGCGGTGCGGCTGAGGTCGACGTCCAGCACCGGCCGACCGATGTCGGCCGGCAGCCAGGTCTCGTCCAGCGCGAGTGGCTCCGCGCCGGCGTAGCGCAGCCGCTCGAGGCGGACCAGCTCCGCGTCGGCGGGTAGCCCGAGCCGCGCCGCGATCTCCGCATCGTGGGCGAGCCCGAGAGCACGGACCTCGGAGCGCTGTTCCAGCCCGGCCTCCTCCACGGCCTGGAACAAGCTGTACAGGCCACCGAGCGGCTGCGTGAGGACGCCCTCGTTGAGGAAGCTTCCCCGACCTCGGTGCCGGTCGACCAGTCCCCGCGAGCGCAGCCGCTGCACGGCCTCACGCACCGTGTGCCGGCTCACCCCGTAGTGCTCGGTCAGCTCTCTGTCGGTCGGGAACCGGTCGACGATGTCGCCCGCCGCGATACGTCGTTCGAGGTCCTCGAGCACCTGCTGCCACAGCGGACGGCTCGCTGACGCGCGCTCCGACTCCGTCACGACCGACTCCCGGCTGCGGGACCTCCAGCGCCCCACGGGCGGTGAGCCTACGGCAACCTTCGCGCGGTCACCGTGACGTCAGCTCAGCCAGAGCAACATCGGGACGGAGATGACCAGGAACAGCACGCTCATCGCCGTCCCGGCGCGGACGTAGTCCACGACCCGGTACCCACCCGGACCCATCAGCAGCGCGTTGACCTGATGGGTGGGGAGCAGGAAGGCGTTGGAGGCGGCGATCGCCACCATCAACGCGTACGTCGCGGGATCGGCACCCACCCCGATGGCGACGTTGGCGGCCAGCGGCACCAGCAGCACGGTCGCGCCGACGTTGGAGACCACCAGCGTGAAGACCGTGGTCAACACCCCGACCGTGGCCAGGATCGCCCAGCCGGGCAGGTCCGCAGTGGCCGTGATCACCCCTTCCGCGATCCACGCCGCAGTCCCGGTCTCCTCGACCGCCTGCCCGAGGGGGATCAGCGCCGCCAGGAGGAACACGGTCTTCCAACTCACCGCCCGGTAGGCCTCGTCGGGCGTCAGCACACCGCTGAGCAGGACCCCGATCGCACCCACCATCAGCGCCAGCGGCAGCGGCAGCCCGGTGAAGATGATCAGGCTGATCGCGGTCACGAAGGCACCCAGCGCCCACCAGCGCTTCTTCGTGCGTGGTGGGTCGGTGGGGTGGTCGCTGATCACGACCAGCGACGGGTCGGCCGCCACATCGCGCATCCGCTCCCACGGACCGAACAGCACGAGAACGTCCCCCGCCGCGAGTCGGTGCTCGCGCAGGCCTTCGGTGACGATGCCACCGCGGTGGTGTACGGCGAGCAGCGCGGCGCCGAAACGCACACGCAGGCGCAACGCGCGGACCTGCTGCCCGACGGCGTCCGAGCCCGGCCGCACGGCGACCTCCACGAGACCGGCCTGTGCCGGGTCGACCAGCCGGATGAAGGGGTCCTTCTCGGCCGATAGCCACTCGAGGTCCTGTGCATCGGCGAACTCGTCGACCTTGGCCGCCGGACCGGTCAGCCCGAGCACGGTGCCCGACACGATCTCGTACTCGCGGGGGGGAGCGAGCTCTGGCTCCTCACCGGGTGGCGCCAGCGCCGCGACCAGGACGCCCGCCCCGGCCTGCTCGATCTCCTCCACCTGCCGTCCGACGAGCGGGCTGTCCGCAGCGACCGCAGCAGCACGTAGACGTCCGTCGAGGCCGTAGCGCGCGGTGATGTCGGGCAGTACCTCGCCGGAACCACGGTCGGTCTCGGCGGCCGGCAGCAGCCAGCGGCCCGCGACCGCGAACAGCGTGATGCCCGCCAGCAGCAGCGCAGCGCCGATGGGCGTGGGCGCGAAGAGGCCGAACGGTTCGATCTCGATGCCGAGGTTGTCGGCGGTGGAGGCCAGCAGGTCGTTGAGCAGGATCAGCGGCCCCGAAGCGACCAACGTGAGCGTCCCGCCGAGGATCGCGGCGAAGCCCATCGGCATCAGCAGACGGGAGGACGGCACCTTGGTCCGATCCGAGATGCGTTCCACCACCGGCAGGAACAACGCCGCCGCGCCGATGTTCTGCATGAAGGCGCTGATGCTGCCCACGGCCAGCGAGGTGGATGCCAGGATCCGCCGTTCCGTGGAGCCACCCACCCGAAGCAGCCAGGTCGCAACGGTGCGCATCACCCCGACCCGGTCCAGTCCCGCACCGAGGATCATGACGGCGATGATCGAGATGACCGCGTTCGAGGAGAAGCCGGCGAAGACGTCGGCGGACGGGATCAGCCCGGAGAGGCCGACGACGACCATCACGAGTATCGCCGCCACGTCGATGCGGACCACCTCGGTGACGAAGAGCACGATCGCGCCGACGAGGATGGCGAGCACGAGCAGCATGTCGGTGGTGACGGCGTCCATGATCTCCTCAAGGGTCGAGCGTCGTCGGGGCCGAGCGGCGTGCAGCGGGTCGAACGGCGAGGTGGCGGGCTGCCCACCGGCGAGGTGGCGGGCTGTCCACCGGCCCGACCTGCGGGACCTGCCTACCGCTGGCAGGAACCAGCAGAGCGTCGCTGCTTCCCGCCACACCCGCCAGGCCCCCGCGCTGCCGGCCTCGCCCACGGGCAGGAAGCGGCAGAGGGTCGCTGCTTCCCGCCACACCCGCCCGGCCCGCGCTCCCCGGAGCCTCGACGATCGAACCCGGGGAGCGGCGGCCGATGGCTACCTGGGTGGGCTGGGGGCGCCCCCTGCGAGGTGGTCCCGGCCAGCACAGCCACGCCAGCCAGCACAGCCGCGCCGGCCAGCACGGCCGCGCCGATCAGCACGGCCGCGCCGATCGAGCGGAGGGGTCGGTCAGGCGATGGCGACCAGCTCGAAGCCCAGCTCCTCCAGACGGGTGTCGGAGTCGTCCACCAGGACCGGTGTGCGGCCGGCCCGTGCCAGCAGCGACGTCGCGATCGAGGCCCGGTAGCCGGAGGCGCAGTGGACCCACACCTCGCCGTCGGTCGGGACCTCGGCCATCCGCCGCTCCAGCTCGTGGATCGGGATGTGGATCGAGCCCACGATGCCGCCGGTCGAGCGCTCGTCGTGGCGCCGGACGTCGAGGACGTGGAGGTACTCCCCGTCCACCATGCGCTTGGCGAGGTTGTCGAGGGTGTCGATGCGGTAGCTGCCCCGATCGAGCCCCTGGCCGTAGCGGTCGACGCCGCCGAGTGCCTGTGCGGCCGGCCGGTCGATGCCGACCCGGACCATCTGACGCTGGGCCTCGGTGACCTCCTCCTGGGTGTCACCGAGCAGGGTGACCGACACGCCCCACGGCACGATCCACGCGAGGTAGGTGATGAAGGAGTTGCCGACCTCGACGTTGACGGTCCCGGTGACGTGGTCCCGGGCGTAGGCCGTCCGGGAGCGCAGGTCCACGACCCACTCGCCCGAGTGGATGCGCTGCGCGAGCTCGGTCGGGTCGGCCTCGACGGCGGGTGAGAGGTCGACCGGCCCGGGCCCCACCTTGTTGCGCGGTGCCATGTGGGCGTAGTACCGGGGGTAGGCATCGAGCCCGTCCATCAGGGTCTTGACGAACTCCTCGGTGTCGGTGATCGTCAGGGCGACGTTGGCCCGCTTCTGGTCGGCGATCGTGGACGTCTCGACCCCGTACTTGGGGTCGACGTTGGAGGTCTGCTCGTCGGCGGCTGCGGAGGAACAGAAGCTCCCGAACCCGTGGGTGGGCAGGACCGTGGTCTCGTCGGGCAGCGCCGCGACCAAGCGCTTCGCGGTCGCGTGTTGCGCACGGGTGAGCTCCTCGGTCATCGCCCGCGAGATCAGGTCGGTGCGGCCGACGGAGCCGTAGAGCAGCGAACCGCCGGTGAACACCACGGTGCGCTCGCCGTCGGAGACGACGTAGGACATGTGGGTCGGGGTGTGGCCCGGGGTGTGCATGGCCCGGACCGTGAGCTTCCCGACCTCGAACACGTCGCCATCCTCGACGCCGTAGGAGGGGAAGAACAGCTCCTCCGCCCGTGCCATCACGTACGAGGCGCCCGTCTCTCGGGCGAGCTCGACCCCACCGGTGACGTAGTCGTTGTGGTTGTGGGTCTCGAGGACGTGGGTGACGGTGAGGCCGTGTTCCTCGACCAGGCTCAGGACGCGGTCGATGTCGCGCTGTGGATCGACCACGGCCGCGAACGCGCCGTCGGTGACCACGTAGCTGCGGTCGCCGAGCGACGGCGTCTCGATCGTCAGGATCTCCATGGGTGTCACTCTCCGGTTCGAACGGTCGATGTCAAGGTCGTCGTCGTGGCGGTTCGGGCAGGGCCGACGCTGTGAGCGCCTCGAGTCGGTGGGCGGGCAGCTTCACCGAAGGCTTGCTCGCCGGCAGGCTCGCTCCCCGGGCCCCGTCCCGGAGGGAGAACGCCACCCCTTAGTCCGGACATTTCCGGATCCGTGTGACGTCAGGCGCCATGCGCGCTGAGCGCACCGGCGGTCGACCGCTGCCTGACGGCGCCGAGCGCCGTGGCCGCCGTGGCCGCATCGGGGTGCACTCGACCGGCGAAACGGCCCAGCAGGTGCGCCCGTTCCATGGGCTCGGCGACGCCAGCGCGCACCCCGGCCAGGTGGAGTTCCACCTCGGCGTTGCGACACGCCTCATCGGCCATCGCCAGGGCGTTCACACCGGAGACGTCCGCGCTCGGCACGCCGGCGAGGTCGAGGACGAGGTGGGCCTCTTCGGCACCCGCACCGACCAGGTGATCCTCGATCGCGTCCAGCAAGCGGACCGAACTCGCGGGCAGTAGGTCCCCCTCCACGTGCAGCACGACCCCATCGGTGGCCTGCTCCACCTCGATGCGGGGGACGCCGACACGCCACAGCGACAGCAGCAGGCTGACCGCGATGCCGATCCCGATGCCGATCTCCACACCCAGCAGGAGCGTGGCCAGGAAGGTGACCGTCAACGCGATCCCATCCGTGCGCTCCACCTGCCAGGCGTGCCGTGCCTCCCTGACGTCGACGAGCTTCGCCACGGCGACCAGCACCACGGCGGCCAGGACCACCTGCGGCAGGGTGGTGAACAGGGGGGCCAGCACCAGCAGGGCGAGCAGCACCCCGGCGGCGGTCACCAGCGACGCGAGGGGGGTACGGGCTCCGGCGGTGTGATTGACGGCCGTGCGGGAGAACCCGCCAGCGACGGGGAAGGCCTGGAAGAGGCCCGCGGCGAGGTTGGCTGCGCCGGAGGCCAGGAGCTCCTGGTCGGGATCGATGCGATCGCGCGTGCGGGCTGCGACGGCCCGGGCCACGCTGATGCCCTCCATGTAGGACAGCAGGGCGATGATCAGCGCCCCTGGCAGCAGTGCCACCAGGGTGTCGACCGGCGCGGTCGGCAGCGTCGGCCGCGGCAGCCCACTGGGGACCTCCCCCAGGATGGCCACGCCGAGCTCCTCGAGACCGAGCAGCGGGACCGCAGCGGTGGTGGCGATCACGACCAGCAACGGCGTGGGGACCCGGGGGCCGAGCCGGCGCCCGAGCACCAGCCCGGCGATCGCGACCACTCCCACGAGCAGGGTCGGCAGGTGCGTGGCGCCCAGGTCAGACACGATCGCCCCGATGCGCTCGAGCCACCCGTCCGGTCGCCCGATCCCGATCCCGAGCAGCTTGTCGAGCTGGCTGGTGGCGATCACGATGGCCGCCGCCGAGGTGAACCCGGAGATGACCGGGTGCGACAGCAGGCCGGTCAGCCGACCGGCACGCACGAGCCCGAGCAGCATCTGGATGGCACCCACCAACAGCGCCAGGATCCCCGCCAACGCGACGTAGCGCCCGGGATCGCCCTCGGCCAGCGGCGCCAGGGTCGACGCCGTCAGCAACGAGACGATGGCCACGGGACCGAAGGCGAGCTGGCCCGAGGTGCCCAGTAGCGCGTAGGCGACCAGTGGCACCGTCGAGGCGTACAGGCCGGTCACCGGCGGCATCCCGGCCAGCGCGGCGTACGCCATGCTCTGGGGCACGAGCATGGCGGCGACGGTCAGACCGGCCAGCACGTCGGCACGGTGCGATCCGGCATCCGCGCGCCGAAGCCAACCCAGCAGCGGGAAGCGCCGCGCCCAGAAGGTGTCCGACCGGCCCCGAGCCGCGGTACGGCGGTCGCCGGACGAGGTGTCGGTCGAGGCCGGATCGGTCACGGTCGTTGCCTCTCAGGCGGAGCGCGGCCGGTTGTACGGCAGCTTGGTGAGCAACATGCCCATCGCGCAGGTGTTGGTCACGGCGGCGAAGATCAACCCGGCACCGAGGAAGCCGGCGACGAAGCGCGCCGGTGGGAAGACCAGTGAGAGCAGGATCGAGGCCAGGACGATGACGCCGGCCGAGAAGCGCACCTGGCGCTCGAGATCCCAGCGGATCACGTCCTGGACCACCGGGCCGTCCTCGGCCTGCCAGGCGAGCATCCCTCCCTCGAGGATCGGCAGCCGCGGCAGGCCGGCTGCGACCAGCGCGTCCTGGGCCTGGTGCGCCCGGGCACCCGAACGGCAGACGAGCACGACCTCCCGATCCTGCTCGACCAGTTCTCGGAGGTGGTCGACGGAGGCATCGAGTGCATCGAGGGGATGGTTCTGGGCGGCCGGGGCGTGGACAGCCTCGTACTCGCCCGGGGTGCGGACGTCGATGATCGCAACGTCGTCGAGACGGCCGAGCAGCGTCCTCGGGTCGACGCAGACGGTCGGGGCGGCGGTGGTGTCGGACACGGTGTTCCTCCGGGAGCGGTGGGGTGATGGTCGGCCGTGTGGGACGGCGTGTAATGTACGGACAAATGTCGTCGGCTGCCAACCCGGCCGACCCGCAGGCCGTGGGCGCACACGAACGACCGCCCACGGCAGATGCCGTGGGCGGTCTGGAAGGGGTGCGCGACCGCCGCAGCGATCGCGCCCTAGCTCAGCCGTCGCGTGGACGGTTGTAGGGCAGCTTGGCCAACCCGAGCGCCATCGTGCAGGTGTTGGTCATCGCGGAGAAGACCAGACCCGCACCGATGAACCCGGCCACGAACCGGGCTGGCGGGACCACCAGGCTGACCAGGACCGAGAGCAGCACGAGCGCCCCGGCGGTGAAACGCACCTGGCGCTCCATGTCCCACCGCAGCACGCCCCGGACGACCGGGGCGCCCTCGGCCTCCCATCCGACGACGCCACCCTCGATGATCGGCAGGCTCGGTACCCCCGCCGCGGTCAGCAGCTGCTGGGCCTGACGAGCCCGGTTCTCCGTCCGGCAGCACAGCACCACCTCGCTGCCGGTGTCGACCAGCGCCCGGACCTCGTCGAGACGTCCGCGCAGTTGGTCCAGGGGGAGGTTGCGCGCGCTCGGCAGGTGGACCGACTCGAACTCGCCGGGGGTACGGACGTCGATGATCTGGATCTCGTCGACGCGTCCGCGCAGGGAGCGTGGGGCGTAGTAGCCCGTCGATGCGATGACGGTGTCGGACATGGGGGGACCTCACGGCGGACGGCTGATGGGTGCGGTACCGGCCGGACCTCGAGCTCGAGGTCAGCGCCGCGGGACCGTAGCCAGGGCGGGATCAGCCACCCGGGCCCGCCAGTGGGAACCGGGCGAACCCTCCGCCCACCGGTCCCGGTGGAACCTCCCGGCACGCCGAGCGCTGGGGCACGGGAGCGTCTCAGTCGGTGATGCCGAACCGGTCGAGCACGTGACCGATCGCGGCGTCGATGCCCTCGGGAGCGGTCCCGAGCTCGGCGACCACGGCCGCCCGCACCGCGGCCCGCAGCCGCCGTCGGGGAACGTCGCCGGCACCGGGCGCGCCTCCTGCCGCCGATCGTGGGTGCGGCATCGGGCGGGCCGGGGCCCGCTCCACCTCGACGATCGCGACGCCGCGGTCGTGGGCGCGTTCACGGGCCAGGTCGGTCAGCGTCGTCCGTTCGTCGACCTCGAGGCGCGACCGGCCGGCAGCCACCAGCTCGTCGATGTCCTCAGCGGTCACGAAGCGTCGACCCATCCCCGAGCTCCTCACTCGCCGCTGATGCCCTCGAGCGCCGCGACCGCGGCGTCGCGCGCGGCGAGGACGTTCGCATCCGCTCCGGCCATCCACAGGCGACCGAAACGGCCGACGGAGGTGAGGTGCACGAGGTTGACCGGGGCCGTCTTCTCGGCCTCGTTGGCCGCGTAGCCGATGTAGGCCGCCGGCTCGCACTCGAGCACCAGCAGCGTCTCACCTGCCACCACCATCATGCCGCGCGCCATCCGGTTGAGCAGCTGCGCCTGATGCGGCTGGACCTTGGTGATGACCTGGGCCGAGGACAGCGAGGGGGCGGCACGGTCGGACAGAGCCAGGCCCAGCTGCTCGAGGACCAGCTCGCCGGCCCGCTCGACGTCCGCCGGCGAGGTGCCGTGGACCTCGAACATGCCGAACTCGCGCTCGACGATCTGAGCGCCCG
>CAYXJD010000123.1:0-9406 GCA_964465225.1 uncultured Actinomycetota bacterium
TGCGGGTCCCGTGCTGCAGCTTGTACACCGTCTCCGGGTTGAACAGGTGGTGCTCGCCCTCGCGCCGCCACTGGTACTCACCGCCGGCCCACAGGTCGCGGTGGGCGGCTTCCTCGGGGCGGTCGAGGTGGGCGAAGCGGTGCCGCTCGGCGACCTCGCGGGCGATCTCCTCCAGCCCGATACCCCCGAGCTTGGTGGTCGTGCCGGTGAAGTAGCGGTCCACGAGCTCCTGCGAGAGCCCGATGGCCTCGAAGACCTGTGCCCCGGTGTAGGAGGCCACCGTCGAGATGCCCATCTTGGACATGATCTTGATCACCCCCTTGGCGCAGGCCTTGCGGTAGTTGCGACGTGCCTCCTCGCGCGTGAGCCCGGCGAGCATGCCCTGATCCACGAGGTCGTCGATGGTCTCGAAGGCCATGTAGGGGTTGATGGCCGCGGCGCCGAAGCCGATCAGCAGCGCCATGTGGTGGACCTCGCGCGCATCACCGGACTCCACGACGAGGCCGACCTGGGTCCGGGTCCGTTCCCGGATGAGGTGGTGGTGCACGGCCCCGGTGAGCAACAGCGACGGGATCGGTGCCAGTTCCGCGTTGGAGTACCGGTCGGACAGCACGATGACCTTCGCCCCATCGGCGATCGCTGTGCTGACGGCGGCGCACACCTCGTCGAGGGCCCGCTCGAGGCCTTGCGCCCCCTCGGCCACGGGGTACAGCCCGTCGATCGCGAAGGGCTCGAAGCCCGGCTGCTCACCGTCCTCGTTCACGTACAGGATCTTGGCCAGCTCCTCGTTGGAGAGGATCGGCCTCGGCAGCACGATCTGGCGGCAGGACGCCGGCCCGGGCGCCAGCAGGTTGGTCTCGGGGCCGATCGTGCCCGCCATCGAGGTGACCAGTTCCTCACGGATCGCGTCCAGTGGTGGGTTCGTGACCTGGGCGAACAGCTGGGCGAAGTAGTCGAACAGCAGTCGGGATCGTTCCGAGAGCACCGCGATCGGGGTGTCGGTCCCCATCGATCCGATCGGCTCCGCTCCGATGCGGGCCATCGGGGCGAGGATGATCTTGAGCTCCTCGGTGGTGTAGCCGAAGGTCCGCTGCCGCCGGACGACCGAGGCGTGTCGGGGGGTCAGCAGCGTGCGATCGGGGAGGTCGTCGAGGTGGAGCAGGCCTTCCTCGAGCCACCGGCCGTAGGGCTCGGCTGCGGCGAGCTCGGCCTTCAGCTCCTCGTCGGCCACGATACGGCCCTGCTCGGTGTCGACGAGGAACATCCGGCCGGGCTGCAGGCGCCCCTTGGCGACGACCGACGACGGGTCGAGGTCCAGCACGCCGACCTCGCTGGCCATCACGACCAGGCCGTCCTCGGTGACCCAGTACCGCGACGGCCTGAGCCCGTTGCGGTCGAGGACCGCTCCGATCACGGTGCCATCGGTGAACGCGATCGAGGCCGGGCCGTCCCAGGCCTCCATCAGAGCCGCGTGGAAGGCGTAGAAGTCACGCCGGGTGTCGGACATCGAGGCGTGGTTCTCCCACGCCTCGGGGATCATCATCAGCACCGCATGCGGGAGGCTGCGTCCGCCGAGGTGCAGCAGTTCGAGGCACTCGTCGAAGCTCGCGGTGTCGCTGGCATCCGGGGTCATGATCGGCAGGGCATGCGACAGCCGGTCGCCGAACAGATCGCTCGACAGCGTCCCCTCACGGGCGCGCATCCAGTTGCGGTTGCCCATCACCGTGTTGATCTCGCCGTTGTGGGCGACCACCCGGTAGGGGTGCGCCAGCGGCCAGGAGGGGAAGGTGTTGGTCGAGAAACGCGAGTGGACCAGCGCCAGCGCGCTCGTCAGTCGCTCGTCGCCGAGGTCCAGGAAGAAGTCCGCGAGCTGCAAGCTCGTCAGCATCCCCTTGTAGACCAACGTGCGGCCCGACAGGCTCGGGAAGTAGACCTCGTCACCGGGGTCGGCCGCGTCCGGCCGGTGGCTGCGGCCGACCTCGTGCTCGATGCGCTTGCGGACCACGTACGCCCGCCGTTCGAGATCCAGTCCCGACAGCGGTGGCTGCCCGTCGGCCGCCGCGATGAACAGGTGCCGGAAGGTCGGTTCCACGTCCCTGGCCATCGAGCCGATCGCGGTGTCGTCCACCGGGGTGTCCCGCCAGCCGACGACCCGCAGGTCCTCATCGGCGACGATCCGATCGATGGCGGCAGCGGCGCGGTCGGCGGCGGCCGGCTCGCGAGGCAGGAACGCCAGCCCGACCGCGTAGGTCCCGGCAGGTGGCAGCTCGAAGTCGCAGACGTCCCGGAAGAAGGCATCCGGCACCTGGAGCAGGATGCCGGCGCCGTCCCCGACGTTGTCCTCAGCACCGGTGGCCCCACGGTGATCGAGGTTGCGCAGCGCGGTCAGCCCCTTGACCACCAGGTCGTGGCTGGCGCGTCCCTCGAGGTCCACCACGAAGGCCACCCCACACGCATCGTGCTCGAAGCGTGGGTCGTACAGCCCCGAGGCGCTGCCGTGGGTCGTGGCGGACGCGATGTGGTGCGCGGACGTGGGCAGAGCTGGCACGGACATGTGCGCCCCTGAGGTCGACGGGATACCGGGTACTACGCAGCTTGCGTGCGGGGCGCCGTTGACCCACCTGAGCGGGCGGGAGCCTACTGGCAACCGCACCCCTGAGGCGAACGGGACGGCGGTGGCGCGACCCGTCAGCGACCGGGAGGGGCCAGCGGCCGGTGGCGCCCTGCACCGACCGACGTCAGGCGAGCGGCAGCGCGTAGCGCCAGATCGCGATCACGTGCAGGGCCCCACCGGCGACCACCAGCACGTGGAAGACCTCGTGGAAGCCGAACCAGGTCGGCCAGGGATCGGGGGCGCGCAGCGCGTAGACGACCCCACCGGCGAGGTAGATCGCCCCGCCGGCCATGATCAGCAGGATGCCGTGCAGGGGCAGGACGTCGACGATGTTGAGGAGAGGGACCGCCGCCAGCGCGCCGAACGAGGAGTAGGCGGCCACCGACAGCCAGCGCGGACCCTTCAAGGGGGAGGCCGCGACCACGGCGCCGATGATCGCGATCGTCCAGGCGACGATCAGGCTCCAGGTCCGCCAGGCTCCACTGAGGGCGTGCACGGCCACCGGCGTGAAGCTGGCCGCGATGAACAGCTGGATCATGGCGACGTCGGCACGTGCGAGTTGCCGGGTGATCCGTGCCGGCCAGCGTGGCAGGTGGTACAGCCCCGAGGTGGTGAACAGCCCGATCAGTCCGAGCCCGAACACGGCCACGCTCAGCCGTGGCAGACCCGGGGCCGCAGCCCGCCAGAGCAGGATGGCAACGACCGCCGCCGCCGGGGCTGAGACACTGTGCACCACACCCCGGAGCCGCGGTTTGGTCGGGACGTCAGGGGACGTGGCGCTGATGGCCACCTCGGTGCGATCGGTGCCTCCCACGGTCTCCTCCCCCTCACGACCTCGTTCGTGACGTCGTTGGTGACGTCGTTCGCGACGTCGTTCGGCGCCCGACGGGACGCTGCGTGGTTCGTGTCCTGGCTGCCACCGTACCGGTCAGGGTGCTCCTCGGGCACCGTCAGCGCGCCGCGGTCCACCGTAGCCAGGGCCCCTTTCGTCAGAGTGAACGGGACCTGTGGCCCTGTGGTCCGCCGGCAGGAAAGGCAACCCTTACCTCAGTGCGCCGAACTCGCTCCGTCCGCGCGTCCGGCTCCCGACCGAAGGCAGCGGCATGACCCTCGCCGAGGTGCCCGTTCGCACCCCCGTCACGGTCACGGCACTGACCTTGCCAGGTGACGAGCGTCGGCGACTCACCGAGCTCGGGCTCCGGCACGGCGTCCGGGTCGAGGTCCTGCGTCGCGCCCCCTTCGGTGGCCCCCTGGCGCTGCGCGTCGGTGCCGGCCTGCTGGCGCTGCGTCAGCTCCAGGCCGCACAGGTCCTGGTCACCGAGGAGGTGTCGTGATGGAGCGCGGACGACCACAGGCGGGCGGGGTCGGCGACGTGCCGGTCGATGAGGTTCGTGTCGCGCTGGCGGGCAACCCGAACGTCGGCAAGTCGAGCCTGTTCAACCGCCTGACCGGAGCTGCACAGCACGTCGGGAACTGGCCGGGCAAGACCGTCGAACGCCGGACCGGTACGGCTGCGTCCGAAGGCGCCCGGCTCCTGGTCACCGACCTGCCGGGGACCTACAGCCTGGCCGCCGGTTCGCCGGAGGAGGTGGTGGCCGAACAGGCCCTGACCGACACCGGCCTCGACGTCGTCGCGGTCGTGCTGGACAGCACCAACCTCGAGCGCAACCTCTACCTCGCCGCCCAGATCGCCGAGCTCGGCTGCCCGCTCGTCCTGGTGCTCAACATGGACGACGCCGCGGCCGCCGACGGGTTCCGCATCGACGAGGCCGGGCTGGCGGCGATCTTCGACGCTCCGGTGGTCCGCACCGTCGCCCGTACCGGCGAGGGGCTCGAGGCGTTGATCGCGGCGCTGCTGTCGGTGGGTGCAGCCGCCGACCACGAGCAGCACGCAGGTGCAGCGTGATGCCGGCGACCCGTCCCGACGATGCGCCGACGCTGCCCATCGACCACGATGCCGTGGTCGAGGAGGCACTGCAGCGGCTGGAACGCTCGCTCGCCGACCTGCCGCTGCCCCCGCGCCCGAGCCGGCGCTGGCTCGCACTGCGGCTGTTGGAGCAGGAGCCGGGTGCGATCGCGACCATCATGGCGGTCGACGGTGGCGCGGCCGTGCGCGCCGAGGCCGCAGCCGCGGCTGACCGCCTGCGGTCCTCGTTGGGTCTGGATCCGGCGCTGGTGATCGCCGACCGGCGGTACGGCTGGGCCCACCAGGTCGCGGAGGCCGTCGTGCAGCGGGAGACCGTGCCGAGGTCCCGCACCGACCGCCTGGACGACGTGCTGACCCACCCGGTGGTCGGCATGCCGCTGTTCCTGCTGGCCATGTGGATCGTGTTCACGCTGGTCGTCGACGTCGCCGACCCCTTCATCGGTTGGATCGAGGGCATCGTGGGCGGAGAGCTCACGACCTGGACCGGTGCCCTGCTCGGCGCCGTCGGACTCGACGGCGGCTGGCTCGAGGGGTTGCTGCTGGACGGCCTGTTGGCGGGCGTCGGCGGGGTACTGGTCTTCGTGCCGGTGCTCGCGATCCTCTACACCGCCCTGGGTGTGCTCGAGGATTCCGGCTACATGGCCAGGACGGCCTACCTGATGGACCGGGTGCTGTCGCCGATCGGGTTGTCGGGCAAGAGCTTCCTGCCGCTGGTGCTCGGGTTCGGCTGCAACGTGCCCGGGATCTACGCGACCCGCCTGTTGGATCGTCGTCGCGACCGCGTCATCACCGCGCTGCTGGTGCCCTTCGTGTCCTGCGCGGCTCGGCTGCCGGTGTTCGTGCTGCTGGCGGGCGTGTTCTTCGACCGGGCGAGCGGCACCGTGGTGTTCGGGATGTACCTGCTCAGCATCCTCACGGTGGTGCTGCTCGGTGGCCTGCTCGACCGCCTGCTGCTGCGGGCGGAGCGCGGGACCTCCTTCGTGCTGGAGCTCCCGGCCTACCGCCGGCCCTCCCTGCGCGTCCTCGCGGCCTACGTCGGCCAGCGGGTCGGCGCGTTCGTGCGGGGGGCCGGGCCCGTGATCGTGGCGGGGGCGGTCGTGGTCTGGGCGCTGCTGTCGACGCCGGTCAGCGGTGACGGCGGCTTCGCCGACACCGACCTGGACGACAGCGCCTTCGCCGCCACCTCGCAGGCCCTGGCGCCGACGTTGACGCCGGCCGGCCTGGGCAGCTGGGAGCTCACCGGCACCCTGCTGACGGGCGTCGTCGCCAAGGAGGTCATGGTCGCCACGTTCTCCCAGGTCTACGACGACGCGCCGGCGACCGGGGAGGCCTCCCCACAGGCGGGTGACGACCTCGACGTGCTCGCCGACCTGCGTGGCATCGGGGCTGGGTTCCTCGGCGCCACGGCGGACGCGGCGCTGGCCGTCCCGGCCATGGTGGGGATCGAGCTCCGGGAGGCGTCCGCGGAGGACACCAGCGCGCTGGGGGCTCCGCTGCGCGCCGGTCTCCAGGAGACCAGCGGTGGCTTCGGCGCGGTCGCCGCACTCGCGCTGATGGTGTTCGTGCTGCTGTACGTGCCGTGCCTGGCCACCGTCGCCGCCATCCGTCACGAGCTCGGCGGTCGCTGGGCGCTGCTGAGCGTGGGTATGAGCCTCGCGGTGGCCTGGCTCGCAGCCACCGCGGTCTTCCAGACCGGGCGGCTCCTGGTCCGCCTGCTGGGCGGGGGGTGAGACGATGCTGCTCGCGCTTCGTGAGGCGGTCCTGGCCAACGACGGCGGCACCCTGCGCTTGACGTCGCTGGCCGAGGAGCTCGACGCCGATCCGGTGGTGGTGCGCTCCGTGCTCCACCACGCGGTCGAGCGCGGCTGGCTGCCGACGGTGCAGCTCGTGGACGACCCGGCTGCGTGTGGCGCCGCTGCCTGCCGCCCGGCGGCGACCAGCGCGGCCTGCCGGCACTGTCCGATGGCGGCACCCTCGATCGGGTGACGCCCGCGGGCTCGGGTGACGGCCTCGGGCTCGTGTGAAGCCCGCGGGCTCGGGTGGGAGGCCGATCGGGCCTTTCGCCCCATGACGCCAGCCATCGCTGGCCTACCGTGGGTCCGTCGTCGCGAGGAGGCCGTGCCGGTGCCCGAGGGCCCGCTGCTGTGGGGACTGGTGGTCGGCGGGATCGTGCTGCTGGCGTGCTACGCGCTGCTGCTGTGGGACATCAGCCGCAGCGAGGTCCGGCACCTCCCGCGGTGGATGTGGGCGCTGATCGTGGTGCTCATCACCTTCCCGATCGGGGCGCTGCTCTACCTCGTCGTCGGTCGGGTGCCCGCCGCGGAGCGCTCGACCAGCACCATCGAGCCGGAAGCATCCAGGGTCGGCGAGGCACCGCCGCGGGTCCCCGGACCCGGTACAGCAGGGCTGCCACCCCGGCACGAGGCACTGCGGGACGTGCCCTGCACCTCCGCCGGCGAGGTCACCGCACCGACGGATGCCCCCCGTGCCAGCCCCTCGGTTGGTTCCGGAACCACGCCGCAGGTGGTCGCCACGTACGGCCTGACCAAGCGCTACGGGGACACCGTGGCGCTGGACCACATCGACCTCGCCGTCCCCCGCGGTGCGACCTACGGGCTGATCGGCCCCAACGGCGCCGGGAAGACGACGATGTTGTCGATCCTGGCCGGCCTGCGCCATCCCACGGCGGGCAGGGTGGAGCTCGGTGTCGAGCGACGACGTCTGGGAGTGCTGGTCGACACCCCGCTGTTCGAGCCGTGGCTGACGGCCCGGGAGGTGGTCGACCTGGCCCGCCATCTGGTGGCGCCCAACGGTGCGCGGGGCGAGGTGGACCGGGCCCTCGATGAGGTCGGGTTGGTCGACGCGGCAGACCGGCGCTGTGGTGGCTTCTCCCGGGGGATGCTGCAGCGGCTCGGCCTGGCGACCTGCCTGGTGGGCGATCCCGAGGTGCTGCTACTGGACGAACCCTCGTCCGCGCTGGACCCCGCCGGACGTCGGGAGGTGCTCGACCTCATCGGGCGGCTGGCTCGCTCGACGACGGTGATCCTGTCGACCCACATCCTCGCCGACGTCCAGCAGGTCTGTGACATCGTGGGCGTGATCGATCGGGGAGCACTTCGGTACCAGGGCCCGATCGCTGACCTGCTGGCCCGTACCTCCTCCGCCTACCACCTCCACGTCCGGGGCGATCCCGCACAGCTGCTCGCCGGCCTGGAGCGCGCCCGGTGGGTGCGCGCGGTGGAGGAGCAGGCGCCCGGCCGTCTCCGGTTCGTCACCGACGACGCGACCCGGGCGGAACGGGCGCTGCCGGGCCTGCTCGCCGAGAGCGACGTCGCGCTGGTGTCCTGCCACCCGGCCACCGACCTGGAGACCGCGTTCCTGGAGCTGACGCGATGAGCCTGTGGCAGCTGGAAGTGCTGCGGATGGTGCGCACCCACCGCTGGACCATCGTCGTCGGGGTGTACGCCGTGTTCGGGGTCCTCGGCCCCGTGAGTGCGCGGTACCTCAGCGAGATCGTGGGCAACTTCGCGGGCGAGGTCACCATCGTGGTCCCCGACCCCCGCCCGGTCGACGGGATCCTGCAGTTCGTCTCGAACACGACCCAGCTCGGACTGCTGGCCGTGGTCATCGTCGCCGCGAGCGCCCTGGCCATCGATGCCCGTACCGAGGTCGCCGCGTTCTTCCGGACCCGCGTCGAGCACGGTGCGGTGCTGTTGTGGCCGCGGTACGTGGTCGCGACGGCCACCGCCGTGCTCGCCCTCGTCGCCGGCAGCGTCATCGCCTGGCTGCTCACAGCGGCGATGCTCGGGCAGCTACCCGCGAGGGCCATGGTGACCGGCACGGCCCTGGGGGCGCTCTACCTCGCCTTCGCGGTGGCGGTGGTCGCGGCGGCGGGCGCCATCGCCCGCGGCGTCCTGCCGACGGTCTTCGCGGCCGTGGCGGCCCTGCTGCTGCTACCGGTCGCCGGCGTCCTCCCGGCTGTCGAGCCGTGGCTGCCGAGCGAGCTCCTGACCGCGGTGGTCGCTCTGCTCGAGGGTGAGCCGGTCTCCGGCTTCCTTCGTGCCGTCGGCGTCACCATCGTGGTCACTGGGCTGCTGCTCGCCTTCGCGGCGCGACGGTTGCAGCATCGCGATCTGTGAGTGGGGACCGGCCTAGCGCTGGGCCCGGTTGACCGCGCTGACGATGGCCTGCAGGGACGCGGTCACGATGTTGGGGTCCACACCCACGCCCCACAGCGTGGGCCCGGCGATGTCGCACTCGATGTAGGCCGCGGCCGTGGCGTCGTCGCCTGCGGACATGGCGTGCTCGGCGTAGTCCAGCACCGATACCTCGACCCCGTGACCCGCCAGCGCGTCGCAGAAGCCGGCGATCGGCCCGTTGCCCTCGCCCTGGAGCGTCACGGGCTCGTCGCGGTCGAGGAGTTCCACCCACAGCTGGTCGGTCTCGCCCTCCAGCGCGACGTGTCGGCTGCTCACCAGTCGGAACCGCCCCCACGGGTCGGTCTCTGCGGGCAGGTACTCGTCGGCGAAGATCCGCTGCATCTCCGCGGAGGTGACCTCACCACCCTGGCTGTCGGTACGGGCCTGGACCACGTGGCTGAACTCGATCTGCAGACGTCGTGGTAGGTCGAACTGATGATCGTGCTTCATCACGTAGGACACGCCGCCCTTGCCGGACTGCGAGTTGACCCGGATGACCGCCTCGTAGGTCCGGCCGACGTCCTTGGGGTCGATCGGCAGGTAGGGCACGTCCCAGGTCATGTCCTCCAGGACCTTGCCCGCCGCTGCTGCGTCGCGATCGAGCGCCTCCAGACCCTTCTTGATGGCGTCCTGGTGACTACCGGAGAAGGCGGTGTAGACCAGGTC
>CAYXJD010000124.1:0-9402 GCA_964465225.1 uncultured Actinomycetota bacterium
CGAGCAGGACCTGGCCATCGGCTACCTACTCGCGATCACCGCCAGCAGCGCCTTCGCGCCACCGACCGGTGCGCTGGTGGCCGAACTCGTGCCGACCGCCGTACGCGCCACGGTCGCGGGGTGGGAGACGGTGGCCGGGGTGGTCGGGGCCGTCATCGGCCTGACCTCCTTCGGGGTGCTGGCAGACCTGACCGGGGGGTTCGCCTCCGCAGCGAGGTGGATCGGGATCGCGACGGCCGTCATCGCGCTCGGTTTCTGGTTCCTCCCGGAGACCCGTGGCCGCGAGCTCGACGACTTCGACGACCGCTGACCCAAGCGGGCGGGAGGCCGCTCGAGCCAACCACCTTCCCCACCGCGCGCCCGCCTCCCCACCGCGCGCCCGCCTCCCCACCGCGCGCCCGCCCTCCCCCACGAGACCGGGTGCACGACACCCCGGGAACCGGGGCAGAACGCACCCAACCCCACCGCGCGCCCGCCTCCCCACCGCGCGCCCGCCTCCCCCACGAGACCGGGTGCACGACACCCCGGGAACCGGGGCAGAACGCACCCAACCCCACGGGGGGGTGGCAGGGCGGCGGCGAGCGGCCAGGGGCCGCCGGTCACCGGCGGCCGAAGACCTCGCGCAGGACGCCGGCGGCCCAGGCGATGAGGTCCTCCGGCACCGGCCGCGGGAGCGGGACCAGCAACTCCCCCTGCTCGGCACGCACGCGGTGCCCGGGGAAGCGCCGCTCCAGGCGCACCAGTTGGGACTCACTCAGCGACACCGGCGACAGCCGCAGCTGTTCCTTGGGCGTGAGGGCCAGCTCGCTCAGCCCCCAGCGACGCATCGCCGCCCTGAGCGCCGCGATCGTCAGCAGTCGGTCGGCGGGCGGTGGCAGCGGTCCGAACCGGTCCTCGAGCTCAGCGCGGACATCGCGCACGCCCGGGGCATCGCGCACCGCCGAGATGCGCTGGTAGAGCTCCAACCGCTGCGTCGCGTCGGCCACGTAGTCGTGGGGCAGGTGGGCGTCGACCGGAAGATCGACCTTGATATCGACCTCGCGCTCGACCGGCTCCCCGGTGAGGTCCCCGATCTCCTCCTTGAGCAGCTGCGAGTACATGTCGAACCCGACGGCGGCCACGTGCCCCGACTGCTCGGCGCCGACCACGTTGCCGGCACCGCGGATCTCGAGATCCCGCATGGCGATAGCCAGACCCGAGCCCAGCCGGGCGTGCTCGGAGATCGTCTTGAGCCGCTCGTAGGCCGGCTCGGTGATGGTCGCTCCCTCGGGGAAGAGGAAGTAGGCGTAGCCCCGCTCCGACGATCGCCCGACGCGGCCACGGAGCTGGTGCAGCTGTGAGAGCCCCAGCAGGTCGGCCCGCTCGATGATGAGCGTGTTGGCGTTGGGGACGTCGAGCCCGGACTCGATGATGGTCGTCGAGACCAGGACGTCGATCTCCCGGTCCCAGAACCGGACCATGACCCGCTCGAGCTGCCGCTCGTCCATCTGGCCGTGTGCCACCTCGACACGTGCGTCGGGAACCAGCTCGACGATGCTGGCCGCCACCCGGTGGATCGAATCGATCTGGTTGTGGACGTAGAAGACCTGCCCGTCGCGCAGGAGCTCACGACGGATCGCGAGCGCCACCTGCCCCTCGTCGTAGGGCTGGACCGAGGTCAGCACCGGTTGGCGGTCCTCGGGCGGGGTCTCGATCACCGACAGGTCCCGGATCCCGGACACGGCCATCTCCAGGGTGCGTGGGATCGGCGTCGCCGACATCGACAGCACGTCCACCGAGGTCCTGAGTTGCTTGAGCTTCTCCTTCTGGCTCACCCCGAAACGCTGCTCCTCGTCCACGATGACCAGACCGAGATCCTTCCACTGCACCCGGCTGCCGAGCAGCGCATGGGTCCCGATCACGATGTCGACCGTGCCGGCCGCCACCCCGTCCAGGACCCGGCGTCGACCCTTGTCGGTGACGAAGCGGCTGAGCTCCTCGACCTCGACCGGGAAGCCGGAGAAGCGTTCCCGGAAGGTCTCGAGGTGCTGCTGTGCCAGGATCGTGGTGGGGACGAGCACCGCGACCTGCTTGCCGTCGAAGATCGCCTTGGCCGCGGCCCGCACCGCCACCTCGGTCTTGCCGAACCCGACGTCCCCTGCGAGCAGCCGGTCCATCGGCAGCGGCGCCTCCATGTCCTGCTTGATCTCGTCGGCGACGGTGAGCTGGTCGTGGGTCTCCACGTGGGCGAAGGCGTCCTCGAGCTCGAGCTGCAGCTGCCCGTCGGAAGCGAAGGCGTGACCGGGAGCGTGCATCCGAGCGGCGTAGAGGCGGATCAGCTCCGCTGCGATATCGCGGACGGCCTTGCGTACCCGATGCTTGGCGCGTTCCCATTGCGCGCCGCCCAGCGACATCACGCTCGGGGTCTCGCCGCCCTGGTAACGCGCGATCGCGTCCACCTGATCGGAGGGCACGTACAGGGTGTCCCCGTTGGCGTACTCGAGCAGCACGTAGTCGCGCTTGGCCCGCCGACCGTCGATACCCGTGAGCTCCCGGGTGACCATCCCCTGGTAGCGACCCACCCCGTGCGTGCGGTGCACCACGGCATCGCCCACCTCGAGCTGCAGCGCCGTGTCCGCCGCCGTGCTCCGGGTCCCCAGCCGCCGACTGGCACGGCGCCGTCGCGGTCCGAACAGGTCCCAGGTACCGAGGACGGCGAGGTGGAGCTCCTCGGAACGGAAGCCGGTCCTGAGCCTGCTGACGACCACCTCGACCCGTGCGCCATCGGGCTCGGGGGCGACCGCCCGGGTGATCGCGGCCGGGACGCCCTGCTCGCGCAGCACGTCGGCGATGCGCCGGGCCGGTCCGTCGGCGTCCACCGACACCACCACCCGCTCCCCGGCACTGAGCAGCCCGCGCAGCCGTTGCGACGCGGTCACGATGTCACCGCGGAACGAGTCCCAGGCCGCCGTGTCCAGACGTGTCCCCTCGGCCGAGCCGAAGGGGGTGAGCCGCCAGCTGCGCTGCGGGCCCCGCGCCAACAGCTCGCCGGGTGCGGCGAACCCATCACCAGGCGCGGACGCCTCTGCTGCCGACGGCGTCACCGCGTGTGATCGAGGCGCGGTTGCCCCCCCGACGCTGGCGGCGGTGCGCCAGGCCGTGTCGGCCAGCACCTCCGCCTCCTCGCGCAGCTTGCCGGCCCGTTCCTCCAGCAGGAGCGGGTCGACCAGCGCGAGACCGGCCGAGGCAGGCAGGTAGTCGACCAGCAGGGCCGGCTCGGGCGCCAGCATCGTGACCAGCGACTCAGCGCCCTCGAAGGTCTGCCCATCGGCGAGGCGGTCGAGTTCGTCGGTCAGGTGCGGCCACTGTGCGACGGCGGTCCGGGCCCGCGAACGCAGGTCCTCGTCGAGCACGAGTTCACGGGCCGGATCGATCACGACCTGGTCGACGGCCTCGGTGGAACGCTGGTCACCGACGCTGAACCCCCGTAGTGACTCGACGTCGTCGCCCCAGAACTCGATCCGGACCGCGTGCTCGCCAGCGGTCGGGAACACGTCCACGATGCCACCGCGGACCGCGAACTCGCCCCGCGACTCGACCTGCGCTGTCCGGCTGTACCCCAGGGTGGACAACCGGTCGGCCAGCGCCTCGAAGCCCGACCACCTCGCGGTCACCGTCAGCGGCCGTTGCTCGGCCAGGTTGGGGTCCATGGGCTGCAGCGCGGCGCGGACGGGCGCCACGACGGCCAGCAGCGGCTCGGCATGATCCGCTGGATGGGTGAGCCGGTCCAACACCGCCAGCCGCCGGCCGACGGTGGCGGGCTGCGGCGACAGCCGCTCGTGCGGCAGCGTCTCCCAGGCGGGGAACACCACGGCCCGGTCCTCCCCGAGGTAGGCGGACAGGCCGTCGGCGAGCGCTTCGGCGTCGGAGGTGCGGGGCGTCAGTACCAGCAACGGCGCGGCCTGCTCCGCCAGCAGGCTCAGGACGTACGGGCGGGCCGAGGGCACGCAGACGAGGTCGTCGTCAGCGACGATCGTGTCCCACCCGGTCCGGGCCGGGCGCAGCGCAGCAGCCAGCGCACCGACGGCGAGCCCCGGGTCGAGGACGTCGTCGACGGAGCGTGGAGCATCAGCAGCAGCGGCCAAGGCTTCCTCGTGGGGGATGCTCGGGCCCGGTGTCAGGACGACCTGGTCAGCGTGGCTTGGGACGGCGTCGGTTCGCGGCGGACGTCGGATCGATGCCCTTGGGGATGGGCAGGTCGCGGTCGAGCGGCTTCAGCTTGCGCTCGAGCTTGGGCACCTCCCCCTTCTTCAGTTCCCGTGGGAGCTTGCTGAGCGTCATCTGGAGCTTTCGCAGCGGCGTCTCGTTCTCCCGGTCGCCTACGACGAGCGTGGTCACGGTCACCTCGCCGGTGGCTCGTTGCATGCGCTTGCGTTCCTTGGCCAGGAGGCCCTTCACCCGCTGGGGCGCACCCTCTCCGACCAGCACGATGCCGCAACGACCGATCACCCGGTGGACCATGTCCTGCTTCGCGTTCACCGCGACGGCGGGGGTGACGAACCACTGTCCGCGCAACGACTGCAGCACGGCCGCGGCCGCACCCGGCTGGCCCTCGATCGCGGCGAACTGCGCCTTGCTCGCCCGGCGGTTGAACACCAGCAACGCGCCCAGGGTCGCGAACAGCAGCCCGAGGATCGGCATGAAGACGAAGGGCTGCAGCGGCGACAGTGCTCCGAGTCCGACCCCGACGAGCAGGCCGACCGCCGCCCCGAGCACCACCCAGGGCACCATCTTCGGATCGAGCTGACGGACCTGGGTCCAGGCCTGCTGGAACTGCTCCAACCTCTCCCTCACGGGATCCTCCTCAGCTCACGGATCACGTCCGCAGGCACGACTCGTCGATCATCTTGCGTGGAAACGGTTCTGGGCCGGCTCCAGGCCGTCGGTCACCAGCACACGGATCGCCGCGGCCGCTTGGGCGAGGGCGACGTCCATCGTCTCACGTTCCGCCGGCGCGAACCGCCGCAGCACGTGGTCGCGCGCCGGCATGCGGCCGGGGGGGCGACCGACACCGATCCGCACCCGCAGGTACTCCTGCCCCCCCAACGCACGATCGATGTCCTTGAGGCCGTTGTGACCGGCGTTGCCACCACCTCGCTTGAGGCGGAGTCGACCGGGTTCGAGGTCGAGATCGTCGTGACAGACGATCACCCGTGCCACCGGCACCTTGTACCAGGCCGCGGCGGCCTGGGTCGGTCCTCCCGAGCGGTTCATGTAGCCGTGCGGGATCGCGAGCACCAGACGCTCACCGTCCGCTGTCACCTCGGCGACGTCGCAACGTGCCCGCTTGTGACGCGAGAACGCCGCGTGCGCCTCCGCCGCCAGGACACGCACCGCGTCGGCCCCGACGTTGTGGCGCGTGTGCTCGTAACGATCGCCCGGGTTGCCGAGGCCGACCACCAACCATCGGTCTCCGGCCACGGCGTCCTCCAGCCTCCCGCGGAGCACCCGCGAGCCTGCCTGACGTCGGGCGGCCGGCGGCCGCTGCTCAGGCCTCCTCGCCGGCGGGCTCCTCCTCCGGCTCCTCACCGACCAGCTCCGGCTCCTCGGCCTCGATCCCGGCACCTTCCTCGAGGGCCTCCAGGGCCTCCTCGGACATCGGAGCGTTGATCGTGACGACGGTGCGTTCCGGCTCGATGTCGAACTCCGCGCCCTCCGGCAGCAACTCGGCGAGGTCCTCGACCCGCTGCACGTCGCCGATCTCCAGACCCTCGAGGGAGAGTTCGAAGTAGTTCGGAACGTCGAGCGGCTTCACCAGCACCGGGACGGTGTAGAGGATCTGGTTCACGACACCGCTGTCATCGGCGAGATCGTCCTCGGCGGTGAGATGGACGGGGACCTCGACGGAGATCTGCACGTCCTTGTTCACGGCCAGGAAGTCCACGTGCTGCGTCTGCCCCTTGACCGGATGGCGCTGCAGGTCACGGGCGACGGTCAGGTGCGTCTCACCGTCGAACTCGAGCCGGATCAGGGCGTTGCTGCCGGCCTCGGTGTGCAGGGCGTGGTAGAGCGCCAACCCATCGACGTGGACGGGGGTCGGCTCGACCCGGTAGCCGTAGACGATCCCGGGGACGCGGCCCGTTCGGCGCAGGCGCCCGGTGGCACCCTTGCCGAGTTCGGTGCGGGACGCAGCGGTCAGTCGGAGCTGATCGGACATCGGTCTTCCTTCGCGTGGCAGGTCCCCAACGCGGGTCGGTCACCGTCGTGACGGCGGCGAGGTGGCACGAGGGGCGCGCGATCCCCCCACCGGCTCGTTGGGTCGCGCTGTGTGGCGGACCCATCCCTCTCCGTCGAGCTACGACCGTCGAGCTACAACAGAACCGGGGGATGACATGCGCTCGGCCCGCGACGAACGCGGGCCGGTCGTGACAAGGTACCCGGGCGCTCGGCAGCACGGCAACCCACCGACCGAACCCGTGGCTTCAGTTGTTCTCGCCCTGGAAGATCTCCGAGACCGACTGATCCTCGAACACCGCCCGCAGGGCAGAGGCGATGATCGGTGCGATGGAGAGCACCACCAGCTTGGAGCACCGGCGCTCGGGCGGGACGGGGATGGTGTTGGTGACGACCACCGACTCGATGACCGAGTTCTCCAGACGCTCGGCCGCGGGGCCGGAGAAGATCGGGTGGGTCGCGCAGGCGACGACGCGCTTCGCGCCGCGTTCCTTGAGCAGCTCCGCCGCACCCACGATCGTGCCGGCGGTATCGATCATGTCGTCGATCAAGATGGCCGTACGACCTTCCACATCGCCGATCACGTCCAGCGTCACGGAGACGTTGTGCTGCGCCGGGTCCCGGCGCTTGTGCAGGATCGCTATCGGGGCACCGAGCTGACCCGCGAACTTCTCCGTCAGGCGCACGCGCCCCGCGTCGGGCGAGACGATCACACGCTCCTCGGGGTCGGTGTGCTCGACGATCCAGTCCTTGAGCAGCGGCAACGCGGTCAGGTGATCGAAGGGATCGTGGAAGAAGCCCTGGATCTGCCCGGTGTGCAGGTCCACCGACATCATGCGGTCGACCCCGACCGACTCGTACATGTCGGCGATCATCCGCGCGGCGATCGACTCACGGGACTGGGCCTTCTTGTCCGAGCGTGAGTAGCCGTAGTAGGGGATCACCGCCACGGTGCGCTTGGCCGACGCCCGCTTCAGCGCATCGAGCATCACCAGCTGCTCGACGATGAAGTCGTTGATGCTCATCCCCTCGGGCATCGTCAGGTGGGACTGCAGCACGTAGGCATCGGCGCCGCGCACGGACTCCTCGAAACGGGCGTACAGCTCGCCGTTCGCGAACCGGGCCAGCTCCACCTCGCCCAGACGCATCCCGAGGTGGTCCGCGACCTCACGGGCCAGCTCGGGGTACGAGGACCCGGAGAAGATCATCATCCGCTTCTTGGTGACGACTTCCATCGACTCCCCGAGGGCGGTTGCAGTGGGGGCGCGACGCTAGTGCGGGATCGCCCCCGACGCAGCACCGAGGTGGTCAGCTCCTGCGACGTTGCGCCCATCCCTCCTTGACCGACTGGCGCGAACGTGCGATCGCCAGGGCCCCGGGGGGAACGTCGTCGGTGATGGTCGAACCCGCAGCGGTGTAGGCACCGGCGCCGATCGTGACCGGTGCGACCAGCATCGTGTCGCACCCGACGAAGGCGCCGTCCTCGACCGTGGTGTGCGACTTGTTGCGGCCGTCGTAGTTGACCGTGATGACGCCGCACGCGATGTTCACCCGCTCCCCGACCGTGGCATCGCCGACGTAGGCGAGGTGCGGGACCTTGGACTCCGAGCCGATCACGGCGTTCTTGGTCTCGGCGAAGGCTCCCACCTTGGCCGCTCGCCCCAGCTGCGTCCCCGGGCGGAGATGGGTGAAGGGCCCGACGGTGGCGCCGTCACCCACCACCGCATCGCTCCCGCGGGTGCTGTGCACGACCGCATCCGCTCCCACCACGCAGCCGCTGAGGTGGGTGTGCGGACCGATCACCGCGCGCGCACCGACAGCGGTGCCCGACTCAAGGATCGTGCCGGGAAGCAGCACCGCGTCCCGACCGACCTCGACATCGACATCGACGTAGGTGGTCGCCGGGTCGGTGATGCTCACCCCGACCTCGCACATCAGGTGCTCGAGGTGAGCACGCCGCAGCCTCGCGGCCGCCGTCGCCAGTTGGGAACGGTCGTTGACCCCGGCGACCTCGTCGGCAGCTGCGAGCAGCGGCGCGACCGGGGTCTGCCCAGCGGCCAGCAACTCGACGACATCGGTCAGGTAGAGCTCACCCTGGGCGTTGTCGTCACCGAGCCGGGCGAGCGCTCCCTCCAGCAGCGTCCGGTCCAGCAGGTACATCCCGGCGTTGATCTCATCGATCGCGAGTTCGTCCGCGTCGGCATCCCGGTGCTCGACGATCCGGGCCACGCTGCCGTCGTCGGTGCGCACGATCCGGCCGTACCCGGTGGGATCCTCCATCCTGGCGGTGAGCAGTGCCCCACCCCGCTGCCCCGCCGCGAGCAGGCGCTCCAGCCGCCCCGCCGTCAGCAGCGGGGTGTCGCCGGGCAGGACCAGCACCCGGCGGATGCTCGGATCGAGGGCGGGCATGGCCTGCTGGACCGCGTGCCCGGTACCGCGTTGCTCGGCCTGCAGGACCGTGGAGCTGTTGGCGAGCCCGCAGGCAGCCACCTCGTCGGTGACCTCCTGGGCCTGGTGGCCGACCACGACCAGCACCTGCCCGAGACCGAGTGGCCGTACCGCCTCGAGCACGTGGGCGAGGAGGCTGCGTCCCGCCGCGCGGTGCAGGACCTTGGCGGTCGCGGACCGGAACCGCGTCCCCTTGCCGGCAGCGAGCACGATCGCGGCGACATCTGCGGTCATGGATCCCTCCAGGCTGCGCCCGGTCCCGCGACCCCACGGGCCTGACGGCGCTCGTCGTCACCGGCACGGGGCAGGTCCCCGTCCGTTCTCCACCACGGACGCTAGCGACCGGCGGCTGCCGACCCGCTCACCACCGGCCCCGGGCCCGAGTTCCCGTCGGGGACCTCGGACCCTTGCCCGGAGCAGCTGCCGTGCGCCACGATGGGCTCACCTGCGAGGAGGGCGCTGGATGGTCACCGATCTCAGGAACCCCACGCCGGCTGGAGCGATGCTCGTCGGTGTCGACACCTCGGAGTGCTCGCGCTTGGCGCTGGAGTGGGCCGCAGGGGTGGCGCGGCAGCTCGACGTGCCGCTGCGGGCGGTCCAGGCGTGGCAGTACCCCACGGACACGGTCTGGTGGCCTGGGCGTGGGCAGTTGCCCGACCCCGAAGCGGCTGATGAGCGACTGACCGAGGAGTTGACGTCGCTGCTCGACGAGGTCATCGGCGACGCCAGCGGGATGGACGT
>CAYXJD010000125.1:0-9390 GCA_964465225.1 uncultured Actinomycetota bacterium
ACTCCGACCTGTTCGGGATCTCCCGCAAGCTCACCGACAAGGAGCGTGACCGTCTCCGCAGGATCGTGAAGCGGATCAAGCCCGACGAGCACGGCATCATCGTCAGGACCGCGGCCGAGGGCGCGAGCGAGGAGCAGATCACCGCGGATGTCGAACGGCTCCTGGCCAAGTGGGCCCGGGTGGAGCAGGCCGCAGCCGACGCCAAGGCACTGACCGCGGTCTACGAGGAGCCTCCACTGGTCGTGAAGGTGATCCGCGACAACTTCGGACCGGAGTTCGAGCGGGCCATCGTCGACGACGAGGACCTGTACCGCCAGGTCCGCGGCTACCTCGATCAGGTCGCCCCCGAGCTGCTGGACAAGGTCGAGCTCTACGGTGCTCCCACCTCGGATGCCCGAGCGCGCGCCGCTGGTGCGCCGGCGCTCGAGCCTGCGGACCAGACCGTGAGCCGCGCCGAGACCGCACCGGACGGCAGCGCGACAGACGGGGCGGCGCCGACCGGCGACGCGTCGGGTCGAGCTGCCGACGGTGACGCCGCGGACTCCAGCGGGCCGGACAGCGACGGGCAGGAGGTGGCCCCCAGTGGGTCCGAGGGCGGGGGCGAGACGGCGGCCGCGCCGGAGGCCGCAGAGGAGCCGGCCCCGTCAGCCGGGGCCGACGGATCCGCCACCGGGGACACAGACACCGACGGACTCCTCGGTCAGGTGGACCTCGCGGCTGCCGCCGCCCGACGTGCCGAGCTCCCGTCGCTGTTCGAGGCCTACGACGTGCGCGAGCAGCTACGCAAGGCCATGGGGCACAAGGTCTGGCTGCCCTCCGGCGGCTACCTGATCATCGAGTCGACCGAGGCGATGAAGGTCATCGATGTGAACACCGGCCGCTTCACCGGGAACAAGGACACCAACCTCGAGGAGATCGTCCTGCGGACCAACCTCGAAGCGGCGGATGAGATCGTGCGTCAGCTCCGGCTGCGCGACATGGGCGGCATCATCGTGATCGACTTCATCGACATGCTGCTGAAGGCGAACCAGGAGCAGGTGGTGCGGCGGCTCAAGCGGGAACTGCTTCGTGACCGCACCAAGACGCGGGTGTCGGAGGTGTCGAAGCTCGGTCTGGTCCAGATGACCCGGAAGAACGTGAGTCAGGGCCTCCTCGAGTCGTTCAGCCACTCCTGCGAGGCCTGCGAGGGGCGTGGCCTGATCAGTGAGCTGGAGTGACCGGCCGCTGCGGGGTGGGCGGTGGCCACCACGGCGGCAGGTCTCTTGGTATCGAGACATCCGATGTCGAGAGACCTGGTGATCGCTCGTTACCCTCGTCGCGATGACCGCCAACCGCCAGCCCACGCCCCGCGACCCGTCCAACGACGGCCTGCTGCGACGCGGCCTGCGCGTGACCGGCATCGCCCTGGCCTCGGCGCCGCGACCCTTCGCGGTCGGCATCGCGGGATCCCTGCTGTACGCGGTCATGATGGTCCTCTCGGCGCTGGTGCTGGGCTGGGTGACCGACGAGGTCCTGATCCCCACCTTCGAGGCCGGCGCCATCGACCGCGGGGTCGTGGTCCTGGCGGTCCTGCTGATCCTGGGGGTCGCACTGGCCAAGGCGATCGGGGTCGTCGGTCGCCGCCTGGGGGCCTACTACGCGCAGTTCAGCCTGCAGTCCCAGTACCGGCGCAAGGTGACCCGTCGCTACCTCGAGCTGCCGATCTCGTGGCACCGACGACATCCGACCGGCGAACTGCTCTCCAACGCCAACGCGGACGTCGAGTCCGCGTTCTTCGTGGCGGCGCCGCTGCCGATGGCCATCGGCGCGAGCGTGCTGTTGGTGATCACCGCCGGCCTGCTCGTGATCACCGACCCGGCGCTCGCCGCGATCGGGTTCGCCATCGGTCCGCTGCTCGGCTTCGCCAACTGGTTCTACCAACGGCGCATGCGGTTCGCGGCCACCGTGGCGCAGCAGGCTCGATCGGAGGTCTCCGAGGTGGCGCACGAGTCCTTCGATGCGGCCCTGGTGGTCAAGACCCTCGGTCGGGAGGGCGCGGAGCAAGCCCGCTTCGGTGCCATCTCGAACGACCTGCGGGACAAGATGATCCGGGTAGGGCGCCTCAGGGCCTTCTTCGATCCGGTCATCGAGGCGTTGCCCAACGTGGGGATCCTGCTCGTGCTGCTCGTGGGCTCCTACCGCGTCCGCGACGGGGCACTGACCCCTGGTGACCTGGTGCAGTTCGCCTACCTGTTCCGTCTCGTGGCGCTGCCGGTGCGGGTCTTCGGCTGGTTCCTCGGCGAGTTGCCGCGCGCGGTGGTGGGCTGGGATCGGGTGTCACGTGTCCTGGCGGCGACCGACCGGATGGACTACGGCCACGCCTCGGGCGGCGGCGAGCGGGGCGCAGCCGCGGACCTGGCCGAGGTCGGCTTCCGCCACCCGAGCTCGGACCGGGAGCGTCTGGACGGATCGACCGCCGACCCGGCCACCGAACTGGTCGTCCCCGCCGGTGTCGCTGAGACCGGGAGCGACCACCACGCCACGAGGCTGGATGGCAGCGATCACCGGCGGGGGATCGACGCGGTCACCTTCGATGTGGCTCCGGGTCGCACGGTGGCCCTGGTCGGCGCCACGGGGTCGGGGAAGTCCACCATCGCCTCGCTGCTGGTCCGCCTCTACGACCCCGACAGGGGTCGAATCGGCTTCGACGAGCTGGGACTGCCCGAGCTCGCCCGCGAGGAACTCGCCGAGCACGTCGCCATCGTCTTCCAGGAGGCGTTCCTCTTCGACGACACCGTCCGCGACAACATCACGCTGGGTGCCGACGTGCCCCAGGATGCGGTGGAGTCGGCTGCCCGACTCGCGCAGGCCCACGACTTCATCACCGCCCTGCACTCCGGGTACGACACCCGGGTGGGCGAGCGGGGGGCGAGCCTGTCGGGCGGTCAGCGTCAGCGCATCGCGCTGGCCCGCGCGTTGGTCCGGTCACCTCGCCTGCTGGTCCTCGACGACGCCACCTCGGCGGTGGATCCGTCGGTGGAGTCGGACATCCTGCGCGGCCTCGCCGCGGCGGATCTGCCGTCCACCGTCGTGGTCGTCGCCTACCGCCAGGGTTCGATCGTGCTGGCCGACGAGGTGGTGTTCGTCCACGAGGGGGTGGTCGCCGCCCGTGGGACCCACGAGCAGCTGGTGGCGACCGTGCCCGACTACCGGCACCTCGTCACCGCCTACGAGGAGGAAGCGCGCGAGCGCGAGGTCGTGCAGCGATCCGAGGCCGGTGGTGCCCCGTGAGCCACGAGGAAGAGGTGCCAGGGCCCACCGCAGCTGACGCGGTGGAGCCGGCGCAGCCCGAGGGGGCCTGGCGGACGCTGCGCCGCGGCCTGGCGCTCTCCCCCGAGCTCAGGGTCGGTCTCGCGGTGACGATGCTGCTCGCCCTGGTCGCCACGGCCGGCCGCGCCATCGTCCCGGTGGCGATCCAGCGCACGATCGACGACGGGCTCCAGGGGGGGACGGGGCTGGACCTGGATGCGGTCGCCTGGATCGTCGGTGCCGCCTTCGTCGCGGTGCTGGTCACGGCGCTGGCCAGCGGCGCCATGAACTACCGGCTAGCCGCCGTGGTCGAGAGCGCGTTGTCGGCGCTGCGGGTCCGGGCCTTCCGCCACATCCACGACCTGTCGATGCTGCACCAGGCGACGCAGCAGCGTGGCTCCCTGGTGTCCCGGGTGACCTCGGACATCGACGAGATCAGCCGCTTCATGCAGTGGGCCGGCCTGAACCTCATCACCAGCGTGGGCCAGCTCACCGTCGCCACGCTCGTGATGCTGCTCTACTCCTGGCGACTCACGGTGCTCGTGCTGATCGTGTTCGTGCCGTTCATGATCGGCGCCCGCTGGTTCCAGCGGCGGCTCACGGTCGCCTACCTCGTGGTCCGGGAGCGGGTCGGGGCGATGCTCGGAGCGTTGGCCGAGACCGTCGTCGGAGCCCCGGTGATCCGTGCCTACGGCATCGAAGGCCGCACGCAGGCACGCCTCGATGAACGCATCGAGGACCACCGGCGCGCTGCCGTGCACGCTGGCACCTACTCGGCGACGTTCTCCGGCACCGGCGAGGCGTTCGGGGCCCTGGCCACGGCGGTGGCCGTGGTCGGCGGTGTCCTGCTCGGCGTCGACGACCAGGTGAGCGTCGGGACGGTGCTCGCCTTCCTGTTCCTGATCACCCTGTTCGTGGATCCGGTGCTGATCGCCGCCGAGGTGATCAACGAGGGCCAGACCGCGGTCGCCGGTTGGCGGCGCGTCCTGGACGTCCTCGATCTCGAACCGGACGTCGCCGATCCGGGCGAGGACGGTCGGGACCTGCCGCCGGGTCCGGTCGGTATCCGGTTCGAGCACGTCAGCTTCCGCTACCCGCGTCCGGGCGAGACGGGCCGGGCGGCCAGCGGGCCCGTGGTCCTCGACGACGTCACCCTGGAGATCGCACCGAGGACCCGGGTCGCGGTGGTCGGCGAGACCGGTTCCGGCAAGACGACGTTCGCGAAGCTGCTGACCCGCCTGATGGATCCCCTCGAGGGCCAGGTGCTGCTCGACGGGGTGCCGGTCGACCAGGTGCGGTTCGCCTCCCTGCGTCGCCGGGTCGTGATGGTGCCCCAGGACGGGGCTCTGTTCGACGGCTCGATCGCCGACAACGTCCGGATGGGGCGCGACGACCTCACCGACGACGATCTCGCGCTGGCCTTCCTCGAGCTGGGTCTCAGCGACTGGGTCGAGGAACTCCCCGATCATCTCGGGACCCGGGTCGGGGAGCGTGGCGGATCGCTCTCCGCCGGTGAGCGGCAGCTGGTGGCCCTCGCCCGCGCCTACGTGGCCAACCCCGACCTGCTCGTGCTCGACGAGGCCACCTCGGCGGTGGATCCGGCCACCGAGGTGCGCACCCAGCGGGCCCTGGTCGGGCTCACGTCGGGCCGCACGACCGTCACGATCGCGCACCGGTTGTCCACCGCGGAGGCGGCCGACGAGGTGCTGGTGTTCGACGCGGGCCGGCTGGTCCAACGCGGCCACCACGACGAACTGGTCGCCGAGGGCGGCGTCTACGGGGCGTTGCACGCGAGCTGGATCCGGGGTGTGGCGACCGCGCCCTGAACCGCGCCGCACCGCGCGGCGAGCGGTCCACCGGTGCCGGTCGGGGTGGGATCCCGGTCCAGCCGGGACGGACGGTCGGCGGCGACCGTCATCGGCGTCGGCCCCTACCCTGCGAGCCGACGAGGGAGAGGGAGCCGATGAGCCAGACCGCACCAGCCAGCCCCAGCGGGTCCACGACCGTGCCACCCACGGTGGGCGCCCCCGATCGTCCGGCGCGGCCCGAGGAGCTCGACGCTGCGATCGCCGAGCTCGGGGCCCGCGCCCCCGGATGGTGCACCACGGGCATCGAGGAGCGGCTCGCGCTCCTCGACGAGCTACGGCACACGACCCATGCCGCCGCCGCGGGGTGGGCTGCCAGTGCTGCCGCGGCCAAGGGCATCGCCGCCGACAGCCACCTCACCGGTGAGGACTGGGGCACCGGCCCGTACTTCGTGCTGCGCAACCTCCAACTGCTGCACACCACCCTCACCGACATCGCTGCGACCGGGAGCCCCCGACCGCCGAAGATGCGGACCGAGGGAGCACGGGTCGTCGTCGACGTGCTGCCCAGCGATCGCCTGGATCAGCTGATCCACCGTGGGCTCTCGGCGGAGGCCTGGCTCCAGCCGGGCGTGACCCTCGACCAGGCCCGGACGCGGATGGGCCGCAGCTACCGCGCGGACCACGAGCGGGTCCCGGGCGTGGCGGTCGTGCTGGGTGCAGGCAACGTCTCCGCGATCGGCCCGATGGACGCGCTCTACCAGCTGTTCGCCCTGGACCGGGTCGTGGTGCTCAAGATGAACCCGGTGAACGCCTACCTGGGTCGGCACCTGGCGGCGGCGTTCGCGCCGCTCATCGAGGACGATCTGCTCCGCATCGTCCACGGTGGGGCAGAGGTGGGTCGTCACCTCACCGAGCACCCCGACATCGCTGCCATCCACGTCACCGGTTCCGATCGCACCCACGACGCGATCGTGTTCGGGACCGGCGAGGAGGCCGAGCGGCGCCGGGCCGAGGCACGGCCACGCATCGAGGTGCCCATCACCTCCGAGCTCGGCGACGTCAGCCCGGTCATCGTCGTCCCCGGTCCGTGGAGCGAACGCGACCTCGCCTTCCAGGGTGACCACCTCGCCTCGATGCTCGTCAACAACGCGGGGTTCAACTGCGTGGCGGGGGACGTGATCATCCAGCACCGGGCCTGGGCGGGCCGTCGGCCACTGCTGGACGCCGTGCGTGCCTCGCTGCGTCGGGCAGCGCCACGGGAGTTCTACTACCCCGGGGCCGAGGAGCGCTACGAGCGGTTCGTGACCTCGCACCGGCAGGCCGAGCAGCTCAGTGAGGCGGTGGAGGGCGGGTTGCCGTTCACCCTGATCCCGGACGTGGATCCCGAGGCCGGCGACGACCTCGTCTTCACCACCGAGTCGTTCTGTGGGGTGATCAGCGAGACCGCCCTCGACGCGCCCCGGTCGGTGCCGGCGTTCATCGACGAGGCCGTGCGGCGCTGCAACGAGCAGCTGTGGGGGAACCTGTCCGCCACGCTGCTCGTCCATCCCCGCTCCCTGGCCGACCCCGAGGTCGCTGCTGCCGTCGACCGCGCCGTGGAACAGCTGCGCTACGGCACGGTCGGGGTGAACGTGTGGGCCGGGGTCGGCTTCGTGTTCGTGTCCGCGCCGTGGGGTGCCTACGCCGGGAACGAGCTGACCGACATCCAGTCCGGCCGGGGTAAGGCGCACAACACGTTCCTGCTGGAGGACGTCGAGAAGACCGTGATCCGGGGCCCGTGGCGCCCCCCGGTCACGCCGCCCTGGCTGCACACCCACCATCGGATGGACCGACTGTCACCGCTGCTGGCCGACCTCACTTTGGGGCTCGATCCGCGCAAGCTGGCGGCCGTGGCCTGGCACGGACTGCGGGGCTGAGCGGCTGCTGACGGTCACTCAGCCGAGCAGCTCGGTGCCGACCACCTCCAGCAGGGTGGGGGCTTCAGCCTCGGCGTCGCAGGACAGGGGCCGGGGTTGGCCGCGGCGTGCGGCGATCGTGACCCGGACGCGATGTCCGGGGGCCTCTGCGATCACCTGCACCGGATCGCCGCCCGGCTGCGGCGTGCCGACCGGCTCCTCGCACACGGTGACCGCGTCGATCCCCTCCTGTCCGAGCAGGCGGCGCGTCGCGATCTCGGCCACCTGGGCGAGCGGACGGTGGCGGGCGCGTCCGCGCAGGTGCGCGGTGGTGACCCGCCCTGCGAGGTGGGCGGTGACCACCTCCGTCGCCGCCGCGACGTCGAGGTTGCCGTAGACCAGGCCGTGCGGCAGGACCAGCATGGTCCCCGCGAAGCGGTGACCGCCGAGGTGGCTGGTCTCCCAGGTCTCCTCGGGGTGGAGGGCCCCGAGGGTGTCGGCGATGGGTCGGCCCCGTGTCGCACAGCAGCGGTCACGTCGCGCATGGGTGCACACGAGCCAGCGCGGTCCCGGCACCCGCGTGCCGAGTCCGGGAGGAGTCGCCTGCGTGGTAGCTGCGGGATCCAGCGCCGCGAGCTGCCCCTCGGTGAGGTGACAGACCTCGATCCACGGTGTCGGTCCGGCGTGGGCCAACGCGACCTCGAACCGGTCGGCAGCGACCCGGGGGTGCCGGCCGGGGCGCCGCGTGAGCAGCACCTTGGCATCGACGCCCCTGGCGGCCGCCGCCAGCCGCGCGCCGAGCTTCGCGTCCAGGGCGCTCTCGGTCAGCGCGTCCCGGCCCCAGCTGCCCGGTTGCTCGATCAGCAGGTAACCGAGCGCCTGGCTGGCCGTGCCGGCCAGCGGCTCCCGCTGTTCACGGGCCAGCGCGCTGCAGGTGGTCGAGGACACGTCGAGCTCCGTCGGCGTGGGGACAGGCGAACATCGGACGACGGAGAGTCGCCCCGGTGTGTGGCCCCAGGGTGCCCGACCGGGGCCCGAGCGGGGACACGGGAGTGATCGGTCGTCGCGGATGGTGTGCGGCCGGCGCGTGGTGCTGAGCGCCGGTTGACCGTCCGCCGTCCGCGGCGGTACCGTTACCGACCGGCGCGACAGCCGCTCTGCCGCTGTGCGCCCCACCATCTCGTCCGACGACCAGTCCCGCTGCTGCCTGCCAGCACTGCGACCGGTTCCACCGACGCGTCGTGCACCGTGGGCGGCGACGTCGGAGGCAGCCGAGCGCAGCCGGTCACGTGCCGCGAACCCGCGGCAGGGGCAGCCACCAGGGACGGTCACCGTGGACGAGCCCGAGGAACGACAGGAGCCAGCCGTGTACGCGGTCATCGCAACGGGTGGGAAGCAGTACCGGGTCGAGCCCGGGCAGGAGGTCACCGTCGAGAAGCTCGACGGTGACGTCGGCGACACCGTCGACCTGCGCACCGTCATGGTCGTCGGCGACGACGGGGCCGTGAGCTCAGGTGGCGACGTCGACGGACGGCACGTGTCGGCCACCATCACGGGCCACGGTCGTGGTGAGCACCTGCGCGTCTTCACCTACAAGAACAAGTCGCGCCAGCGCAAGCGGCGTGGCCACCGCCAGCACCACACGATCCTCCGGATCGAGGAGATCTGACATGTCGACCAAGAAGGGCGGCGGCTCCTCCAACAACGGCCGCGACTCCAACGCCAAGCGTCTCGGGGTGAAGCGCTTCGGGGGCGAGTCCGTCTCCGCCGGCAGCATCATCGTGCGGCAGCGTGGCACCAAGATCCACCCTGGCGACAACGTCGGCAGGGGCGGCGACGACACGCTGTTCGCGCTCGTCGACGGGTCGGTGCGTTTCCACAAGACCCGCGTGCGCACCACCGCGAACGTGGATCCGGTCGACGTCTGATCGGGTCGCCGCGACCGAGCTGTACCGAGGGCGGCCACCGGGCCGCCCTCGTCTCGTCACCCGTCGAACCTGCCGTCGAAGTCGACCAGGCAGCTCGGAGCCACCGTGGAGGCCGCCAGCTTCATCGATGAGTGCACGGTGCACGTGCGCGGCGGTGACGGCGGTGACGGGTCCGTGTCCTTCCGGCGCGAATCGCACGTCCCCCGAGGTGGACCCGACGGCGGCGACGGAGGATCCGGCGGCGATGTCGTGCTGCTCGCCGACCGCAACGTGACCTCACTACTCGACCTGCGACGGTCCCCCCACCGTCGCGGTGGCGACGGTGAACACGGGGCTGGGATGCACCGCACCGGCGCGCGTGGACGGGACACGGTGGTTGCCGTGCCGATCGGGACCGTGGTCCGCCAGCACGAGACCGGGACCGTGCTCGCCGACCTGGTACGCGATGGACAGCGGGCCGTGGTCGCCGAG
>CAYXJD010000126.1:0-9369 GCA_964465225.1 uncultured Actinomycetota bacterium
TCACCAGACACGCCGCCGAAGGCCGGTGGGGGGAGGGAGACGACATGAGCTCGTTCATCACGCGGATCGCGATCGGTGCGGTGGCCGGCGCCGTGGGCACGGTGGCCATGGACCTGGTCTGGTACGGCCGCTACCGCCGTGCAGGTGGTGAGGACGGGCCGCTGGCGTGGGAGTTCGCCGGCTCGGTGGACTCGTTCGAGGAGGCCTCCGCACCGGGTCAGGTCGGCAAGCGCTTGGCCGACACGGTCGGCGTCGAGCTGCCCGACAGCGCCGCCGCCACCACCACCAACGCCATGCACTGGCTGACCGGGGTGGGGTACGGCGTCGCGCATGCGCTGCTGGTCCCCGACCGGCCCCCGCTGCTCGGCGGCGTCGCGACCGGCGTCGGCGCTGTGGCCAACAGCTACGCCACCCTGGGCGCGATGGGCATCTACGAACCGATCTGGAAGTACGACGCCACGACCGTCGCCAAGGACGTCTCGGCCCACGTGGTCTTCGGCGTGGCGACCAGCCTCGTCTACCGGGCGCTGGCCGGCCCACCCGACGGAGCCGGGTGATCCGGCGAAGCCGTTCGACGACACCGGTGGAGGCCTCGCGCAGGGGTGGGTTGCGGTACCCGTGGTGACCAGGAATCCGAACGAGGTGGGGATCCCGGCTTCATCGCTCTGTCACCTGTCGAAGGGCCCGACGCAACTGCTCGGAGGTCGGTGCGCCCTGCGGACCCTCAGGGGTGTCGTAGACGCGGCAGGCGAGTCCGGCGGGGTCGTCATGGAGAGCGAAGGGGTCGCCGCCGCCGATGAGCAGGGTGGGCGAGCCGCGGAACCCGACCCGTTCGGCCTCCTCAGGTGTCTCGACACGCTGGTAGGCGATCGTGAGGTCGAGTTCCTCCTGCAGCGCACGGAGCCGCTGGTCGGCCAGCTCCCAGTTCGGGCAGCCGTCGAAGTACTGGAGCGTCACCTTGGGCACGGGCGCCTTCCTCTCATGGTCCTACCTGGAACCCGGGAACGGACAACTGGCTTTCCCCCACGCCGTACCTCGACCGCATCCTCGCAGTAGCCGGTGACCAGTGCGTCCTTCGCCAGTAGCGTGGCCTGACCGTGCGACGGGAGCGACGATGGACCTCGATGCAGCGCGCAGGTTCCTGCGCGAGCACCACCACGCAGTGCTGCACACCTACCGACGGGATGGCTCGCCGCAGCTCTCACCGGTGGCGGTGACGGTCGACGACCGCGGTCACGCGATCGTCTCGACCCGCGAGAGCTCGATCAAGGTCAGCAACCTCGAGCGTGATCCGCGCGCGTCGCTGTGCGTCTTCCCCGATGCGTTCTTCGGACCGTGGATCCGGATCGACGGCACGACGGAGATCGTGCACCTGCCGGAGGCCCTCGAGCTCCTCGTCGATTACTACCGCCGGGCCGCCGGTGAGCACGAGGACTGGGATGCGTACCGCCAGGCGATGCGCGATGAGCGGCGGGTGCTCCTGCGCATCACGCTGACCAGCGCCGGGCCGGACGTCGCGGGTTGATACGGCCTTCGGGTGCACGGCGGTGGGTGCCGGACAACCTCACAGATTACGCATCGGCCGGCTGTCCGACCATGTCCGAAGGCCGAGGGCTGACTCGGGGGTGCGGTTGGTAGCGTCGGGGAGCCACCCGTCGAGGAACCGGCGGCTCACCAGCGACGATCCCTGCTGGAGCGCCGATGATCCCTGCGAACGACCCGAGGACCAGCGCGACCCCTCAGGTCGCGCGACATGCACGTTCGGTCCGGACCCTCGATCGGCCGCGCGAGGCCGACGCGTCGGAGATGGACCGAGTCGCGCAGCTGTCGGAGATGGTGGCGTACCTGCGCTCACTCCAGGAGCACTACGGCGCGGACCGCCGACTGAACGACCGGATCCGCGACATCGCCGTGCGACTCCAAGCCCTGGTGCGTGCGCTGAACGAGACCACCACGCTCGAGCCCGCACGCGGGGCGCTCCCGCTCGAGACGACGCCGGCCACAGAGGTTGCCCTCAGCGATCTCGAGGCGGTCTTCATGCGCTGGCTCGCTGATCCCGTCGGCGCGGATGAGGTTCGCCTCGACGGCCAGGACCGGCCTCCCAGCCCGATGCGACAGGTTCTCGAGGCTCTGCGTTGCTCGGTACGGCCATTGCCGGGTGAGGTGGCCGCCACGATCGGCATGCCCGCTGGCACGCCGATCGGGCAGGCGGTCTCAGAGCTCCGCGACGCGGTCGACGATCCGAGAGGACCCCGGTGCCGGTCCCACCGAGCCGCGGTCTACTACCTGCGTGGCCTCGATCGCCCTGCGCCCGCCGCCGCGGAGGCCGAGAGGGGGCCGCGGTGAGCCGGGCTCAGGTCGAGCAGACAACCGGCTCGGCGCGCACGGACCGGTCGGCGCGCGATGCGGAGTCGGCGGGCGAGGTGGACCCGGCGCGCGATGCGGAGTCGGCCTGGCTCGCCGCCTTCGCGCTCGGGCTGGTGTATTCCGGGAAGGACCAGGGCGAGCGTGTGCACCTACTCCGGGAAGCGACGCAAGAGCGACCTGAGCTGTTGGCCGCTGCCGAGGAGCGTCTGGAGACGGTCCAGCTCGTGGAGCCTGAGCTGCGTGATCAGGCCCGACGATTGCTGGACCGTGCACGCACACTGGGTGTGGCCGGTGCCATCGGGGTGACAGTGAGCGGCGAGTAGCCGTCGGAGGCCGGGCGCGACCGGGCTGTCCGTCGTCCTGCGTCAGATGGCTGGGTCAGGCCCCTTGCCATCCCGTCCCGGTGATCCGTCAGCGTTGTTGGCGGAGGTGGACGGGAATCGGACTCGCCAGGGGCGCAGCGCGCCTCTCGCCGGTGTTGAAGACCGGGGCCCCACCAGGGAACCGGACACCCCAGTCGCCGAGGTGGTGGATCTGCTTGCCGGCGGCCTCCTCGCCGCGGATGGGAACCGGCGGGGTGGGCTTGCGCTTCCATGTCAGGTCGTAGGTGTCGTGGAAGCGTCGGGGCATGGTGGGTGTTCCTCTTCCCGGCCCCTCGCGGGGCCTCGTCAGCGAACAAGGACCGATGGTCGTGGTCGACCCTGCTCCCTCCCGTGACGGCGCGCCCGATGCCCAGTACCTCGATGCCTCCCGGGTCGTGTCCGGCATGGCCGTCTTCGGCCGTGGACGGGTTGCCGAGCTGACGGCACCCCGGATCGTCGTCCTCGCGCTGCTCGGTGGGGGCTTCATCACCACCGGTGCGCTCTTCTCTGTGCTGCTGGGGACCGGGATCGAGACAGCCGGTGTCAAGAAGCTGATCGAGGGGTTCGCCTTCAGCGCCGGGTTCTTCTTCGTCGTGCTCTCCGAGGCGGTGCTGTTCACCGAGGCCAACGTCGTGCTGCCGGCGACGCTGCTGTCCGATCGGCGGATCTGGCCGCGGGTGCTCAGGTTCTGGGCGTTGGCGTGGCTCGGCAACCTGGCTGGGGCGTGGTTGTTCGGGAACCTGATCGCCGTGGCGCAGCTCTACCCGGCGGAGGTCGTCGGCACCCTGGCCGAGACGGTGGAGGGCAAGCTCGCCTACCGGGAACTGGGTGGGGTGGCCAACTGGTGGCGCCTGGTCCTGTCGGGGATCCTGGCCAACTGGCTGGTCGGGATGGCCGCGTTCTTCGCCTTCATGGGTCGCACCATCATCGGCAAGTACGTCCCGGTGCTGCTCGCGGTGATGCTGTTCGTGGCCGCCGGCTTCCAGCACAGCCCGGCGAACATGGGCTTCTTCTCACTGTTCATCGCCCACGGTGGCGAGGTGGGCTGGGGGACCGCGCTGGGCTGGAACATCGTCCCGGCCGGCATCGGCAACATGATCGGGGCGGTCACGCTGGTGGCGATCCCCTACTGGTACGTCTTTCGACCGCCGGCCGACGAGCTGCGGTGACGGGCTGCGCACGTCCCTGTTGGCCAAGCGCTGGGTTCGGGTCGGGCGAGCCTGCCCGTGTCGAGGTTCGGGGAAGCCAAGACCTGCGAGTCCGCCGCTACCCGGGGAAGGCTCGGTGCGATGCCGCACGGCGTTGGTCGACGGGGGGTCGACGAACGCCGTCGAGCGACCGCGGCGACGCTGCTGCCAGGAGCGACACGCCGCGCGTCTGCAGCCGGGCCAGCGTGGTCCTGCCCGGGGCCGGGGAGCCCGTCGGAGGTCGTGGCCGGAGCCGGGTGCCTGCCCCCGGCTGCGCTATCTCGACGGGTGCGGGGTTCCTCCGGGAGGCGCAGGATGCTGTGTCACGTCGTGGTACGTGCCGCCGTCGCCACCACGCGGCTCCGTCGACGGCTGGCTCCGCGCGACCTGGTCGGCGTCGAAGCTGATCGGGGTGTCGAAGACGACCGGGGTGTCGAAGGCAGCCCGCCTACCGGCCCGTCGCAGCGCCCTGAGGATCGGTCGGCCGGTGACCAGGACCAGGATCGCGGTGAGCACGGCGCGGGGGACGTCGAAGGCCAGCGAGGTAGCGAGGCTGAAGGCCAGGAAGCGGCCGAGGTTCTCGAGCACCGGATCGCCGGCGACGAAGGAGATCGTGCTGGCGGTCCCGACGGCGAAGGGCCAGAATGACAGGTTCAGCGCCAGCCCGTAGAAGAGCCCGGCGATCGCGGCGTAGGCGGCCAGGAGGGCGAGCTCGACCCGACCCCGAGCCCGCGGCAGCAGTCCGGCCCCGGCGCCGACCCAGGCGGCGCCGAGCATCTGGAAGGGCAGCCAGGGGCCGACCCCCGCGGTCAACAGCGCCGAGGCGAACAGGGTCGTGGCACCGAGCACGAACCCGAAGCCGGGCCCGTAGGCGCGGCCGGCGAGCACGAGCAGGAAGAACACCGGCTCGAAGCCCGCGACGCCCGTCCCGAGCGGGCGGAGCGCCGCGCCGACGGCCGCCAGCACACCGAGCATGGCGACGGTCTTGGCGTCCATCCCGCCCTCGGCCAGCTGGGCCAGCACCACAGCCAGCAGCAGCGGCAGCAGCAGGGCGAACAGCAGCGGCGCGTCGGTGGCGTGGGCCAGTCCGCTGCCCGGCTGGGCCAGCAACGGCCAGCCGAAGGCGATGATGCCGATCGCGGTGACGAGTAGGAGCGCCGCCAGCGACCGCGGGCCGATCC
Organism: uncultured Actinomycetota bacterium; assembly: GCA_964465225.1. Classification (GTDB taxonomy): domain Bacteria; phylum Actinomycetota; class Nitriliruptoria; order Nitriliruptorales; family Nitriliruptoraceae; genus T1Sed10-7. Next base: position 5,098 of record CAYXJD010000126.1, read on the forward strand.
GAAGCTGGGCGCCGGTGCGCCGCTCCACGACACCGGGGTGCGCGGTGGGTGTGGTCGCGCTCATGAGGCGGCCTGGAGGCTGGAGGCGACCTGACCAACGGTCAGCCAGGGCAGGGGGGCGAGGATCTTGGCGACCTGGGGTGCGAACGCAGGTGAGCCGACCACGACCTCGGGGGTGGGACCGTCGACGACGACCTCGCCGTCGGCCAGCACGACGGTGCGGGTGGAGACGGCGGCGGCCAACTCCACGTCGTGGGTCGCCAGGACGATGGCACGTCCCTGTGCGGCCAGCTCGCGTAGCAGCCCGGTCAACCGGTGCTTGGCGTTGTAGTCCAGTCCTCGGGTGGGCTCGTCCAGCAGGAGCGCCGGGGGGTCACCGACCAGCTGGATCGCGAGTACCAGGCCGAGCCGTTGGCCCTCGGAGAGGTCCCGGGGGTGGCGATCCGGGTCGAGGCCGGGGACGAGCCTCTCGAGCAGCCTGGCACAGGCACCGGGTGACTGCCCCGCGTCGCGGTCGGCGGCGGCGCACTCCGCTGCCACCGTCTCGGCGTAGAGCAGGTCCGCGGGTTCCTGCGGGACCAGGGCCACCCGGCGGATCAGCTCCGCCGGGCGCAGGCGCGCGGGATCCTCTCCGGCGACGGCGACCGAGCCGGCATCGGGGTTCGTCAGACCCGTCCACGCCTGCAGCAGGGTCGACTTCCCGGCTCCGTTGCGGCCCATCAGCGCCACGATCTCCCCTGCCGCGATCGCCAGGTCGACACCGGCCAGGGCGACGGTGTGCCCGTAGGTCACGGCCAGCTGGCCGGAGCGCAGGACGGGCGCAGCATCCGGCGCTGCCGCTGCCTCGGGCCCGGGGCCTGCCCCTGGACCGGGGCCACACCGTGGCGGGGGTGGCAGCTGCGCGAGCTCGTGGCGCAGGCCGCTGGCCCCGCGCCGGGCATCTCTGATCGTCAGTGGCAGGGGGGTCCAGCCTGCCAACCGTCCCAGTTCTACGATCGGCGGGGCGATCGGACTCGAAGCCATGATCTCTGCCGGTGTGCCGACCTCGATCGCCGCCCCGTCCCCGGGCAGGTGCACGATCCGGTCGGCGAAGGGCACGACGCGCTCCAGCCGGTGTTCGGCCAGGACCACGGTGAGCCCGAGGTCGTGCACCAGTCGGTGCAGCGTGGCCAAGACCTCCTCGGCGGCGGGCGGGTCGAGCGCGGAGGTCGGCTCGTCCAGCACCAGCACGGCCGGGTGGGCGGTCAGCACCGAGCCGATCGCGACCCGCTGACGCTCGCCACCCGACAGCGTGTCCAGCGCACGTGAGCGGAGGCCGACCAGACCCAGGAGGTCCAGGGTCTCCTCGACCCGGCGACGCATGACCTCCGGTGCCAGTCCGAGGGACTCCATGCCGTAGGCCAACTCGTCCTCCACCACGTCGGTGACGAAGGCGGATCGGGGATCCTGGGCCACCATGCCGACGAGGTCGGCGAGCTCCCGCGGTGGATGGGTCGCGGTGTCGCGGCCGTCGACGGTCACGCGGCCGTGGAGCGTGCCGCCGGTGAAGTGCGGGACGAGCCCGTTGAGGGTGCGCAGCAGGGTGGACTTGCCGGAACCCGTCCGGCCCACGACGAGGCAGAGTTCGCCCTCCTCGATGTGGAGGTCCACCCCCCACAGGCAGGGCGCCGTGTCTGTGGGGTAGGTGACCCCGACCCGGTCCAGGTCGATCATGCCGCCACCTCCGAGGAGGACGCCGAGGTGGTTGCGGCGACCGCGGACGTGGGGTCGGTGGCCGCGGGGCTGCGGGCGGGGTGCCGCCGACGGGCGGATCCGCTCGCCAGGCGCGGGGGGACGGGGGTCAGCCAGGCGGGCAGCGATGCCAGGAGGATCCCGATCGTGGCGGCCGCTGGGAGCGGGATCGCGAGCAGCGGCCAGGCAACCGGCTCGAGCGCTGCGGGCGCCAGCAGTGACGTGACGATCGTGCCGATCGCCGCGGTGGCCCCCGCGAGGCTCGTCAGCCATTCGGGTCCGGCCCAGGGATCCGGGCGGTAGCGGGTCCGGGTGACGCCGGCGCCGGCCGTGCGGAGCGCCGCTGCCGCCACCACGATGCCCGCCACCAGCGCCGGGAGGCCGAGCGCCGCCGGCCCGGTGCCGTCCAGCAGGCCGTAGAGCCCGACGAGCATCGCCCCCAGGCCTGCCAGGGTCAGTGTCGTGGTGAGCCGCCGGGTCCGTACCGGCACCGAGGCGCGTCGGCCGTAGCCGCGGGAGTCCATCGCCGCCGCGAGTGCGAGCGAGCGTTCCAGCGCGTCCTCCAGCACCGGCATGGCCACGCTCACGATGGAGCGCAGGCCCCGGTCCGGGTGGCCGCGCAGCCGACGGGCTGCGCGGATCCGCTGCACCGCGGTCACCATCGACGGCGCGAAGGACAGGGCCACCACGACCGCGACCCCTACCTCGTACAGCGCTGCGGGGACGCTGGCCAACAGCCGCTTCGGGTTCGCCAGCGCGTTGGCCGCGCCGATGCAGGCGAGCACGGTCGCCAGGCGCAGCCCGTCGACCAGCGCCGCCGCCAGCGCGGCGTCGGTGATCGGACCGCCCAACGTCACCCCGGCGGCCCAGGCCGGGAGGTCGATCTCCGGGAGGTCGACCAGCACGTTCCCGGGGACGGCCGCGCCGAACAGGGTCTGCGCGACGACCCGGATGGTGATCACGACCATCCCGAGCTTGAGGAACACCGCGAACGACCGCGCCCAGGGGGCGTCGGACCGGCGTGCGGTGACGACATGGCCGGCCACGGCCAGGACCAGGAGCAGCAGCCACGGGTTGGTGGTCCGTGATGCCGCGGTGGCCAGACCGAGCGCCCACAACCACCACGCGCCCGGGTGCAGGGCGCGCGGCAGCGGTGGCGCGGAGCGGTTCACGAGGGTGCACCGGACCGTTGGAAGCGCTGTCGCCACGTCAACCCGCCGATGCCGGCGAGGAGCCCCAGTGCCAGGACGGCACCGACGGGTGACGCCGATGCCTGGGTGCTGGGCTGCGTCGCCAGCTCCAGTTCCTCCTCTTCCGCCGGTGTCGAGCCGGCCTGCGATGTCGTTGGGATCTCCTCGGATGGGGCCGGCGTCGAGGTGGGGGTGGTCGTCTCGGCCGGAGACGGGTCCGGCCACTCGCCGGTCTGGACCTCGGGTGGCTCCCAGCTGGGACCGGTCGATGCCTCCTCCGGATCGTCAGCCTCTGCCGACCGCTCCTGAGGGTCGGGTCCGGCCGTGTCGCCAGGGCCATCGACGCCTGGGCTCGAGGCGTTCCGGGCACCCCCGGTGGGCGCGGTTCCTCCGCCGCTGGACGCTGCTTCGCCGGTGCGGTCGCTGTCCGTGTTCGACGATGCCGGAGCGTCCTCGTCGCTGCCGCCGCGGTCCGTGCCACTGGCGGGCGAGGAGCTGTCGTCGCTGCGCTCCGGTGGCGCTTCCGGCTCGGGCTCACGCTCCGGCTCGGGCTCGGGCTCGGGCTCGGGCTGGGGCTCTGGCGCTGGCTCCGGCGCCGGGGCGTTGGCGGGTGGCGCGGTGCCGGGCGGTGTGGAGCCGTCCCCGAACCGCCAACCCTCGACGGTGCCCGGCGCCGGGTCGCGGCTGCCCGCGCCGGTCGTGGCGTAGGTCCAGGACCCGCCGGCATCGGCGTGCCAGTAGGACCAGTACGCGTCGGCAGGCGCGCCGTTGCACGGATCCGGGCGGGCATCGATGGTGCAGACGAAGCCGGGGACGCGCGGCGCGAAGGTGTAGGAGAACCCGGCCTGCTCCAGAGCACCCAGGCCGGAGGAGGGGTCGCCCGGGGCGCAACGCGTCTGCAGTGAGCCACCCGCGGCTCTGGCGTCGACCACGACCCAGACCCCGTCGCAGGATCCGGGGCTGGCCAGGGCGGGGCTGGCCAGCGCGAGCATGCTGGCCACGGCCAGCAGCAGGCTGGCCGCGGCGCCCCTCGCGGCGATCCTCATGGTTGCCCGCGCCGCTGGCTGAGCCCGACCGTCAGCCCACCTGCCACCAGCGCGAACCCGAGCACCAGCACGAGCAGGGAGCTCGTCGGCTGGGAGGGGGACAGCCCGGAGTCGACCGAGGTCGGCTGCGGGATCTCCTGCTCGTCGTCCTCCACCTCTGCGTCCTGCCCCTCGTCGGTACCGGGATCCGGCTGCGGTTCGGGCTCGGGCTCGGGCTGCGGTTCCGGTTCGGGCTCGGGTTCGGGCTGCGGTTCCGGCTCCGGTTCCGGCTCCGGTTCGCACGCCAGCGTCGGGACCTCGTCGCG
>CAYXJD010000127.1:0-7632 GCA_964465225.1 uncultured Actinomycetota bacterium
GTAGCGGCCATGTCCCCGACGTGGACGCCATCCGTTCCCGTCTCGCAGCACTGCTGGACGGCGAGGTGGCGGACGGCGAGGTGGCGGACGGCGCCCTCGAGGTGGACGACGCCATCGGGGCCTGCCCCTGACGCCGCTAGCCTCCACGCCTCGCCATCACTCGACACCGACGAAGGCCAGCGATGGGCGATGGGGCGAGGGACCGTTACCCGGCGGGTTGGGTCGCCGCTGGCGCACCGCCGCGGGGAGCCCGGTGGGCGGCACGTCATCCGGTGGTGTTCGCGCTGCTCCTGGTGGTGGGGACAGGGCTCGTCGTCACCGCCCTGGCCTCGCTCCTGCTCGCCCCGGTGGCCGCGACGGCTCTGGGAGCGGGTGTCGGCGTTGCGCTCGGTGTGGGCTCGCTCATCGCCCAGCGCGATCTGCGTGCCCTGCTGGCGCGATGGGACGATGAGCATCCCGATTGACCACCCCCGGACGCACAGCGTCCGAACGCCGCTTCTCGTCCGGACTCGGCCCACGCCAGTTCGTACCGTAGCTACCGGGTGCCCGGTGCTTCGGAGGCCCGATGACGTTGGGCTCGCGCCGGTCCGCCCCGAGGGGAGATGGCGATGCGACGACGATCAACCACGATCGCGGGAGCGGCGGTGTTGGCCATGCTGGTCGGCATGCCAGCTGCTCACGCGCAAGACAGCGCGGACGACGCTTCGAACCCGGCCGTGGTACGCCGCGGCGAAGGTGCTGGCCTCCAGTGGTATCTCCGTGACTCACTCACGGGCGGCCCGGGAACGGACACCTTCCAGTACGCCCGGTCGTCCGACACCCAGGCCATGCTGTGCGACTGGAACGGGGACGGGACACGGACCCCTGGTGTCATCCGGACGATCGACGGCCGCCCGTACTGGCTGTTGCGCGACAGCAACAGCGCTGGCTGGGCAGACCACAGCTTCGTCTACGGCCGGGATGGTGACCTCGCGGTCTGCGCCGACTGGGACGGGGACGGCCAGGACACACCCGGCGTCGTCCGCGTCGGCGACGACGGCACCTACACGTGGTACCTGAGCGACCGGCTCGGCGGAGGCGCCGCTTCGATGGCCTTCGAGTTCGGCCAGGACCAGTACCCCGGTGACCTCCCGCCGGCCTGGCCGGTCGTCGGCGACTGGAACGGTGATGGTTCCGACACCATCGGCATCGTGCAGGGTCATCCCGAGGGGCAGATGCAGTGGCAGCTGCGTGATGTGACCTCTGCGGGGGAGCCCAACTACGACTTCGTCTACTACGCCGACGGGATCTGGGGTGATCTCCTCGAGCAGCACATGCCGGTGGTGGGCGACTGGAACGGCGACGGTCACGATGGCCCCGGGGTCGCGCGAGCCAGTGGAGCCGTGAGCTTGCAGTGGCTGCTGCGCAACGACCCGTCCGCTGGGTTCGCCGACCACGTGTTCGATTACGGCGTCTTCAGGGACCTGCCACTGTCCTGGCAGTGACCGCACCGCACCCGGCGACGCCCCGGCCCCGTGGCGTCAAACCCGGACCCCGACCCCGTTGACCAAACCCGCCCAACGAAGAACGATGTCGCGCGACGTATGTGCACCATGTCGCGCGACATCGCACTGGCGCGCCCGGCAGGATTCGAACCTGCGACCGTCGGATTAGAAGTCCGATGCTCTATCCAGCTGAGCTACGGGCGCATCGCGATCGGCATGCTACGGCCTGCCGGGCCCGGTCACGGTCCCAGGAGTCCTCAGTCGCGTTGCAGTTCGCGGACCACCTCGACGATCGCGTCGACCTGCTCGTCCTCGAGCCGGGGGGACGCCGGCATGGGCCCGAAGTCGAAGTGCTCCTCATCAACGCCGTTGCGGATCCCGGCCGCCATCTCGGCGTCGCTGAGCTGGTCGGGCAGGTAGCGCGCGTCCAGCAGCGAAGGCCCTCGGTCGTTGCCCTGGCCGCCGTCGCCGTGGCACACCGCGCAGTTGGCGGCGAAGAGCGCGCGGCCGTCGGCCTCCTGGCCACCACCGCAGCCGCTCAGCGCGGCAGCCAACAGCCCGATGCCGAGCAGCCAGGCCGTCGCCGACAGTCGGATCGCCCAGGGGGTGCGAGGTGGGGAGGGGGTCACCAGGCGTACGGTAGCCGCGGCGGCGGCGAACGATGGATGGCTGTGGCGCCGTGACGGGTTGCCCTGCACGTCCCGTCCACGATCGGAGCCCTCCGTGACCACCTCGACCGTCGAGCCCGATGCCGCTGCCGCGCGGCTGCGTCGGCGTCGCGCCTGGTTGCGGCTCGTGATACTGGTGGTGCTGCTGGCGATCGCGGGGGCACTCGTGCTCCTGACCGATGACCTGTCGGTCGAGGGTCTGCGGGACCAGGTCGCCGGTTGGGGAGCCGCCGGTCCGGCGCTCTTCGCGCTGCTGTACGCCGTGGCGACGGTGCTGCTACTACCCGGCACCCCGTTCACCCTGGCGGCCGGACTGGTCTTCGGGCCGGTGCTCGGGGCCGGCACGGCGCTGGTGGGCGCCACCCTGGGCGCGACCGGCGCGTTCCTCATCGGGCGCGCGATCGGGCGCGGGGCCGTCGAGGAACTCGCGGGGCAACGGGTCGCGGCGGTGGACCGCCACCTCGGCGAGCGTGGGTTCGCCTCGGTGCTGGTCATCCGGCTGATCCCGTTGTTCCCGTTCAACGTCGTCAACCTCGTCGCGGGCATCACCGCCGTGCGCCTGTGGTCCTACGTCGCCGCGACCGCCCTCGGCATCATCCCCGGGGTGTTGATCCTGGCCTCGACCGGTGGGTCGCTCGACGATCCGACCTCGCCGCGCTTCCTCGCGTCGGTCGCTGCCTACCTGGCGCTGGTGGTCGGGACCTCGCTGGTTGCCCGGCGGGTACGCGCGCGGCGGACCGGTGCGGAGACGGCCGTCGTGGACAGCCCCGGGGACACCGGCGGGGCCGCCGCGATCGCAGAGTCCGCCGGTGGGACCGCTGGGGAGTAGCTGTGCTCGACGCTCCGCTGCGGCGCCGGTTGGCGCCGGCCCTCGACCGGGCCGGTGCCGCCCTGGCGCGCCGTGGGGTCCGGCCGCTGACGCTGACCCTCCTCGGACTGCTCCTGGCGGTCGCTGCGGCGGTCGCCGCGGCGCTGGCGCTGTTCCCGGTGGCGGCCGGGCTCTGGCTGCTGTCTCGGGTACCGGACGGCCTGGACGGGCCGGTCGCCCGTGCCAACGGGACCGACAGTGCCTTCGGTGGCTGGGCCGATCTCACGGCCGACATGGCGGCCTACGGCAGCTTCGTCGTCGGGTGCGCGATCGGCCAACCCGAGGCGGCCACGGCCTGCCTGGTCCTGCTGTTGACGTACTACGTCAACGGCGGGTCCCTGCTCGCCTACTCGGCTGCCGCCGAGCGCGCCGGCGTCGACGCGCCCGACCAGCGCACGTTCCACTTCACGCGGGGGCTGGCCGAGGGGACCGAGACGATCGTGGTGCACACCGCGATGGTGCTCTTCCCGGCCGCGATGGCACCGATCGCCTGGGGCTTCGCGCTGGTGGTGCTCGTCACGATCGGCCAGCGTCTGCGGCTGGCACGCCGGGTACTCGCCGACGTCTGAGGCCGCGAGCCGCAGCCGACGGTCGGCGCAGCGGTCGCTGGGCCCACAGCCGACGGTCAGCGACGCAGCCGCCGGGCCCACAGCAGGCCGCGGCTGAGCGGCCGCAGCTTCGCCAGGTCGTCCTGCAGCTCGAGCACCGTCGCGGCGGCGATGTCGTCGCTCCAGGTCGGATAGGCGTGGGTCGAGCGGCGGGCGATCGCGGAGACCTTGGCGTCCTGCTGGCGCCAGGCCACCACTTCGCCGATCGTCTCCCCGGCATGAGGACCGACCACCGTCGCCCCCACCAGGCGTCCCTTGTCGTCGCCGACCAGCAGTGCGAAGCCGTCGGTCCGCGCTTCGGCACGGGCACGGTTCACCTCGTCGTGGTCGGCGCGACGCACCCGGATCCCCGGCCCGAAACGCTTCCGCGCCTCGGCCACGCTCAGACCGACTCGGGCGACCTCCGGCGCCGTGAAGGTGACCCACGGGATCCGGTCGTGATCCACCGTGGCGCGTAGGCCGAACACCGCGTTCTGGACGACCGTCGCCCCGTGGGTCGAGGCGACGTGGGTGAAGGGCAGCAGTGCCGTCACGTCACCGCCGGCGTACACACGGCGGTTCGTGGTGCGCAGCCGGTCGTCGACCACCACCGCGCCGCGACGGTCCACCTCGATGCCGGCTGCCTCCAGGCCGAGTTCCGCGGTCCGCGGGCGCCGGCCGACGGCGACCAGGAGGTGGTCGAAGGCCACCTCGTCGGCCTCGGCGTCCGGTGCTGCGTCGCTGCGCTGCAACCGCAGCCGCCACCCATCGCGGTCCCTGTCATCGCCGTCGCCGTCGCGGCTCCCGGCCTCGCTCCCGGCGCCCGGCCTGCCCGGTAGCACCGCCATCGCCCGGGCCGCGGTGCGCACGTCGACACCGTCGGCCATCAGCGAGGCGCGGATGGCCTCGCTGGCCTCGGGTTCCTCCCGGGGCAGCAGGCGCGGCTCCATCTCCACCATCGTCACCTCGGCGCCGAGGCGGGCGAAGGCCTGTCCCAGCTCGCACCCGATCGGACCGCCGCCGAGGACGGCCAGGCGTCGTGGGAGTTCCTCGAGGTCCCAGATCGTCTCCGTGGTCAGCGGTGCGGCATCGGCCAGGCCCTCGATCGGCGGCAGGACCGGTGCGGCGCCCGTGGCGATCATCGCGGCGCGGAACCGGAGCCTTCGGCCCCCGACCTCGATCGCGTCGTCGGCGACGAACCGCGCGTCGCCGTGGATGACCTCGATGCCCTCGGCACGCAGTCGCTCGGGACTGTCGTGCGGGGCGATGGCTCCGATCGCCCCGCGCACGTGGGCCATGACCTCCCCGAAGTCGACCGTGACCCGGTCGGTGTGGACGCCGAGGTGGTCGCTGTGACGCGCGGTGTGGGCGGCCGCAGCAGCGGCGAGCAGGGACTTCGAGGGCACGCAGCCCGTCCACAGGCAGTCACCTCCGGTACGGGCCCGCTCCACCAGGGTGACCTTCGCCCCCTGCCGAGCCGCACCCACGGCGGCGACGAGCCCCGCGGTGCCGCCACCGACGACGATCAGGTCCCTGCGTGCCACATGCGCTCCTATGCTCGAGGACCGGGCTCCGGCGAGCCGTCGCGGTCCCGGGTGGCAACCCGAGACGGGCGCCGTGGCTTCCACGGGCCGCCGGGTCGCCGCGGCCGGGATGCCGGGTGATGGCGACGGCCGAGCCCGGCACCATCCAGCCACCATCCATCCACTACCCATCTCTGGAGGCGTTCGTGCAGGTCGTGGTCATCGGATCGAGCAAGGGGACCGGGAACGCGCTGGTCCGCCAGCTGCTGGCGAACGACGTCGAGGTGCGGGCGATGATCCGCGACCCAGCGCAGTCCGCGGCGCTCGAGGCGCTCGGTGCCACGACGGTGCTCGGCGACCTGGAGGGCGACCTCGACGGTGTGGTCGAGGGTGCGGACGCGGTGGCCTTCTGCGCGGGCTCGGGCTCGAAGACCGGAGCGGACGCGACGCTGAGGGTGGACCTGCACGGGGCCGTGCGGGTCATCGACCGGTGCGTGGCGGCGGGGGTCGGCCGGTTCGTGCTGCTGTCGTCGATGGCGGCCGACGACCCGATGCGTGGCAGCGAGAAGATCCGCCACTACCTCGCCGCCATGCACGCCCGGGAGCGGCTCCTGGTCGCCAGCGGGCTGGACGCCACGATCGTGCGGCCGGGGGGACTCACCCACGATCCCGGCACGGGGAGTGTGGCGGTGGGTATCCCGACGCTCGAGTCCCGCGGCGCGATCCCGCGCGAGGACGTCGCCGCGATCCTCGCCGGCTGCCTCGCCGACGATGCCACGATCGGCGCCACCTTCGAGGTGGTCAGCGGGGACACCCCGATCGCCGAAGCACTCGCCGAGGTGGCAGCACGCTCAGTCTGAGCGGACCGCGGCGACGATCCGTGACAGCGCGGTGCCGGTGTCGGTGTGGAAGACGACGTCGGCGCGGTCGTCATAGGGCGTCGGCTCCGCGTTGATGACCACGAGCATCGCGCCTGCCTCCAGTGCCGTTCGTGGCAGCAGGGCCACGGGGTGCACGGTCAGGGACGTCCCCAAGGCCAGGAACACATCCGCGGCCATCGTGGCGTCGTGAGCACGCTGCAGCAGCGCCGGGTCGAGGGACTGTCCGAAGGCGACCGTGGCGCTCTTGAGCAGCCCGCCACAGGTCTCGCAACGTGGGTCGTGGTCCCCGGCACGCACCCGCTCGAGCACCGGCAGCGCCGGTTGGCGCCGATCACACGACAGGCACACCACCTCGCGGACCGTGCCGTGGATCTCGATCACCCGACCCGGTGAGCTGCCCGCCGACTGGTGCAACCCGTCGACGTTCTGGGTGATCAGCGCCGTCAGCCGCTCGAGCCGCTCGAGCTCGGCGAGCGCGAGGTGTCCGGGGTTGGGTTGCGCCTGCCAGGTCGGCTCCGCGGCGCGGCGGCGCCAGGCCTCGCGGCGTACCTCGTCGTCGGCGACGTAGGCGTCGATCGAGACGTAGCGCTGGGCGCCGGGGTCCTTGGTCCACAGCCCCTGGGGGCCGCGGAAGTCCGGGATGCCCGAGGCGGTGGAGACGCCGGCGCCCGTCAGAGCCACGACCACGTCGGCAGCCCGGATCCGGTCCGCGACCGCGCGGATCAGCGCCGGATCGAGCTCCGGCTCGGGCGCCGGATCGACGTCCGGTTCCTGGGGGTGACGCTCTGCTTCCACGGTGTCGGTGCCTCCTGCCTCAGGAAGGTAGGCGAGTTGCTGCGGGCGACGGGCATGCGTGGCTGCTTGACTCGTCGCGAACGTAACCCGCAGCCGACGCGAGGCATGCCGTGCCCACCCCGCATCTGTCCACCGCTGACGGAGGTTTCGCCGACACGGTGCTCCTGCCCGGCGACCCGCTGCGCGCCCGCCACATCGCCGAGCGATGCCTCGATGGCGCCGAGCAGGTCAACGAGGTACGTGGTGCCTTGGCGTACACCGGCACCTACCAGGACATGCCGGTCTCCGTGCTGGGGACGGGGATGGGTATCCCGTCCGCGTCGATCTACTCGACGGAGCTGGTACGGGAGTACGGGGTGCAGCGCCTGGTCCGGGTGGGCTCGTGCGGGGCGCTGCAGGACTCGCTGGCGCTGCGCGACGTGGTGTTGGCGGCCGGAGCGTGCACCGACTCCGGCGTCAACCGGGCACGCTACGCCGGCCTCGACTTCGCCGCGACGGCCGACTTCCACCTCCTGCGGGCAGCCGCCGAGGCTGCCGAAACCCGCGAGCACCCGGTCGCGGTCGGCAACGTCCACAGCGCCGACCTGTTCTACGACCCCCGTGACACCCTGGTCGACACGATGCGGTCGATGGGGGTGCTGGCCATCGAGATGGAAGCTGCGGGCATCTACGGCGTGGCGGCGGCCCACGGGGTGCGGGCGCTCACGGTGCTCACCGTGAGCGACCACATCACCACCGGTGCGCAGACCACCTCCGACGAGCGGCAGCGCACCTTCGACGACATGGTCGACATCGCCCTCGACGGACTGCTGCGCGACGCCGCCCG
>CAYXJD010000127.1:7732-9309 GCA_964465225.1 uncultured Actinomycetota bacterium
CCGCCGCTCGCGGCACGGACGACGGGAGCTGGGATGGAGCCCAGTTCCGGGGCTGGTGTGGGGTGGGGCGGGTGCGGCTGGGGGCGGGAGCTGGGATGGAGCCCAGTTCCGGGGGAGGACGAGCGGCTGAGGACGGTCGCCAGGCCGCTCAGCCGCCAGGCCGCTCAGTCGCCAGGCCGCTCGGCCGCTAGGCCGCTCGGTCGCCAGGCCGCCAGGCCGCTCGGCCGCTCAGCCGCTGACCAGCGCCAGCTGCACCAGCAGCCCACCGAAGATCACCACCAGCAGCACCCCGGCACCGGCGAGGTTGCGCCGGATCACCTCGGGTTCCCGCCCTGACGCGCCGGCGGCGGAGGTCCCGACCGCGGCCACGGCCGGGGTCAGCGAGTTGCCGACGTTGCCGCCCGCGGTCTGGGCCGACAGCAGGATCGCCGGCAGGATGCCCAGCGCGATGGCGACCTCCGCCTGGAGCGAGCTGAACAGCGCGTTCGAGGCCGTCGTCGCGCCGGTGAGCACGGTGCCGAGCGTGCCGAGCGGGGCGGACACCGCGACGAAGCCCCAACCCAGCGACGATGCCAGCGCCCCCGCAAGTGCGGCGATCATCCCGGCCTCGGTCAGCAGCGCCGCCAGGACCGTCAGCCCGAGGATCGACGCTGCGACCTTGCGGCAGCGCTGGAGCCAGCTCGTCGTCGCGAGCCGCATCGCGCCCGGTGGCCACCAGCCCTGGCGGTGGTAGAGCACGACCCCCACCACCGCGGCGAGCAGCAGGTAGGGCAGGGGGTGCAGCAGGGGACGGAAGGCCGGGGTCACGGCGGCCTCGGCGGTGGCGAACCCGAAGTCGGCCACCGAACCAGGGAGCACCGGGGCGATCGTCGGCAGGCGCTCGAACAGCGTCCGCACCGGGGGGAACGCGAACCCGATCGTCGCACTCGCGGTCAGCACCAGGTACGGCGCCGCCGCCACGGCCATCGGCCGACCTTCGGGCCGCTCGGTGCCCGGGGCCGGTAGCAGCCACCAGGATGCCAGCAGCCCCGCGAGCCCCGCCGCCGTGGAGCCGAGCGCCGGCTGAACCCTGACCACCGCTATGAGCGTCGCCCCCATCGTTGCGGCGACCACCAGGGCCCGCCACCGGTCACCCGGGCTGCGCCGTCCCCGACGCAGCACCAGCAGCCCCGAGACGACCGCCGTGGCTGCCAGCAGCATCGAGGCCCGCAGGGCGAAAGAGGCCGCCTGGGTCGCATCGAGGCGCGCGGTGGCCTCGGCCATGAAGTAGCTCGAGCCCATCGAGCCGAAGGTCACCGACCACTGGTACCCGATCAGGCAGGCGGCCACCGCCGCGACCGGCGCCATCCCGCGGCGCACCAGCATCGGGGCGCTCATGGCGATCGGCGCCCCGAACCCGGCGGCACCCTGCAGGAAGGACGGCAGGACGAAGGCCAGCAGGATCAGGCGGCGTCCCTCAGTGGGGGCGAGCAGTTCGGCAGCGTCGGCGAGGTGGTCGAGCGCTCCGGAGCGGTCCAGGATCTCGAACAGCAGCAGGGCGGGCAGCACGATCAGCAGGATCCAGGTGCCGGTCCACA
>CAYXJD010000128.1:0-9289 GCA_964465225.1 uncultured Actinomycetota bacterium
GCCGCCGGTCGATGCTCCGCCGTCGGTGCAGGTGCTGTGCTGCATCGACGTCCGCAGCGAGGGATTACGGCGCCAGCTCGAGACCATCACCGGCTACGAGACCTTCGGGGTGGCCGGGTTCTTCGGTATCCCGGTGGAGTGGCAGCCGCTCGGCTCGTGGCAGGCCGAACCGCGCAACCCCGTGCTGGTCACGCCGAGCAACCGGGCGACGGAGATCCCGGCATCCGGAGCGCAGGACGACGCGGCCCGGGCCGTACGCGCGCAGCTGGGTCGCGTCGCCGTCGGGGACGCGGGCCATCGCGCGAGCCACGGGGTGGGCGCACCCTTCGCCTTCGCGGAAGCCGCCGGGTGGTTCACGGCGACCGCGGCGCTGGTGCGGACCTTCCGGCCGTCGAGGTGGCTGCGGCGACGCGATGGCGATCGGCCGGCCGCCCCCCGGGAGCGGGCCGAGGGGCAGGTGGCCACCAGGCCGCTGCTCGAAGGGGAGCGCGGCTTCAACCTCGAACAGCGCACGTTGCTCGCGGAGTCCCTGCTGGCCATTGTCGGGCTGACCGACGGGTTCGCTCCGTTGGTGGTGCTCTGCGGTCACGGGGCCAAGACCCGCAACAACCCCCACGCCGCATCCTTGGACTGCGGTGCCTGCGGCGGCGCTCCCGGAGGGGTCAGCGCGCGGCTCGCCGCCGCGATCTGCAACGATCCTGGCGTGCGCCGCGCGCTGGAGGACCGCGGCATCACGATCCCGGCCGAGACCTGGTTCGTGGCGGCGGAGCACGACACGGTCGCCGACGTCGTGACCCTCCTCGACCGCGAGCAGATCCCGCGCGCCTGGGACGCCGAGGTGGAGGCCCTCGCCCGTGATCTCGAGGCTGCGGGGACCGCGTTGGCCGCGGAGCGTGCGGGGAGTCAGCCGGGGATGGACGCGGACCTCCGCGACCGTGGCACCGACTGGGCGCAGGTGCGGCCCGAGTGGGGGCTGGCGGGCAACGCCGCCATGATCGTCGGCCCGCGCTCCTCCACCCGCGGGGTCGATCTGCAGCGGCGTACCTTCCTGCACTCCTACCGGCCGGACCTCGATCCAGAGGGCTGGGCGTTGGAGACGATCCTGACCGCGCCGCTGATCGTGGCGCAGTGGATCAACGCCCAGTACCTGTTCTCGACCGTCGATCAGGAACTGCTCGGAGCCGGCGACAAGATGCTGCACAACCCGGTCGCGGGGATCGGTGTCACCCTCGGTGACGGCGGGGACCTGAGGGTCGGGCTCCCGCTGCAGTCGGTGTCGTTGGGGGGCGAACCCGTGCACGAGCCGCTGCGTCTACTGGCCGCGGTCGAGGCTCCCCTGGAGCGCACCGCTGACATCGTGCAGCGCAATAGCTCCCTGCGTGCCTTGGTGGACAACGACTGGCTCACCCTGCTCGGGCGACCCGGTCCGGGTGCGCCCTGGTCGCGGCTGCGACCCGGTGGGCACTGGGTGCCGTGGACCCTGCCAGCAGCAGGTGATGGCGGCGCGTCGGGTGATCTGGTCGCGTGAGGACGCCGGAAGTGGTTGGGTGCGGACGAAGCAGCGGGCCGCTTGAGCCCGCTGGAACTGGTCGGGCGGATCCGAGGGAGGACGTCGCATGAAGATCGAGGGGTTGAGCCCCATGGTGCGGGTCGAGGTCATCATCGACGGTGAGCAAGCCGCGACCATCCGCGACCTGTTCCGTGAAGGCGGTGCCCGCGGCTGGACCGCGGTCTCCGGTGTGTCGGGTTTCGGGCATCACGGCGAGCATCGTGGCGGGTTGATGTTCAACGACCGCTCGAGCCCGACGTGGTTGCTCACCATCCTCCCCGAGGACCGGGCGGAAGCGCTGATCTCCGGGATCCGTCGTGTCCTCGACGAGCACTCCGGCGTCGTGTTCGTGAGCGAGACGCAGGTCAGCCGCGGCGACTACTTCCGCTAGCTCGCGGTGCCGGCGGGACGTCACGTTCAACGGTCAGGAGGCCACCTCCGGCCGCCCGTGCCGTCGGGTCCGCCGGACTCGTGCTCGCCACCGGCGTCGGGTCCCCCGGACTCGTGCTCGCCACCGGCGTCGGGTCCCCCGGCCGGATCGCTCGGGCCCACGAGGATCCGCAGGATCTCGGCGACGTGGTGCCCGGATTCGACCGGATGCCGCATCGGACGGTCCGGGTGGACGTCGTAGCGGTTGCGTCGTCCGACGCGGCGCCGTGAGATGTAGCCGCCGGCTTCCAGATCGCGCAGGATCGTCTGGACCGCGCGCTCGGTGATCCCGACCAACTCCGCCAGGTCACGCAGCCGCAGGTCCGGGTCACGGGTCAGGCTGATCAGGACGTGGCTGTGGTTGGTGAGGAAGGTCCAGCCTCCGCTGGCATCGACCACGTCGCTCATCCCTCCCTCCTCCACCTCGGTATCGGTGCCGTTGTCCTCGCGGTGCTGCCGGAGCCAGGATAGGCCGGCGGTGTCACCGGGCTGCCGGGAGCTCTCGCTCCAGCAGCCGCGATAGCACGACCAGGCTGCGGGTGTGGGCGATGAAGTCCTCGCTGCGCAGGCGCTCCAGGACGTCCTCCAGGTGGGCGGTGTCACGGACGCGGACCTGGAGGAGCGCATCGTGGTCACCGGTCACGGTGTAGGCGGCCACGACCTCTGGCTGCTTGGCCGCAGCCGCTCGGATCCGATCGGGGATCGTCCGTCCATCGCAGTAGACCGCGATGAACGCCTCGGCGTTCCAGCCGAGCGCCCCGGGATCGGTGACCGCGGTGAAGCTCAGGATCACCCCCTCGTCGACCAGTCGGTCCACGCGACGCTTGACGGCCGGTGCCGACAGTCCGACCCCGTCACCGATCGCCCGGAAACTAGCGCGCCCATCGCGCTGCAGCCACGCAATGATCTGTCGGTCGATGTCGTCGAGACGCAACGAACCCCTACTTCCTCGCAGGCCTCTAGCGTAGGTCGTCGGCCTGCGGCATCGTACGTTGGAGGCCGCCGGTGGCGGTGCCGCCACCTGTCCGCCCGCGACGCGACCGGAGGTGCCCGCATGCTCGTCACCACCGCACTCACGGCCCACGATGACGCACCAGCGGACCTCGACGGGCTCCACGCCCATGCGGCGCACAACTACGCGCCCCTGCCCGTGGTGCTGGCTGACGGCGAGGGTGCGTGGGTCACCGATGTCGCCGGCCGCCGCTACCTCGACGCCCTGGCGGGCTACTCCGCGCTCAACTTCGGCCACCGTCACCCTGGCCTCATCGCCGCGGCACACGCCCAACTCGACCGGCTCACCCTGGTCAGCCGCGCCTTCGATCACGACCGGTTCGCTGCGTTCACCGGTGAGCTCGCGGCGCTGTGCGGCAAGGACGCGGTCCTGCCGATGAACACCGGTGCCGAGGCGGTGGAGACGGCCATCAAAGCCGCGCGTCGCTGGGGGCACCAGGTCAAGGGGATCGCGGACGGCACGGCGCGGATCATCGTCGCCGACGGCAACTTCCACGGGCGCACGACCACCATCGTCTCGTTCTCGACCGATCCGGACGCGCGCAGCGGGTACGGGCCGTACACCCCCGGGTTCGACGTCGTGCCCTACGGCGACCTCGACGCGCTCGCCGCAGCCATCGGTGACGACACCTGTGCGGTGCTGCTCGAACCGATCCAGGGTGAGGCCGGGGTCATCATCCCGCCCGAGGGGTACCTGCGCGGTGTCCGGCGGCTGTGCGACGAGCGAGGCGTGCTGTTCCTCGCCGACGAGATCCAGTCCGGGCTCGGCCGCACCGGCCGCACCTTCGCCTGCGACCACGAGGGTGTCGTTCCCGACGTCTGGATCCTGGGCAAGGCGCTCGGCGGTGGCATCGTGCCGTTGTCGGCGATCGTGGCCGACCGCGACGTGATGGACGTGTTCACCCCCGGCTCGCACGGCTCCACCTTCGGCGGGAACCCGCTGGCGTGCGCGGTGGGCGTCGAGGTGGTTCGGATGCTGGCGACGGGCCAGTGGCAGGAGCGCGCGGCCCGGCTCGGCGAGCGCCTGGCGGATGGCCTGGCGAGCCTGCCCGACGGTGCGCTGTCGGGGTGGCGGGTCCGTGGTCTGTGGGCCGGGATCGACATCGCCGGTGCACGCTCCGGTCGGCAGGTGTGCGAGGCGCTGCTCGATCGTGGGGTGCTCGCCAAGGACACCCACGGGTCGACGATCCGTCTGGCTCCGCCGCTGGTGATCACCGGTGAGGAGGTCGACCTGCTGGTTGCCACGCTCGCCGAGGTGCTGACTGGCTGATCACGCCGCAGGCGCTGCGCCAGCCATCAGCCGCGGACGAAGCGCTGATGCGATCGGCGGCAGCTGACAGGCGCGCGACTACGCTCGCTCGACGGACTCCCGGCAGCGTCTGCCGGTCGGGCAGGAGCGCCGGAGGCGAGGAGAGCCCCTTGGATCGCCAGCAACTCAGCCCGTTGATCGACCACACCCTGCTCACGCCAGAGGCCACCGCGCAGCAGATCGAGCAACTGTGCGATGAAGCGATCGAACATGGCTTCGCGTCGGTCTGCGTCAGCCCGAACCGTGTTGGACTCGTCGCCTCTGTGTTGGATGGTCACCCGCCGCTGGCCTGCTCGGTCATCGGCTTCCCGAGCGGGGCACACGTGCCGGCGATCAAAGCCGCAGAGGCAGCCAGGGCTGCGGCTGACGGCGCACAGGAACTGGACATGGTCATCGACCTCGGCGGCCTCATCGAGGAGGGCGCCGAGGCGGTCGCGCGTGACGTCCACGCGATACGCGGCGTCATCGACGAGGCGGTCGTGTTGAAGTCCATCATCGAGAGCGCGGTGCTGACCGACGAGCAACTCGTCGCCGCATGCGAGGCCGCCGTGGCGGCAGGCGCTGACTACGTGAAGACGAGTACCGGCTTCCATCCCGCCGGAGGGGCCTCCACGCACGCGGTCGCGTTGATGCGCGCGACGGTTGGCGACGACGTCGGGGTGAAGGCGTCCGGCGGGATCCGCAGCTACGAGGATGCGCTGGCCATGATCGAGGCTGGAGCCAGCCGGCTGGGGATGAGCGCCGGGGTAGCGGTGGTCACCGGCGGCTGACCTTGGACGCCGCCGCCGTCCTCGCGCACGGCGCTGGTGGGGCGTTCTGGCGGCCGCGCGTGGCCGGCTGCGTGCCCCGCGTTGCCCGCGTGGACGCGGTGGGGCGTTCTGGCGGCCATGGGTGGCCGGCTGCGTGCCCCGCGTGCCCCGCGTGCCCCGCGTGCCCTGCAGGCCGCCGGCTCGGCCCGCGCGCCGAGCCCGCAGGCTCCTCAGTCCGTCGGCGTGACCTCGCACACCAGATCGCCGGGCTCGACCTTCGTCCCCGCCCCGGTGGCCACCCGGGCCACCCGCCCGGCACGCGGCGCGGAGATGGTCGACTCCATCTTCATCGCCTCGATCGTGGCGACCGGGTCACCCGCCGCCACCTCGGTGCCGGGGTCGACCGACCAGGTGATGACCCCGGTGAGCGGTGCCGCGACGTGGGCGGGGTTGCCACTGTCCGCCTTCTCCACCGTCGCCACCTCGCTGGCCACGGCGTGGTCGCGGACCTCGATCGGTCGCGACTGCCCGTTGACCGTGAGCAGCACGGTGCGGAACCCGCCCTCGTCGGGTTCGGTGACGGCTTGGAGCCCGAAGTACACCCGGGTCCCGCGGCGTAGGTCGACCACGACCTCGCGCTCCTGGTCGAGTCCGTGCCAGAAGGCCTCCGTCGGCAGCCGCGACACGTCCCACCACAGCGCGTGGGCGTGCTCGAAGTCGGCCGTCGGCCCAGGGAACTGGAGCCGGTCCAGCGCACGGCGCCGTTCGGGGCCGGGCTCGTCTGGCAGGTCCTCCGGTGTCGCTGCCACGACCGGGCGGGAGGCACCCTTGGCCTCGAGCACCTTCGTGCGGAAGGGCTCGGGCCAGCCGCTGTGGGGCGTGCCGAGCTCGCCCCGCAGGAACCCGATCACGCTGTCGGGCAGGTCGAAGCGCGACGGATCCTCCTCCAGCTGGTCGATGTCCACCCCGGCGGAGACCAGGTACAGCGCCAGGTCACCGACGACCTTGGAGGTCGGGGTCACCTTGATGATCCGGCCGAACAGCTCGTCGCAGCGCGCGAAGGCCTCCTCGACCTCATCGATGCGGTTGCCCAGCCCGAGCGCCGCCGCCTGCGATCTGAGGTTCGAGAGTTGCCCGCCGGGGATCCCGTGGCGGTAGACCGTGCCCGTGGGGCTGCGCAGCCCCGATTCGAAGGGGGCGTAGAGCTTGCGGACCGCCTCCCAGTAGGGCTCCAGCGCCCACAACGGCTCGAGCTCCAGGGCGGTCTGGCGTGGTCCGCCCTGCGTGGCGGCGACGATCGCGGTCAGGCTCGGCTGACTGGTCATGCCCGACAGCGGTGCCGCCGCGCCGTCGATGGCGTCCACTCCGGCGGCGATCGCGGCGAGGTAGGTCGCCAGCTGGCCACCGGCGGTGTCGTGGGTGTGCAGGTGGACGGGAGCGTCGAACCGCTCGCGTAGCGCGGTGACCAGCGTCCGCGCGGCGGGGGCACGCAGCAGCCCGGCCATGTCCTTGATGCACAACACGTGCGCGCCGGCGTCCAGCACCCCCTCGGCGACGCCGAGGTAGTGGTCGAGGGTGAAGATGTCCTCGTGCGGATCCGTGAGATCACCGGAGTAGCACAGCGTGCCCTCGGCGACCGCGCCGGCGTCGCGGGCGGCACCGATCGCGGCACGCATCTGGTCGACGTCGTTGAGGGCGTCGAAGACCCGGAAGATGTCCAGCCCGGCGGCCGCTGCCTCCTCGACGAAGGCGTGGACCGCCCGCTCGGAGTAGGCGGTGTAGCTCAGTAGGTTCCGGCCGCGCAGGAGCATCTGCAGGTTGATGTTGGGGATCGCTTCGCGCAGCGCCTCGAGACGCTTCCAGGGGTCCTCGTGGAGGAACCGCAGCGCCACGTCGTAGGTCGCTCCGCCCCAGGCCTCCAGCGACAGCAGCTGGGGGAGCCCGTGGGCCAGGTGGGGGGCTGCGGCCAGCATGTCGAAGGTGCGCATCCGGGTGGCCAGCAGCGACTGGTGTGCGTCCCGCAGCGTGGTGTCGGTCACCGCCACCTGCTCGCTCTCGCGCAACCACCGGGCGAAGCCGTCAGGGCCGAGCTCCTGCAGGCGATCCCTGCTGCCCGCCGGGAGCGGGGTCGAGGTGTCCAGATCCGGCAGCTTGGTCGCCGGTGGGGGCAGCTGTGGCGGGGGGCCGTAGTCGCGGTTGACCGTGCGTTCGGCGAGGAAGGTCGCGAGCCGCTGCGACCGGTTCGTCCCGGCCGAAGCCTGCAGCAGGTGGGGACGATCGTCGATGAAGGAGGTCGACAGCTCGCCGGCCGCCAGTGCGGGCTCGCTGAGCAGGCCCTGGAGGAAGCGCATGTTGGTGCGGACACCGCGGACCCGGAACTCGGCCAGGGCACGCTGGGCGCGTCGGATCGCGGTGTCGAAGTCGGCGCCGCGAGCGGTGAGCTTGACCAGCATGGAATCGAAGAAGGGGCTGATCTCCCCCCCGACGTAGGCGCTGCCCGCGTCGAGGCGGATGCCCGCTCCGCCGGGGGAGCGG
Organism: uncultured Actinomycetota bacterium; assembly: GCA_964465225.1. Taxonomy (GTDB): domain Bacteria; phylum Actinomycetota; class Nitriliruptoria; order Nitriliruptorales; family Nitriliruptoraceae; genus T1Sed10-7. The sequence goes on from CAYXJD010000128.1 coordinate 7,583, forward strand.
TAGGTGGAGAGCCTTCCGGTGTCGGGTCGGAAACCGTGCTCCGGATCCTCGGTGGTGATCCGTGCCTGGAGCGCTGCGCCGCGGACCTGGATGGTCTCCTGGCTGAGACCGAGGTCGTCCAGGGTCGCGCCGGCGGCGATCCGCAGCTGCGAGGCGACGAGGTCGACGGAGGTGACCTCCTCGGTGACCGTGTGCTCGACCTGGATACGCGGGTTCATCTCGATGAACACCGCGCGGGCGTCCGGCTCTGTCGCCCGCTCGACGAGGAACTCCACGGTGCCGACGTTGCGGTAGTCCACCGCGCGCGCGAAGGCCACGGCGTCGGCGCACAACCGCGCCCGTAGTGCCGCCGGGAGGTTCGGCGCCGGGGCGAGCTCCAGCACCTTCTGGTGGCGGCGCTGCAGGGAGCAGTCCCGCTCGAACAGGTGCACCACCTCGCCGTTCGCATCGGCGAGCACCTGCACCTCGATGTGACGGGGGCGGGTCATGGCCTGCTCGAGGAAGACGCTCGGATCACCGAACGCGCCCTCGGCCTCGCGCATGGCGGTCTCCACGGCGGCGATGAGGTCGGCCGGGTCCTCGACCCTGCGCATCCCCCGACCACCACCGCCGGCGGCAGCCTTGACGAAGACCGGGAAGCCGATCCGCTCCGCGTGCTCGACCGCCTCGAGTGGTGCGGTCAGCAGCGGGGAAGCAGCCAGGACCGGGATACCGGCCTGTTCGGCGATGTCGCGGGCGCTGGTCTTGCTGCCGGTCAGCTCGAGCACGTCGGCGGAGGGGCCGACGAAGGACAAGCCCGCCGCGGCGACCGCTCGCGACAGGGCCGGCGACTCCGACAGGAAGCCGTAGCCGGGGTAGACGGCGTCCGCGCCGGCACGCACCGCGGTGGTGACGATCGCGTCGACGTCGAGGTAGGCGCGTACGGGGTGTCCGGGTTCGCCGATCTCGTAGGCTTCGTCGGCCTTGATGCGGTGCAGGGAGTCGCGATCCTCCCGAGCGTGCACGGCGATCGTACGGATGCCGAGTTCGGTCGCGGCCCGGAACGCCCGGATCGCGATCTCCCCACGGTTGGCTACGAGGACCGATCGCACGTTCGTCCTTCCTCAACGCTCGATGTGCCTTGGGCGGTGGGTTGGACGCAGCTGCAACGTCCGTGACGTACGGCAGCGATGCTAGGCATCGGTGGCGCGCCCCGCCCGGGTTCTTGGTGGGCTCGTGCGGGTCGTTCTCGGGTTCGCTGGTGGCGGCCGCCCACGTCACCACCGCGGTCGTCGCCGGTGGTCACCGCGGTCGTCGTTCCGGTCGCCGCCCACTCGTCGGTCGACATCGCGGTCGACGGGACACCTAGACTCATCGCCCACGGCCACCGGTGGGGACCCATCGGCCACGGGGCCGTCGTCGGGGAGGGGGTCATCGTGCGTTCACGCCTGCGGGTCCTGCATGTCGATGACGACCCGGAGACACTGACCCTGGTGCGGATGATCCTCGACGGGGAGCCGGACCTCGAGGTCGTGTCGTGCAGTGGCGCGGTGGAGGCGCTGCACGTGGTCACCACCACCTCGGTCGATCTGCTGCTGCTCGATGTCATGATGCCGGGGACCGATGGTCCGGGCCTGTTGGCCGAGCTACGGACCCGACCTGGGCTCGACCGGCTGCCCGCCCTCTTCGTCACTGCCAAGACGCATCCCCGGGACCTGGAGGCGTTGG
>CAYXJD010000129.1:0-497 GCA_964465225.1 uncultured Actinomycetota bacterium
CGGCTATACGGCCTACACCTCCGAGGTGTACCGCTCGGGGATCGAAGCCGTCCCCGACGGTCAGCGCGCCGCGGCCAAGGCGCTCGGGCTCACCCAGTGGCAGACGCTCAGGTACTCGATCCTGCCGCAGGCCGTGCGCAACGTGATCCCGGCCCTGCTCAACCTCGCCGTTGCCCTCCAGAAGGATGTGGCGTTGCTCTCGGTGATCGGCGCCCGTGAAGCCGTCCGCGAGGCCCAGATCTTCACCGCCCGCACCTTCAACTTCTCCTCCTACATCGTGGCGACGGTCCTGTTCCTGCTGGCCACCATCCCGATGGCGAGGCTGACCGACTGGGTCACACGGCGCGATCAGGAGCGGCGACTGCAGAGGACGTTGTGACCTCCGTGACGACCACCCCACGTGTCGCCATCGACGACCTCACCAAGTACTACGGGCAGACGCTCGTCCTCGATGAGGTGTTCCTTGCAGGTACGCCCGGGAACAGGGTTGGTATCAG
>CAYXJD010000129.1:507-9269 GCA_964465225.1 uncultured Actinomycetota bacterium
GAGGTGTTCCTCGACGTCGACGAGCACGAGGTCGTCTGCCTCATCGGTGCTTCCGGCTCCGGCAAGTCCACGCTGCTGCGGTGCATCAACCAGCTGGTGCCCTTCGATCACGGGCAGATCCGACTGGACGGGGTCCCGATCGATGACCCGAGCTTCGGGAAGACCGGACTACGTCGTCGCATCGGCATCGTGTTCCAGGCCTACAACCTGTTCCCGCACATGCGCGTGCTCGACAACGTGACGTTGGCGCCGCGCAAGGTCCACGGTGTCTCGAAGCGTGAGGCCGAGGCGCGGGCGCACGAGCTCCTGGGTCTGCTCGACATGGACGGTTTCGCGCTGAAGTACCCGGAGCAGCTCTCCGGTGGGCAGCAGCAACGGGTCGCGATCGTGCGCGCGCTCGCAACGAACCCCGACGTGCTGCTGCTGGACGAGGTCACCGCCGCACTGGATCCGGAGCTGATCGGAGGGGTCCTCGATGTGATCCGCGATCTGAAGTCGCAGGGCATGACGATGGTGATCGTCACCCACGAGATGGGCTTCGCACGGGATGTGGCCGACCGGGTCTGCTTCCTCGAGGACGGGCGGATCCTGGAGGAAGCGCCGCCGGACCAACTCCTGTCGGATCCGCAGCACCCGTCGACCCGACGGTTCTTGCAGCGCATCATCGAGGCCGGTCGGCTGTAGCCATCCGGACGCGCAGCGCCACCGAACCTCGAGGTCCAGCCGATCGACCACCTGTCCGCTCGACCGTAGCCGCGGACTTCCGTTGAGCTGGACGTTCGTCCATACTGTCCAGCAGCACAGCACCTTCGGCGCCGGCACGGTCGCGCGACACCGCGGACACCCGGCCCTTCGCGACAGCAACGGCTGTCACCACCGACGCGGTGGACCACCCCCGACCCCTCCCGAGCGGTCACACGCAGAGGGTCGGCCCGTGACCGGATGTCACGACCGTGCCAGCACGCTCCCGGGTTGGCACGGCGGTGGGCGACTCCAGCGAGGATCAACGTGCAACGACCACGCTCCCTGCTCCTGCCGTCACGCCCCGAACGGCGCCGGACCCGGCTCCTGACCGCCCTGACCGTCGCGGTCGGCGCCGCCACCATCGCGGCGACCTCCCCCGCCACCAGCGAACTGGTGGCGGTCGGTGGCACCTCCGACCCGGCCGGCGCCGAGGTGGTGCCGGCCGCGACGACCGGCTCCGCCAGCGCCCTCGCTCCGGCGACCGAGCGGGCGACCGCGCTCGCTCCGGCGACCGAGCGGGCGACGGTCACCTCGCTGCCCTTGGCGAGCGACAACGCCGACGTCGTGATCGAGCGGCTCTCGCAGCAGCAGCGGCTGCCGTCGCTCGATGCGGACGACGCGGGCTCCGGCGACGCCATGCCGACCGACACCGACGCCGGAGCGGACGCGCAGGCGGTAGAGGAGCCGCTGGCCTACACGGCCGCGGACGGGCAGGTCATCACTGCGGAGCGCATCTTCGCCTTCCTCGACGGCCGGAACGCGCCCCTCGCCGACCAGGCGGAGACCTTCGTGGCCGCAGGCGTGGCGCACGATGTGGATCCACGTGTCGTCGTCGCGATCGCGATCGCCGAGTCGGATGCCGGGAAGATGCACCCGGAGGGCACCTACAACGCGTGGGGCTGGGGCGGTGGTGGTGGGCCTCGGGGCCTGCGTGCCTGGGACTCCTGGGAACAGTCGATCCATCAGTACACCGAGCGGCTCGGTGCGCTGTACGACACCGACGACGTCGACTGGGAGTTCGCCAGCACCTACTGCCCGCCCAACACCCAGTGGTGGTTCGACACGGTCACCTGGGCCATCGGTCAGATCTGAGCCAGTCATCCGCGTCGCTGCTGACGGTGGATCGCAACGTGGACGGCATCCAGTGGTCGCTGTGTTGCGATCCGCCGGTCCCGCCCTGCTGACGGTGGATCGCAACGTGGACGGCATCCAGTGGTGGCTGTGTTGCGATCCGCCGGTCCCGCGTGGCGACGGAGGAGCCGTTCGGCGCGCGGCGACGGGGGTGAGGTGGTGGCGGGGAGCCGTGACGATCCGGCGGCCGCGATCGCACCCTCCGTCGGTGCCGCGGAGAGCCTTCAGTGCTCGGCGACGTCCACGTTGCCGTGGTCGTGCAGCGCGGGGATCCGCCCGAGCTTGCCCGCCTGGAAGTCCTCGAACGCCTGGACGACCTCCGCTTTGGTGTTCATCACGAAGGGGCCGTACCAGGCGACCTGCTCCCGGATCGGACGACCGCCGAGCAGCAGGACGTCGAGCTTCGGGGCGCGGGACTCCTGCGAGGCTGCGGCCGTGACCACGAGTTCATCCCCGGCACCGAAGACGGCCAACTGGCCCATCTGGAGCGCGCGGCGTTCGCGCCCGGCCGAGCCGCGACCCGCGAGGGCGTACGCCAGCGCGTTGAAGTCCTGACGCCAGGGCAACCGCAACTCGGCGCCGGGCTCCAGGGTGGCGTGGATGAGCGTGATCGGCGTGTGGGTCGAGCCGGGGCCGGCGATGTCCGCCACCTCGCCGGCGATCACGCGCAGCAGCGCACCACCGTCGTGGGAGGTGGCCAGGGCCACGTCGGAGCCGCGGAGATCCTGGTAGCGCGGCGCGTTCCACTTCTGCGCTCTGGGCAGGTTCACCCAGAGCTGGAACCCGTGGAAGAGCCCGCCTCGGACGACGACCTCCTCCGGTGGTGCCTCGATGTGGAGCATGCCACTGCCCGCGGTCATCCACTGGGTGTCGCCGTCGGTGATGAGCCCGCCACCGCCGTGGGAGTCCTGGTGCTGCAGGACGCCATCGAGCATGTAGGTGACGGTCTCGAAACCCCGGTGGGGATGCCACGGCGTGCCTTTCGGCTCCCCTGGCGCGTACTCCACCTCCCCCATCTGGTCGAGGTGGATGAAGGGGTCGAGGTCGCTGATGTCCGCGCCGGCGAAGGCCCGACGGACCGGGAACCCTTCGCCCTCGAAGCCGCGGGGGGCCGTGGTCACGGACCGCACGGGCCGGCTGGACGCGGCGTCCCACGGGGCGGGCAGCACCCTCGGAAGGGTGAGCAGGTCATCGACGGTGACGGCCGGCATGACGGCTCCTGTCGGGGCGACGAGCTGACAGCGGCCTGATACCGCCGCTCGATCGCGAACCACGGTTGGGGGTGCGGTGGGCAGATCGTAGCACCTATAGTTGCAGGGGCAACCACTAGTAGCCTCGGCTGCGTCGCCCGGGGAGCGAGCGGCTAGGCTCTCCCCCTCCGTCCTTCCCTGCTCACCACCCGGTCCGTCGGCCGACCGGTCCCACCGGAGGTGCCCCTCCATGCGTCGCCTGTCCGTGTTGCTGCTCGCCGTCGTGGGCGTGCTCGCGCTGCTGCCCGGGCTGGCCGTCGCTGAGGACGCTGTCGTCGCCGACGCCTCGGAGTTGACGGTCCTCGCGGCTGAGAGCCCCCCCGCCGGGCCCGAGCCCGCCCCCCGCGATGCCGAGGAGAACCCCGCTCGCGACCTCGGTGACTACGGCGATCGCGAGGTGCCCTTCACCTGGGGGGCTGCCTGGCTCCTCGCCGTTCTCGGCTTCATCGGTGTGGCGCTGCTCCTGGCGTTCTACCGTTTCCGCGTGCAGCCGGCGAACAGGGATCGGGCATCGACCTGAGCCGGGAGCCCGCCGACGCCTCGGACGCTGCCTGGAGCCGTCCGGCTACAGCCGACGGTGGCCGTGGTCCGCTGATCGACCGGCGCCTGGCCTTGCGCGCTGCCAGCCTGGTCGCTCCGGCGCGGCGCGCCGAGCCCGCACGCATCAGCGCGTTGCGCGCCGATGTCCGGGCTGAGTTGCCGGTCATCGACGCTGCTGCGCGCGGGTTCACCGACCTCGGCCACGACCTGCCCGAGACGACCGTGAGCGTGGTGGGACGCACCGCCTGGGTCCGGGCCAACCTCGACGTCGTGGCAGGTGCATTGGAGCCGATGCGTGAACGCCTGGAGCAGCGGGCCACGGCCAGCCGCCGTGTGCTCGGTCTGCAGTTGGGCGGCCTGCTCGGTCTCCTGTCCACCAAGGTGCTCGGTCAGTTCGTGCTCCCCCTGGCCGGCGCCGGCACGGGGCAGCTGCTGGTCGTCGGGCCGAACGTGTTGGACCTCGCTGATGAGCACGGCCGCGTCGCCGACGACATCCGACGCACCGTGGTCCTCCACGAGGTCACGCACCGCCTGCAGTTCGACGCCAACCCGTGGCTCGGTGACCACCTGCGTGGTCTGGTCGAGCGCTACCTCCAGCACACCCGCGTTGATGGCAACCAACTCGCCGAGCTCCTGCCCCGTCTGCCCTCGGCGATCGCCACCGCCAGGGAGACCGGTGATCTCAAGCCCCTCATGGAGACCGTCCTCACCGACGAACAGGTCGAGGTCATCGATGAGGCCCAGGGCCTGATGAGCCTGCTGGAGGGGCACGGCAACGCCACGATGTACGGCGCGACGGACGCGTTGGTCGAGGATGCCGACGGTGTGCGGGAGGCGCTGGCCTCGCGTCAGGGGGACGTGACCTCCAAGGTGCTCAACGCGATCGCCGGCCTGGAACTGAAGCGGCGTCAGTACCGCGAGGGCGAGGTGTTCGTCCGCCACGTCCTCGACCGGGCCGGGACGGCCGGGCTCAACCGGGCCTTCACCGCTGCCGAGCACCTGCCGCGCAGCGCGGAGATCACCGATCCCGACGCCTGGCTCGAGCGGGTGAGCGGGACGTGAACGCGGGTCCGGTCGCTGCCCTGCCGGCCGGTCAGCCCCGGGCGGCACTGGTCGCCGAGGTGGCGCACGCGCTCAGCCACGTCCCCGAGGGTGCCACGGTCGTCGTCGCGTGCTCCGGCGGCCCCGACTCCACCGCACTGGCCTTCCTGGTCGCCGAGGCCCGCGAGGATCTCCACCCGACGCTCGTCCACGTCGCCCACGGGCTCAGGACCAGCGAGGTGGAGGATGCCGAGCGACGCCTGGTGTCGCAGCACGCCAGTTGGCTCGGCGTCGCGTGTCTCAGCGAAGCGGTCCGGGTCCCCGCGCGCGCTGGAGGACCCGAGGCGGCCGCTCGAACGGTCCGCTACGGCGCGCTTCGCACGGTCGCAGACGCGCTCGGTGCCACGGTGATCCTGCTCGGGCACACCGCCGACGATCAGGCGGAGACCGTCCTGTTGCGTGCCGCCCGGGGCACCGGCAACGACGGGCTGGCGGGGATGCGCCCCCTGCACCACGGTCTCCTGCGTCCGCTCCTGCGGCTGCGTCGCTGCGACCTCCACGCCTTCGTCGCCGCCGAGGGGTTGCCCACCGCCCACGACGCCTCGAACGACGATCCCGCCGTGCGCCGCAGTGTCGTCCGCCACCAGGTGCTCCCGGCGCTCGCCCACGTCGCTCCGGATCCGGTCGGGGCGCTGACCCGCCTGGCGGTGCTCGCGCACGACGACGCCGAGGCGCTGGACGCGACGGCCCGACCGGCGGTGCCGATGGCGGTGCTCGGTGCGGTCACCGTGCTCCAGCGGCCCGCGCTGCGACGTGCCCACCGGGCCCTGGCGCGTCGGCGCGTCCGTGACGCCCTGGCCACCCACCTCGACCAGCCGCCCGCAGCGGACACCGTCGCCCGGGTCCTGGCTGCCGAGGCCGGGACCCGTTGCACCCTGCCCGGCTCGATCCAGCTCGAGGTCACACGCGCGGTGGTCGTGTTCGCCCCGGTCGACGCTCCCCTCCCCTCACCGCGCGAGATCGCACGGCCGGGCCGGACGCCATGGCCGGAACTGGACGCCGCCCTGGAGAGCCGTACACCCGCCAGCGACCCGGACCACCGGCCCCACGATGACGAGCTGCCGCTGGGCATCCCCAGGGTCTGGGCCCCGGACCCGGTCGCGTTCGAGCGGCTCCTGGTGCCGACGGGCGGACGTCGTGACCGCGTCCAGATCGCCCTACCAGCGCTCCCGCACGGACTGCAGGCCCGTCCCCCGCAGGCCGGTGACCGGATCCGCACGATCGCGGGGACCCGTCGCGTCGCTGCGGTGCTGCGTGACGCGCACCTGCCGCGCGCCCTGCGTGACCGTTGGCCGGTGGTCGTCAGTGGCGGCCGGGTGGTCTGGGTGCCGGGCTTCGCCGTCGACGGGGAACTGGCCGACCTGGGCCGGCGCGATCCGAAGCTCGCCATGGCCCTGGTCCGATCGCCGACCTCGGACGGGTCGGACTGAACCCCGGGCCGCCGGCTGACGCAGCGCACACGGCTAGTCTGCGGACGCCACCGTGTGCGGTGGCTCCAGGACCTCGAAGCGACGGGATCGGCCCCCATGTCCCACGTGTCACTCGAGCACGCGCGCATCCCCTCGACGTACCGTCCGCAGATCGAGGAGGTGCTGATCCCGGCAGCGGACATCGCCGCCAAGCTCGACGAGCTCGCTGCCCGTATCGACGAGGACTACCACGACCGTGAGTTGCTGCTCGTCGGGGTGCTCAAGGGTGCGATCTTCGTCGTGTCGGATCTCCACCGGCGCCTCACCGTTCCGGCCGCGGTGGACTTCATGGCGGTGTCCTCGTACGGGTCCGCGACGACGTCCTCTGGGGTCGTGCGGATCATGAAGGATCTCGATACCGAGATCGAGGGGCGTGACGTGCTGGTGGTCGAGGACATCGTCGACTCGGGCCTCACGCTCGACTACCTGCTCAAGAACCTGCGCTCTCGTCGGCCCAGCTCGGTCGAGGTGCTGTCGCTGTTGACCAAGCCCTCCCGGCGTGAGGTGGACCTGCCGATCCGCTACGTCGGGTTCGAGGTCCCCGACGTCTTCGTCGTTGGCTACGGCCTCGACTTCGCGGAGCACTACCGGGGGTTGAGCGACATCGTGACCCTCAAGCCCGAGGCCTACGGGGGTTGACCCCGCCGGACGGGGTCACCCCGGCGTGTTCCGTCCTGTGCGCACACAGGATCCCCCGGGGAGCAGGCCACCACCACTGGTAGCATCGTACCCTTGCGCGGGTGCCTCCCCCGTGACGCTGCACCCCTGAGCGTCCATCTGCGCCGGCCCTGAGAGGTGGTTGTCCAGTGGCGACCGAGAAGCCAACCCAGCGTCTGCTCCGCGGTCCTCTGCCGTGGGTCATCGCGCTGGCTGCAGCGCTGTGGATCGGCTTCGGCCTGTTCGCATCCGCCACCGCACCGGAGGAGTTGACCTGGAGCCAGTTCCAGGAGGCGGTCGAAGCCGGACAGCTCCAGGACGCCGACCTCACGGTCACCACGATCGGCAACCGCTCGGAATCGATCGAGGGTGAACGCCGGTCCGGCGGCTCGAACGTCCCGTTCACCACGGTCTACAACGCGGAGATCAACGGTGAGCAGCTGCGACGCTGGATCGCCCAGGATCTGATCGCCGACGTCCAGTTCGACGCGGAGCAGACCGGCGCACTGGTCCAGATCCTGGCCACCGTGATCCCGTTCGTGCTGATCCTCGGGATCTTCTTCCTGCTGATGCAGAACATGCAGGGCGGCGGTGGCCGGGTCATGCAGTTCGGCAAGTCCAAGGCCAAGATGGTCAGCAAGGATGCGCCGAAGGTCACCTTCTCCGACGTGGCCGGCGCCGAGTCCGCGGTGGAGGAGCTGCGGGAGATCAAGGAGTTCCTCGAGAACCCGCAGAAGTTCCAGGCCATGGGCGCCAAGATCCCCAAGGGCGCGCTCCTGTACGGCCCGCCCGGGACCGGGAAGACCCTCCTCGCCCGCGCCGTCGCGGGCGAGGCCGGGGTGCCCTTCTTCTCCATCTCCGGCTCGGATTTCGTGGAGATGTTCGTCGGCGTCGGCGCCTCACGGGTCCGTGACCTGTTCGAGCAGGCGAAGGCCAACGCGCCCGCCATCATCTTCATGGACGAGATCGATGCTGTCGGCCGTCACCGCGGCGCGGGGATGGGCGGGGGTCACGACGAGCGCGAGCAGACGCTCAACCAGCTGCTCGTCGAGATGGACGGGTTCGACGTACGCACCGCCGTGATCCTGATCGCGGCGACCAACCGTCCCGACATCCTCGATCCGGCGCTGCTACGTCCCGGTCGCTTCGACCGTCAGATCGTCGTCGACCGCCCCGACCTGGTCGGTCGCGAGGCCATCCTCGCGGTCCACGCGAAGGGCAAGCCCCTGGGCGACGACGTCGACCTCGCGGTGCTCGCCCGCTCCACTCCCGGCTTCACCGGCGCGGACCTCGCCAACCTCGTCAACGAAGGTGCCCTGCTGGCCGCCCGCCGCGGCAAGCAGGAGATCGACATGCCCGAGCTCCAGGAATCGATCGAGCGGGTGATCGCAGGTCCGGAGCGCAAGACCCGGCTGATGAGCGAGGTCGAGAAGCGCACCGTCGCCTACCACGAGTCAGGTCACGCGATCGTCGGGCATGCGCTTCCGAACGCCGACCCGGTCCACAAGATCACGATCATCCCCCGGGGGCAGGCGCTCGGCTTCACGATGCAGCTGCCGACCGAGGACAAGTACCTGATCTCCCGGTCCGAGCTGATCGACCGGTTGGCGGTCATGATGGGTGGTCGGGTCGCCGAGGAGCTCAAGGTCGGTGACATCACGACCGGTGCCGGCGACGACATCCGCAAGGCCACCGCCACCGCACGCGAGATGGTCACCCAGTACGGGATGAGTGCGCTGCTCGGCCCGATCACCCTGGGTCAGAAGGACTCGCAGCCCTTCCTCGGCAAGGAGTTCGGTCACCAGCCCGACTACTCCGGCCAGGTCGCCCAGCAGATCGACGAGGAGGTCCGTGCCCTGCTCGACGAGGC
>CAYXJD010000130.1:0-9152 GCA_964465225.1 uncultured Actinomycetota bacterium
CCCTGCGTCGACTCGTGGCCGAGAGCCGCTTCCCGGAGGTCATCGCCGAGCTCGGGCCGGTGCGCACGGCAGGACCACCTCCGGAGGACGTCGAAGTCGCAGACGAGGTCCTCTCCCGCGCCACGGCCGCAACGGTGCGGGTGTCCGCCCGCGGCTGCGGGGCTCGCTACGACGGTTCGGGCGTGACCATCGCCGGTGGGCTGGTCCTGACCAACGCGCACGTCGTGGCAGGTTCGGACGAGGTCCGGATCCGGCGCCCCGACGGCGCCGTGCGGACCGGTCGGGTGGTGAGCTTCGACCCCGAGCGCGATCTGGCGCTGGTGGAGGTCGCCGATCTCGGGCAGCAGCCGTTGCCGCTCGGCAGCGCTCGCCCCGGGGACGAGGGTGCGGTGATCGGCTATCCCGGTGGCCAACCCGACCCCCGCATCGCGGCCGTGCGGGTGCAGCAGAGGAGAACGGCGGTCGGCCAGGACATCCACCATCGCACCGAGACGCGCCGGGAGATCCTGTTCCTGGCTGCGACCCTTCGCCAGGGCGACTCGGGCGCTCCGGTCATCGACGCTGACGGCAACGTGGTCGGGCTGGTGTTCGCGGTGAGTCCGGACCAGCCGACCACGGCGTACGCCCTCGATCGCACGGAGATCGATGCGATCCTCGTGGCACCGCGGGTCACGGGAGCCACGGGGAGTTGTCTGGCGACCTCCCCGGGGGCGCGAGCTCTCACCGGCTGACCACGGGCGCAGGGTCGCGCCCGTCGGCCCCCGCTGGGCACGGGCGACCCACCCGTCATCGCGGTCCGGCAGGGCTGTCACACCCCCGTCGTAGCGTCATCCGTGCCGCCACCGACGACCCCGACCGACGACCCCGGATGCCTGCCGGCAACGACTGCAGGCGTCGACCACGACGCGAACGTGGGTGGCGCAGGAGCCCACCATGGACGAGCTCATCGCCCCGCTACTGCTGTCGGCCGCCACGACCGGCGGTCCCGCCTGGGAACTCTCTGCTCTGGCGGTGGCCTGGGGCAGCGCGACGTGGTGGGTGGCGAAGTGGCTGACACGCAACGAAGGCACGCGTCGCACCCCGCCACCGGTCCCGCAGGACACCTCGGCCGGCACCCCGCTACGCAGGCACGCACACCGGGTGTCCGGTCAGCCGACGGTGCGCCGGGCGAACCCGCGGAGACCGATCAGCGCCAGCAGCGTGGTGGAGAGCGCCAGAGCAGCCAGCACGACCGCGGCGGGCATGGTGGAGATCGACGGCGTCATGGCGGCCCGCAGCCCCTCGCTGACGTACACCAGCGGGTTGAGCAGTACCAGCCACTGCAACCACGGGACGGCGTCGAGCGCGGTCCAGGGGTAGTAGACCGCCCCCAGGAAGGTCAGCGGCAGCACGACGACGGAGAACATCAGGCCGATCTGCCGTGGGTTCACGAAGGTGCCGAGCGCCAGGCCGAGCGCGCCGGACAGCAGCGCCGAGACCACGACCACCGCCACCAGCAACGGCACGCTGGTCACGCTCAGGGCGACCGGTGTCGACGGGATCGCCGTCACCATGGGCAGCACCAGGGCCCCTGCGGCGATGCTCTGCGCGGCGCCGAACAGGATCTTCTCGACGGCCACGGTCGACACCGGCACCGGCGCCATGATCCGGTCCTCGATCTCCTTGGTCCCGCCGAACTCGTTGGACAGCGGCAGCGCCACGGCGATGATGCCCTGGAAGATCACCGCCACCGCGACGAGTCCGGGCACGAGCACCGTGGCGAACTCAGCACCGCCGCCGGCACCGACGCCCTGCCCGATACGCGGGAACAGGAAGGCGAAGACGAACACGAACAGCAGCGGCTGCATGACCGTACGGGTGAGGAACGCGGGCAGCTCCCGGCGGAGCACCCGCAGGTCGCGGAGCATCAACCCGCCGACGGCGTGGCCCCACGCCCGTAGCGGCGTCGGCTCCCCGACGAGCGGCTCGAGGGTGTCTTCCCGGGTCGCCGGCACCGTCTCCGTCTCACTCACGCAGGTCCCTCCCCGTCAGGTTGATGAACACCGCTTCCAGCGTCGAGCCCTGCACGGACACATCGCGCACACCCGCGGAACCGGCCACCTGGATCACGGGCGCGAGCAACCCGTCGCCGGACACACCCATGACCCGCACCCCTGCGTTGGTCGTTTCGACCGAGGTCACACCCTGAAGCGCCGCCAACTCGTCCTCCAGTCGTGGCGTCACGGGGTCCTCGAGGGCCAGGTCGATCACGGCCCCGGCGCCGTGCTCCTCCTTGAGCGCCTCAGGGGTGTCACAGACCAGCACCTGGCCGTGGTCGATGATCGCCACACGGTCGCACAGTTGATCCGCTTCCTCCATGTAGTGCGTGGTCAGCACCACGGTGAGACCGTCTTCGCGCAACTCGCCCACCAGCTCCCACAGGGCGATACGGCTCTGGGGATCGAGACCGGCGGTGGGTTCGTCGAGGAAGAGCAACTGCGGACGATGCGCGATCGCGCGCGCCACCTGGAGTCGCTGGGCCATGCCTCCGGAGATCTGGCTCGGGAAGGCACCTGCACGGTCGGCCAGGCGGAACCGCTCCAGAAGCTCCCGCGACCGCTCCTTCGCCGCCCGCCCCGACCAGCCGAAGTAGCGGCAGTGGTAGTACAGGTTCTCGGACAAGGTCAGCGACCGGTCGAGGGTGTTGTCCTGCGTGACCACGCCCAGCCGGCGTTTGACCCGGGCCGGTTCGGCCACGACGTCGGCCCCGAAGACGGTGGCGGTGCCACCGGTCGGTCGGATCCGCGTCGTGCAGACCCCGACCGCCGTGGACTTGCCGGCACCGTTGGGGCCGAGCAGGCCGAACAGCTCGCCGGGCGCCACCTCGAGGTCGATGCCGGCCAGCGCATCCACCACGGGCGGCCCCGGGTAACGCTTGGCGAGGTCGCGCAGCCGCAGCGCGGCTCCCTTCGAGGTGGTGGCAGCGAGCGGCTCGGCGTAGGCGAGCGTCATCGGTGTCCTCCTCGGTGGTCTCATGGGTCTCATGCGTCGACTCGTCCGCAGCGGTTCGAGGCCCGAGCACGGGTGGACCGCCAGCGGTCCCGGCTCACGTCGACTCGACAGCGCGTACCAGGGTCTCGATCATGATCGCGTGCACGACGACCGCCGCGATCACGAGCAGGTGGAAGACCTCGTGGTAGCCGAACCAGGTCGGCGACGGGTCCGGGCGCCGCAGCCCGACGACCGTGGCTCCGATCGTGTAGAGCACGCCGCCGCCCAGGAGCAGGGCCACCACCACCGGCCCGGCGCTGAACCACAGCCAGGGCAGCAGCGCCACGGGCAGCCACCCGAGGGTCAGGTACACCGCGTTGTTGAACCCCTTCGGCGGCGCGAACGGCAGCCACTCCACCACGATGCCGAGCAATGAGCCGACCGCCATCCCGACCAGGAGGGCGACCGACGCCCAGCCCTGCAGTCCCAGTAGGGCCACGGCGACCCCGGTACCACCGATGGCCAGGTAGATGCCGCTGTGGTCGAGCCGGAACAGCCGCTCGTAGGTGGCGGCGTCCCAGCGCTTGAGGTGCAGGAGGGCGCTGAGGCTGAACATCGCCGCCATACCGGTGCCGAAGACGGCCACGGCGATCCGTCCGGCCGGCGGTGTGGTCGCGGTCCACACGACCGCACCCGGGATGGCGATGATCGCGGCCAGCAGGTGGGACCGACCCCGCAGGTGTGGCCGGGGCAGCGTGAGCGCGCGTTCGGTGTTGACCGAACGCTCGAGGATGGGACGCTCTTCGGCGGGCTGCTCGACCACAGCGCAACGATACCGGGCACCCGCGCGGGTGACCCCGACCACCGGGCCGGGCAACCCCGGCGACGGATGGATCCATCGACCTAGACTCGGGCGACATGAGCCCCCGGATCGCCACCACCGACCGCATCGACCGCGCCGGCCTCGAGCGTTTCATCGCCGATCGGCACCACCACGTGCTGGTCACCTGGCGCCGGGACGGCCGTCCGCAACTCTCACCGGTCAGCGGCGGACTGGTCGACGGCCGGATCGTCGTGGCGACCTACCCGGAGCGGGCCAAGGTCGCCAACCTGCGCCGCGATCCCCGCGCCACCATCCTCGTGCTCTCCGACGACTGGGACGGTCCCTGGGTCCAGGTGGAGGGCACCGCCGAGGTGCTCGACCTCCCCGAGGCGGTGGAACCGTTGGTGGCCTACTACCGCGCCATCGCCGGTGAACATCCCGACTGGGACGAGTACCGCGAGGCGATGCGCGCGCAGGGCAAGTGCCTGCTGCGGGTGGACGTCGACAGCTGGGGTCCGATCGCCACCGGCGGGTTCCCGCCACGTCTCGCGAGCGGATGAGCCAGGTGACGACCAGCGCACCGACCCGCCTGCCAACGCTCAGCCGGACCCAGTCGATCGGCCTGGCCGTCGGTCTCGTGGTGTTCGTGGGCACGCTGGTGCTGGAACTGCCGGGCATCGAGCCGGCCGCCCAGCGCATGCTGGCGATCTTCCTCCTGGCGATCGTGCTGTGGATCACGGAGGCGATTCCGCTGGTGGCGACGTCGCTGGTCGTGATCCTGCTCCAGGTGCTGCTGCTCTCCGACCAGGCCCTGGTGCCGCTCGAGGAGTCCGTGGTGGGCGCCGGCGAGGTGTTCGCGACGCTGGCGGATCCGGTCATCATCCTGTTCATCGGTGGGTTCCTGATCGCCGATGGCGCCGCCAAGTACGACGTCGACCGCAACCTGGCCGCGCTGTTGTTGCGCCCCTTCGCCGCTGGTGGCGCCCGACGCACCGTGCTCGGGCTGATGCTGATCACCGCGCTGCTGTCGATGTTCGTGTCGAACACCGCCACCACCGCCACGATGTTCGCCGTCCTGCTCCCGGTGCTCGCGGGGCTGCCCGCAGGCACGGCGCGCACGGGACTCGCGCTGTCGATCCCGATCGCGGCCAACATCGGCGGCATCGGGACCCCGGTCGGCACACCCCCGAACGCCATCGCGCTGGGCCAGCTGTCGAACCAGGGGATCTCCATCTCCTTCCTGGACTGGATGCTGCTGGCCATACCGCTGATGCTGCTGCTGCTGCTCGGCGCGTGGTGGCTGCTCACGCGTCGGTTCATCCCCGCGGACACCCCGCTGGAGATCGACATGACGGCCAGGTTCAACCGGACCCCGCCGGCCATGCTGTTCAGCGCCGTCGCCGGCCTGACCGTGGTGCTCTGGTTGACCGAGCCGCTGCACGGCCTGGCGTCCTCGACGGTGGGGTTCCTCCCCGTGGTGCTCCTGCTGGCCACCGGGGTCCTCGGCGCCAAGGACCTCCAGGGGCTGCAGTGGCACGTGCTCTGGCTGGTGGCCGGCGGCATCGCGCTGGGTGGCGGCATCGGCGCTTCGGGCATGGACGTCTGGCTGCTGGAGCTGGTCGACTGGGCGGCGCTGCCCGCCACGGGGCTGCTGGCTCTGCTGGTCCTGGCCGGGCTCGCGATGTCCACGGTCATCTCGTCCTCGGCGGCCTCGAACCTGCTCATCCCGCTCGCCCTGAGCCTGGCGGTCGGCCTGTCGATGAACGCGGCCCTGGTGGCCGTGTTGGTCGCGTTGGCCTGCGGGCTCGCCATGTCGCTGCCCATCAGCACGCCACCGAACGCCATCGCCTACGCGACCGGTGAGGTCCCGCAGTCCGCCATGATCTTCACGGGGCTGGTCATCGCCGGGGTCGCCTTCGCCCTGCTGTCGTTCGTGATGCCGACCTGGTGGACGTGGCTGGGCCTGCTGTGACGGGCCCGACCGCGCTGGCGGTGCTCGTCGCCGGCCCCGAGGGCGCGGTCCGCGACGCCCTCACCCGCGAGCTCGTGGACGAGCTCGACGACCTGGCCACGGTCCACACGGGTGTCGATGCGCTGTCGGTGGCGCGCACACTCCCCGACGACACGGTCCTCGGCCTGGTCTGCCTGCTCGACGACGGGACCTCGGTGGACAAGCGCATCGCCACCCTGACCACGGACCCGCACGCGCGGACCGCGACGACGATCCTGGTGACCGAACGAGCCCGGCACGACGACCTGAGTCGCTCGGTGGATGCCGACGAGCTGGCCGCGGTGGTCGCCGTGCCCTGGTCTCCGGGCTGGCTCGGCACCCACGTCCGCGCGCAGCTCGGGCGCTGGCTGCGGCCCCGGGCCCCCGATGATCCGCGGCTGCCCGCTCTGGAGGCGGACGCGCTGCCCGAGGGCCTCCCTGCGAGCACCCTGCTCCAGCAGCTCGAGCTCGACGAGGCGGCGCTGGCCGGCCGCCTGGTCACCGCGCTGGATCGGGCACTCGGGACCCGACCCCGGCTCCGGCTGGCGGCAGGGACCCGACTGACCCACCAGGGCACGGGTGTCGATGGCTTGTTCGTCGTGCTCAGTGGCTCCGTGGCATTGGACCGTGCCAGCGAGATCGGCGAACTGCGGTTGCACCACGCCTCCACCGGCCCGGTCGTCGGCTTGCTGTCGCTCACCCAGCAGCGACAGGCCTTCTTCACCGCGCGGGCGACCAGCGACGTCGAGCTGATCCACATCAGCCTCGAACAGCTCGAGCACGCCCTGGCGGTCGAGCCCGAGGTCGGTGCGATCACGGCTGCCGCCACGGCACGGGCACTGGCGGCGCGGCTACGCCGCTCGGAGCAGCTCCAGGTGGAGAAGGTCCGACTCAACACCGAGCTCGAGCGCGAGCGACAACAGCTTGCCACCGCCCTGGAGCAGCTCGAAGGTGCCCGGCTGGAACTCGTCGAATCGGCGCGGATGGCCACCCTGGGCGAACTGTCTGCCGGGGTGGCGCACGAGCTCAACAACCCGGCGGCCGCCGTCGCACGCGCCGCCACCTTCGTCGCCGACGACCTCGCCCGGTTGCTAGCGGGTCACCCCCGCGGCAGCGTCCTCGACGAGGTGATGGGGGCAGCCCGGGAACGCTCGCCACTGGGCACCGCACGTCAGCGACAGCTCCGCCGCGAACTCACCACCCTGCTTGGCTCGGAGCAGCTCGCCCGTCGGCTCGTCAGCGCCGGTGTCGACGATCCGGAGCGCATCTCGGCACTGGTCAGCGGGCTCGCGCCGGCCGAGCTCGAGGAGCTCGTCGTCGCTGCCGAACTCGGCGGCGCGCTGCGCAACCTCACGCTCGGCACCCGGCGCATCACCGACCTGGTCGACAGCCTGAAGAGCTACGCCCGCCCGGGCGAGGCCGTCGTGGATGACCTCGACGTCAGGACCACGATCGACGATGCCCTGCAGCTCGTCGCCCACCGCCTCGACGGCATCGAGCTCGACCGGCGCGACGCGGCGGACCTGCCGACGATCGAGGGGCATCCGGGGCCGCTGGGGCAGGTCTGGACCAACCTGGTGCTGAACGCCGTCGACGCGATGGAGGGCCACGGGCGCCTCGAGATCGTCACCCGCCACGAGGACGACGAGGTCGTGGTGGAGGTGATCGACGACGGACCGGGGATCGACGCCGAGGTCCTCCCCCGCCTCTTCGAGCCCCGCTTCACCACCAAGCACGGCCGGATCCGCTACGGGCTCGGGCTCGGCCTGGCCATCAGCCAACGCATCATCCACAGCCACGGTGGCACGATCAGCGTGAGCTCCGAGCCGGGGCGCACGGTCGCGGCCGTGCGCCTGCCGGTGGCCTGACCACAGGAAAGGCAACGACGTGCAGCTGGCCGTACTGGTACTCGAGGACGAACCCGAGGTCCGCGATGCGATCGTGCGCGACCTCGATCCCTTCGCCGACACGATCCGGGTCGAGGCCGCCGAGGACGTGGCGGACGCCCGGGAGGTGCTGGCGGAGCTCCAACGCGATGGCGCCTCCCTGGCCCTGGTGCTGGCCGATCACCGGCTGCCCGGGACCACGGGCGTGGACTTCCTGATCGAGTTGTGCCGGGACGACGACCACGGCCGCAGCCGCAAGGTCCTGATCACGGGGCAGGCGGACCAGCAGGACACGATCCGCGCGGTCAACGAGGCGGGGCTCGACCACTACGTCACCAAGCCGTGGGATCCCGACGAGCTGCGGGCGCTGGTGCGGGACGAGTTGACCACCTACGTGCTGCAGCAGGAGATGGACCCGCTGCCCGTCCTCGCGGTGCTGGACGCCAGCCGCGCCATGGCGGGGCTCCGCGATCGCGGCGACAGATGAACGGCGCGACGCACCGCAGGATCGGCATCCTGGTCCACGACGGCTGCGACCTGGCGATGGCCCGGCAGCTCGAGCACCCCGTCGACCCTGCGGGACGCGACGCGATCCCCGCAACCGTGGAGCGGAGCGCACCATGACCGACGATCAGGAGCGGCACAGTGCCGCGGAACGGCTCTACGCCGTCCTCGTGGACGAGGACGAGGACCACGGTCGAGGGGAACTCGACAACGACGTCGCGGAGGCGGTGCCCGGCAACGCGGGCCGTCAGGTCCTCGCGAGGACGCTGCAGAAGGTCGGTGACCTGGTCGTCGACGCCAAGACCGTGCTCAGCTGGCTCCTGGCCGCGCTCGGGGCACCGGCCAGCCTCGCCGGACTGCTGGTACCCATCCGGGAGTCCGGGTCCATGCTGCCCCAGGCGGCGCTGGTGCCCTGGGTGCGGCGCCAGGCCATCCGCAAGTGGGTGTGGGTGCTGGGCGCGCTGCTCCAGGCGGGTGCGGTGGCTGGCATGGCCCTGATCGCGGCCACGCTGGAGGGGCTCGTCGCCGGTATCGCGCTGCTGGTGGTGCTGGCCCTGTTCAGCCTGGCACGTTCGCTGTCCTCCATCGCCTCGAAGGACGTACTCGGGCGCACGCTGCCCAAGGGCACCCGGGGCCAGATCACCGGCTACGCCACCATCGGCGCCGGCGTCGCCGCGATCACCGTCGGGCTGGGGCTGCGGCTGTTCGGCGGCCAGGATGCGGCCCCCGCCACCTTCGCCTGGCTCCTGGCCGGCGCCGCCGCCGCCTGGGTCCTCGCAGCCGCGGTGTTCGCCCGGGTCCAGGAGGCGCCGGGCGAGCAGGAGGCGTCCGGCGATGACGGCGGCGCGACGTCCCGGGCCGTGACCCTGCTGCGCGACGACGCCCCGTTCCGCCGCTTCGTCGTCGCACGGACCCTCCTGCTGGTCTCCGCACTCAGCCCCCCTTTCGTGGTGACGCTCGCCACCGAGCAGGGGGGTGC
>CAYXJD010000131.1:0-9098 GCA_964465225.1 uncultured Actinomycetota bacterium
AAGATCACGACCCGCCCCTTCTCGAGGTGGCGGACGGCGCGGCGGCGGATGTAGGGCTCGGCCAGCTCCTGCATCGCCACGGCGGTCTGCACGCGCGTCCCGACCCCCTCCTTCTCCAACGCATCCTGTAGGGCGAGTGCGTTGATCACGGTGGCCAGCATGCCCATGTGATCGGCGGAGGAGCGGTCCATCCCGGATGCCGATGGGGAGTTGCCCCGGAAGATGTTGCCCCCGCCGACGACGATCCCGATCTGCGTGCCGTCGCTGGCCTGCAGTTCGCCGATCTCGCGCGCGACCTGGCTGACGATGCGCGGGTCGATCCCACCCTTGACGTCCGGATCGGAGAAGGCCTCGCCCGAGAGCTTCAGCAGCACCCGGGAGAGAGGGGTCCGGTGGGTCACGCTGTACCTCGTCGTCAGGTGTGCATCGGCGTGCCAGCCCGAGCCCCGATGCTGCCGTGGGACGCCCGGCGGGCGGTCCATAGGAGCCTAGCGTCGTCACGGCGGCGGGCCCGCCCCCTCGAAGGGGACGGGCCCGGTGGTCGCCGTGGCTGACCGTTCGGCTCAGGCACCCACCTCGAAACGCGCGAAGCGGGCGACCTCGAGCTTCTCTCCGACGACCGCCTGGACCTCGCTGATCGCCTGCGCGACCGTCTTGTCGGGGTCGAGCGCGAAGGCCTGGTTCAGCAGGACCCAGTCCTCGAAGACCTTCTTGACCTTGCCGTCGACGATCCGGTCGACGATGTGATCGGGCTTGCCCTGCTCGACCGCTTCCTTGCGGGCGAACTCACGCTCCTTCTCGAGTAGCGCGGGATCCACCTGCTCCTCGGTGACGACCAGCGGCTTGGACGCCGCGATGTGCATCGCCAGGTCCTTGGCGAGCTTCTGCACGGCGTCGGCCTTGGCCACGAAGTCGGTCTCGCAGGACAGCTGCAGCAGGACACCGACCTTGGCCGGCATCCCCGGGCTCGGGGTGTGCAGGTAGGTGTGGACCAGGCCCTCAGCGGCGGTGCGGTCAGCCGCACGGGCATCCATCTTGGCGCCGGTGCGCTCGCGCACCAGTTCCGCGGCCTTCTCCAGGTCCCCGTCGGCGTCGACGAGGGCTTGCTTGCAGGCCATCATGGGGGCGTTGGTCAGCTCACGGAGCTGCTTGACGTCGGCGGCGGTGATCGCCATGGGGTCCTCCTGGATCTGGCCCGGCGTACTGCGGGCGACGGGGTGATGCGCCCGTGCGGCGGCGCAGGGCCGGCCGGTGCACGCACCGACCGGCCACGGACGTGCTCAGCCCTGTTCGGTGTCCGAGGGCTCGGCTGGCTTCGCTGCGGGCTCGGCCGGCGGCGCAGCGGGCTCGGCCGGCGGCGCAGCGGGCTCCGCAGGCGGCGCAGCCGGCTCGGCCGGCGGCGCAGCCGGCTCGGCCGGCGGCGCAGCAGCGGGAGCTTCGTCGCCAGCGGCACGGGTGGCCTGCTCGGCCGCCTGCTGACGCTCGAGCTCGATCTCCCACTCAGCCTTCGGTTCGGCGGCTGCGATGCCGCTGTCGGCGGACTCGGTGGCCTTGAGCGCCTGCTCGCGGAGCTCCTCGTCGGGCGACCTCGACGCGCGGAGCAGGAGGCCGTCGGCGCAGGCATCGGCGATGATGCGGGTCAGCAGCGCAGAGCTGCGGATCGCGTCGTCGTTGCCCGGGACCGGGTACTGCACCACGTCCGGGTCGCAGTTGGTGTCGAGGATGCCGACCACCGGGATGTTGAGACGGTTTGCTTCCTTGACCGCGATCTCCTCGATCACGGTGTCAACGACCCACACGGCGTCGGGGAGCTTCTGCATCTCGCGGATGCCGCCGAGGTTGGTCTGGAGCTTCTCCCGCTCACGCTCGAGCTGGAGCACCTCCTTCTTCGGCAGGAGCTGGAAGGTGCCCGAGGCCTCCATGGCCTCCAGCTCCTTCAGACGCGCCACACGGCCCTTGATGGTCTGGAAGTTGGTGAGCATGCCGCCCATCCACCGTTCGGTGACGTAGGGCATGCCGACGCGCGTTGCCTGGTACTCGATCGTCTCCTGGGCCTGCTTCTTGGTCCCGACGAAGAGCACCGTGCCACCCTTGGCGACGAGATCGCGGGTGAAGCTGTAGGCCTGCTCGATGGCACGGACGGTCTGGCGCAGATCGATGACGTAGATCCCGCCCCGCTCGCCGTAGATGAAACGACGCATCTTGGGGTTCCAGCGCCGGGTCTGGTGTCCGAAGTGGACACCGGCCTCGAGCAGCTGGCGCATACTGGTGACGGCCACTGCGTTCCTCCTGCAGGGTTCGGTTGGACCTCCGCCCGTGTCCTCCGGGGCCAGCTGCTCGCGATAACGCGAGCCCTGGACACGACCCACCTCGCGGGTGTGCGAGGCACCGGGGCCGCCCGTCGACGGACGTGTGTGATGGGTTCCAAGGTGGAGTCGGGTCCGCCCGGAGGTTCCCGGTGGCCCGTTCGGTCGCGCTGCGGCAACGCGCCGGTCCACTCGATCGGCGTCCTGCCACGGCAAGAGGTCCGACCAGCACGGCCGGACCTGCGCGGGCAGCGTAGCGCAGCCATCCACCCGCCACGATCGACGGTCCGTGGCGGCGGGGCCAGGCGCCACCCCGGGGCCGATCGGCCGGGACGGGACGGGGTCATCGGCCGAGCCGGGGCTGGCCAGTCCCGTCGGCGCTCGACCGGGGAGCGACGTCCGGCAACGGTGCGCGACGGCTGAAAGGTCCGCGCCACAGACCCCACAGGTGCACCGCACGCGCGGCGGTGGCCGCGGCGTTGCCGAGCTCACCACCGACGATCGTGCCCGCGTGTCCGGGGCTCGTGACGACCTCCTCGCCGGCCAGGAACCGCCATGCGACCTCCCGCACCGCCTCGGTCTCCAGGACGCTGCTGTGGCCGCCGGGGAGCACCCGGTGCTCGACCACCACCTCACCATCGCTCTCGACGTGGCCCCCGAGCCCGTGCGTGCTGTGGGCAGAGGCCGGGTGGCGGGCCCGGTGCGGGGTGACGACCACGTCGCGGCTCCCACCGATCGTCAAGAACCGCGTTCCCATGGCCAGTGGACCAGCCGGTCCCGCATCGAGGGCGTACTCCCATGCCTCGGTCAGAGCGAGTAGTTGGTCGCTCCCACTGGCGAGCTGACCGATGGCGGGCGCATCGAGCGGCAGCCGCACACCTCGGTCACCGAAGGCACGCTGCGCATCCTCGGCGACGGTGCCGAACAGCACCTCCTCGCTGAGCACCTCACCGATGACCGCGAGATCGGAGCCACGCAGCGGGGAGTTGATCGTGATCACCTGCCCGATCGGTGGCAGGCTGCGGTCGTAGGCATCGTGGTGCTCGACCAGGTACCGCCAGATCACCACGCCCCCCATCGAGTGGCCGATGAGATCGACGGCGCGTCCGGGCTCCCGCGCCGCCTGCGCCCGCAGCTGCTCGGCCAGTCTGGCCGCCGCCGGCCCGGGGCCGTCCCAGGTGTGTTGTGGGCCGTAGGGCAGCTGGTCGCGACGCGGATCGTCCGCTGCGCCCGAGGTCGCGGACCGACCGGCGTAGGAGAACGCCGTCACGCTCCGGAGGTCGTAGCCGAGGTCGGTGGGATCGAGGACCTCGGCGCGCGAATCGGTGGCCAGCCCGGGGAGTAGGACCAGGTGGTTGGGGTTGGGTGGGACGGCGAAGCCGGGCCGCTGCGCCACCGGGCTGCTCGCGGTGAACACCCCGGACATGGTCCCTCCGGACCACGGTTCGTACGGCGTGACCGCGAGGTCGGTGCCGGCCCACTGCCCCTGGCCGAGCAACGACGGCCGACGTGGATCCCCACCGAGCAGCCCGAGCGGGTCCACGTAGGCGCCCGTGGCATCACGCGCCCCCCAGTGCAGGCCCGTGTCGCTTGCTCCCGACCCGTGACCGCCACCGGCGAGGACCGCCAGCCGATCGCCGCGTCGGACCTGCTGCCCCGCGCGGACCACCACGGCCGCCAACGGGCCGTAGGTCGTCACGTGGCCGTCGGGGTGGGCGATGCTCACCCAGCGCCGGCCGGCGACCGATCCGGCGAAGGTGACCCGGCCGCTGCCGGCGGCACGGACCCAGGCCCCGGGAGCGAGCCCGAGGTCGACCCCGCGATGCCCGCCCCCGAAGGCGGTACGCGGTGGGTCGAAGGCGCGCAGGATCCGGCCCGGGGCCGGAGACGCGTAGGTGACGCGCAGCCCGAGGTCCGCTGCCCACCCGGGCACGTGCGGCTCGGCGACGAGGCCGTCACTGAGCGGTGAGGCCGATGCCGGCGACAACGCAACGATCGGCCCGGTGACCGTGCAGCAGGTCACCAGGAGCAGGACCAGCGACAGCCGCCGGAGCACCGCCATCGGCGCGCCACGGGGCACCACACGCAGCACGGCTCGGGGCACGGCACACCTCCCCGCCCCCGGGTCCGGTCGCGGGCCACCCTACGTCGACCGACGAGGCAGAGGTGATCGGTCACCGTTCGAGCTGTGGACGCCGGCGACCTCCAGCGTCGGCTTCATCGCGCGCGGCCGTGCGCGGCACCTGCCACCGAGGACCCTCCACTTCGGGTCCCGGGTCGGCCGTCCCCACGTCCTCAGCCGCGGATCAGTTCACCGAGCTTGGTCCGCAGGCTGAGCACCGCCTTGGTGTGGATCTGACAGATCCGTGACTCGGTCACGCCGAGCACATCACCGATCTGCGCGAGGGTCATCCCCTCGAAGTAGTACAGCCCGAGCACCGTCTGCTCCCGCTCGGTGAGTCGGGTCAGGGTGGCGCGCAGCAGACGCTTGGTCTCCGCGTCGTCCATGGTCTCCTCGGGCAGGACGGCGGTGAGGTCCTGGAGGGTGTCGACCAGGGTGATCCGGTCCCCGTCGCCGACGTCGAGGACCTCATCCAGCGCGGCGATCGAGGTCATCGACATGCGGGCCAGGGTGTCCTGGAGTTCGTCGACGGTCCAGCCGAGCTCCTCGGCGAGCTCCTCGTCGGTGGGACTGCGCTTGAGCGTCGACTCGAGGGCCTGCATGGCCGTCTCGACCTGACGGGAACGCGTCCGCACCGAGCGCGGCACCCAGTCGATACTGCGTAACTCGTCGATGATCGCGCCACGGATACGGGACACCGCGTAGGTCTCGAACTTGAAGCCGCGGCCCGGCTCGAACTTGTCGATGGCGTCCATCAACCCGAAGATGCCGTAGCTGACCAGATCGGCGTGCTCGACGTGCGCCGGCATACCCACCGCCACACGGCCGGCGACGTACTTGACCAGCGGTGCGTAGTGGATGATCAGCCGCTCCCGCGTCTCGGTCGCGCGGTCCTTGGCGTACTGCGCCCACAGTTGCGCCACCTCGCGTTCGGTGATCGCGGTGGTGCTCACCTCGGACCCCTCACCATCGGTGTGCCGGACCGGCCGCACACGGCGCCCCGGCGCCGAGCCTAGCCAGGCCCGCGCACCGTACCGGAGCCGCCCGCGGCCTGGCCGGTGGCACGTGCGCGCGCACGGGGATGCGCCGCAGTGTGGATCTCGCGCAGCTGTCCGCGGGAGAGGTGCGTGTAGCGCTGGGTCGTCACCAGCGAGGCGTGACCGAGCAGCTCCTGGACCTGCCGGAGATCGGCGCCCCGCTCCAGGAGATGGGTGGCGACGCTGTGGCGGAGCGTGTGCGGGGTCACGTGGCCGAGACCTGCCCGCCGGGCGGTCCGCACGACCACCTCCCGCGCTTCGCGCACCCCCAGCGGGGCCCCGCGGGCGGTCACGAACACGGCGTCGGTGACCGGCGTCGGCATCGCGGTGGCACTGGCGGCCCCTGCCCCGGTGGCCGCAGCGCCATCGAGCAACAACGGTCGTCCGGCCCCGAGGTAGCGGCGCAGCGCATCGACCGCCGGATCACCGATGGGCACGATCCGCTCCTTGCCACCCTTGCCCAGCAGACGAAGCTGCTGCTGGGCGAGATCGATGGCACCGAGCGTCATCGGGCAGACCTCCCCGATGCGGCCACCGGAGGCGTAGAGGAGCTCGAGCAACGCCCGGTCGCGGAGCTCGACGGGTGCCGAGCCTCCGGCGGCCGCGAGGAGTGCGTCCACCTGGTCGACGCGCAACACCCGCGGCAGCTGCCGACCCTGCTTGGGGGTGGCCAGCATCGCTGCGGGGTCACGCCGCACGACGCCGCGGCGGGCCAGGAGTCCGAACCAGGTCCGCAACGTCGAGGCGCGCCGCGCCGCGGTGCTACGGGCGTAGCCGCGGGTGTGCAGCGCGGCGAGGTAGCGGCGCAGGACCGGCAGATCCACCTGGTCCGGGCGCACGAGCCCCCACGCCGTACAGGTCCGCGCCACGTCCTCGGCGTCCCGCCGGTACGCGTGCACCGTGTTCTCACGTCGGCCGAGCTCGCTGCCGATGTGATCGACCAGCAGGGCGATCGCCTCCGACCACGCCGGCGGCAACGTGCCGGATGCAGACGCGTCGGACGGCGAGGCCTCGGACGATGAGGCCTCGGACGGCGAGCTCGCATCCTTCGAGCTGCTCATCGAGGTACGCACGGCGCAGCCGACCTGCTGGGAGACGCGGCGACAGTCATCTGTTGAGCCTGAGCGCTGGCGTGCCGGAAGTCAAGCGATGCACATCATCGTGGCACGGCAGCAGGCTGGCGACGCAGGACGAACCCGTCGGCGCGTTCGGCCACCTCACCGGCGAGCTGTGCCCGGGTCAGCGCAGCGAGCACCTCTCCCGGGGATCGGCCACCACGCGCGATCAGTTCGTCGCGGGCGACCGCGCGTGGCCAGGCGGTCGCCAAGGCTCGGCGCACGGCGCTCGGCAGCACCGTCACGGCGTCGCCCTCGACCTCCGGTGCCGCCGGCACCGCCACCTCGTTGCGACCACCGGCCGGTGGCAGAGCGTCGAGCAGCTCCGAGGGGTCCGTACAGGTGCCTGCCCCCTCGCTCAGGAGGCGGTTCGGCGCGGCGGAACCGGGGCGTCGGATGTCGCCGGGCACCGCGAGCACCGCCCTGCCCCGCTCCAGGGCGGCCGTCGCGGTCAGCAGCGACCCTGAACGTGCAGCACCCTCGACCACGACCACAGCATCCGCGAGTCCTGCCACGATGCGGTTGCGGGCCCGCACGATCCCTGCCTTCGGTGGTACCCACGGCAGCTGCTCAGAGACGAGACCGCCGCCGGCCGATCGGACCTGCTCGAACAGGCCACCCGGCCGCGCGTGGGGCCTCGGGTACGCCACGTCGTGCCCACAGCCGAGGACCACGCTGGTACCGCCCGGGCCTTCCAACGCCGCCCGGTGCGCGGCCGCATCGATACCGAGCGCGCCGCCGGAGACCACGTGCACTCCCGCCGCCGAGGCGGCTTCGGCCAGCCACGCGGCGATCCCCACGCCGTAGGACGTCGCGGTCCGAGACCCCACGATGGCCACCGTGGGCACCGACGGTGGCGGCGCCCCGACGGTCGCCAGCAGCACGGGCCCATCGGTCGCCGGCCAGTCCTCGGCCAACCGTTGCGGATAGCCCGGATCGCCGACCACGCTCAGCCGGCAACCCCGACGACGCCACGGCGGGAGCAACCGGCGTGCGGCCGTCGTGTCATCACCATCGACCCCGCTCAGCACCTCCGCCCGGAGTCGCTCGGCCAGATCGCCCGCCAGCACGCCCTGCGCTGCCAGCGTGCGCCGCAGCCCCTCGAGCGTCCGCCGGGGACGCACCGACCAGGCCAGCAGAGCGGCCACGGTCGCGGCATCGCTCCCGTGGGCGACGAGCGGCCGCACCTCGCGGGTCAGCGCTGCGAGCGGATCCGTGCTCACACCGACTCCTGCACCGGTGGCAGGCGGTAGGCGACGGCCTCCTCCACGTGCACCGGCAGCACCACCTCGCTGTCGGCCAGATCGGCGACGGTCCTGGCCACGCGCAGCGTGCGGTCGAAGGCCCGTGCCGAGCCACCCAGGCCGTGGAGCGTCAGCGCGAGCCGCGAGCGTGCCGTGGCCGTCACGGTCGCCTGCAGGTCGGTCACCTCGGCGTCGCGGTTCAACCGTCCCTGGCCCCACCGTTCGGCGGCGAGGCGTCGAGCCGCGACGACCCGCCGTGCCACGGCGGCGGTGCCCTCTGCCGGGCGGTCCTCGAGCAGCTCCGAGCGCTCCAACGGCCGCAACGCCACCTGGAGGTCGAGCCGGTCCAGCAGCGGCCCGGAGAGTCGGGAGCGGTACCGCTCGATCCGGTCGGGCCGGCAGGTGCAGGCCCGGCGCGTGTCCCCCAGGTGCCCACAGGGGCACGGGTTGGCGGCAGCGACCAGCAGCACCTCGGCGGGATAGCTGACCCGAGCCCGTGCCCGGCTCAGCACGACCTCACCCCGCTCCAGGGGCTGGCGGAGCGCGTCGAGGATCCCCCGTGGGATCTCGAGCAGCTCGTCCATCGCCAGGACCCCCCGATGCGCCAGGGAGATCTCGCCCGGGCGGGGCAGGCCCGACCCGCCGCCGACCAGTGCCGCCGCTGAGACGATCCGGTGCGGGGCCCGCAACGGTGGCCGCACCCGTAGCGGGTCGTCGGCCCTGCGCTCCCCGGCCAGCGAGTGGATCGCCGCCACCTCGACGGCTTCGTCAGCGGTGAGGTCGGGCAGGAGCCCGTGGAGCCGCTCGGCGAGCATGGTCTTGCCGCAGCCGGGCGGGCCGGTCAGCAGCAGATGGTGCCCTCCGGCCGCAGCCACCTCGACCGCTCGGCGCGCCAGCTGCTGGCCGCGGACGTCCGCGAGGTCGGGGGTCGGCGCCCCGGGACACGCAGGCAGGGGTCGGGGCGCAGGGGGACGGTGGTGTCCAGCGAGGACGCTGACCACCTCGGTGAGATCGGCGACCGGGATCGGGCGGATCCCCTCGACCAGCGCTGCCTCCGCAGCCCCGGTTGCCGGCACCAGCAACTCCGTGGCGCCGAGCGTGCGGGCGCCGGCCACCAGGGGCAGCTGCCCCGTCACCGTCCGCACCGTGCCGTCGAGACCGAGCTCCCCACACGCCCAGGCCCGCGTCGCCGCCGTGATCGGGACCTGGCCCGTGGCGGCCAGCACCGCGATGGCCAAGGGAAGGTCGAGCTTGACATACCTACACCCATAAAG
>CAYXJD010000132.1:0-9090 GCA_964465225.1 uncultured Actinomycetota bacterium
TCATGAACCAGGCCCGCCAGGAGCAGATCACCACCGAGATCTCCGAGATCGTCGGTGGCGCCGAAGCCCTCGGCTGAGGCCGCCACACCTGTCCACCAGCCCGTCCCACCGACCACCGCACGACGAGCGCCTGCCGGAGCGAGACCCACCCCCCGCAGCGCTGACGCCCAAGGAGCCGAACATGGCCACCGCATCCGCCGACGGTCGCATCATCCGCGTCATCGGCCCGGTCGTCGACGTGGAGTTCCCCGCCGGGGACCTGCCCGACATCAACACCGCGCTGACCTTCGAACGCGAGGAGCAGGGGCAGACCTTCACCATCACCGCGGAGGTCGCTCAGCACCTCGGGGATCGCCGGGTGCGTGCGGTGTGCATGCAGCCCACCGACGGCGTCGTTCGGGGGGCATCGGTCCTCAACACCGGTGGCCCGATCACCGTCCCGGTGGGACCCGGAACGCTCGGACACATCTACAACGTGCTCGGTGAGCCACTCGACGTGGAGGCCAGCCAGATCGACGCGGACACCCGCTGGGCGATCCACCGGGACCCCCCTCCTTTCGACGAGCTCGAGCCGCAGTCGGTGATGTTCGAGACGGGCATCAAGATCATCGACCTGATCGAGCCCTACGTGCAGGGTGGGAAGATCGGGATGTTCGGTGGTGCGGGCGTCGGCAAGACGGTGGTCATCCAGGAGATGATCAACCGTGTCGCTCAGCAGCACGGCGGGGTGTCGGTGTTCGCCGGCGTCGGCGAACGCACCCGTGAGGGCACCGACCTGAAGCTCGAGATGGAGGAGTCCGGCGTCCTCGAGAAGGCGGCGTTGGTCTACGGGCAGATGGACGAGCCGCCGGGCGTGCGGCTCAGGGTCGCGTTGTCCGCGCTCACCATGGCGGAGTACTTCCGTGATGAGATGCGTCAGGACGTCCTGCTGTTCATCGACAACGTCTTCCGGTTCGTCCAGGCCGGTTCCGAGGTGTCGACCCTGCTCGGCCGCATGCCCTCGGCGGTCGGCTACCAGCCGACCCTGAGCAACGAGATGGGCCAGCTGCAGGAGCGGATCACCTCGACCAAGGGTCGTTCCATCACCTCGCTGCAGGCCGTCTACGTGCCAGCGGATGACATCACCGACCCCGCACCGCACACGACCTTCGCCCACCTCGATGCGCAGACCGTGCTCAGCCGTGACATCGCCTCGCTCGGTATCTACCCGGCCGTCGACCCGCTGGACTCGACCTCGCGCATCCTCGACCCGGCCATCGTCGGGCAGGAGCACTACGACGTCGCGACCGGGGTGCAGGAGGTGCTGCAGCGCTACAAGGACCTGCAGGACATCATCGCCATCCTCGGGATCGACGAGCTCTCCGAGGAGGACAAGGTCGTGGTCAGCCGGGCTCGCAAGGCGCAGCGGTTCTTCAGCCAGAACTTCTACGTCGCCGAGCAGTTCACCGGCAACCCCGGGGTCTACGTGCCCGTCGAGGCCACGATCGAGGGCTTCAAGGCGCTGGTCGAGGGCGACCTCGACGAGGTGCCCGAGCAGGCCTTCCTCTACGCCGGTGATATGGATGACGTGCACCGCAAGGCTGCGGAGCTGGCGAAGTGATGTCGGACGCGACCATGCCTGTCGAGGTGGTGTCCGCCGAGGGGCACGTGCTCTCCGGCGATGCGCGTGAGCTGTACGCGCGCGGTGTGGAGGGCGAGATCGGCGTCCTGCCCGGCCATGCCCCCGCGCTGATCGCGCTGGATGTGGGCTCCCTGCGCCTGACGATGGCCGACGGTGTCAGGGAGCGTGTCGCCGTCCACAAGGGCGTGCTGTTCGTGGGCGGCGACGGCACGGTCATCGTGCTGGCTGACATCGCCGAACGTGCCGACGACATCGATCTCGGGCGGGCTCGGGCCAGGGCCGAGCAGGCCCAGCAACGGCTCGAGAGCGCCGGCGACACCGAGGCCGAGGCCCACCGTGTCTCCCTGCGCAAGCACCAGCTGCGGATCCAGGTCGCGACCAGTACGGAGACGGCCCACACCGGGTGAACCGGCTGGCTGCTCCTCCTGGACGAACGACCGCACCGGGGGACAGCCGGCCGCTGGGTAGGCTCTGGAGATGGCTCTCACTTCCCGGCCGCTGCCTCCCGCTGATGCCTTCCGCGTCAGGGGCGGTGCTGCGCTCCACGGCACGGTGCGGCTCTCCGGCGCGAAGAACTCCGCGCTCAAGTTGATGGCTGCCTCGTTGTTGACCGAGGAGCCGATCGATCTCAGCGAGGTCCCGGCGATCGCTGACGTGCCGGTGATGGCCGATGTGCTCCGCGGGCTCGGTGTCGACGTCGACCTCGATCCCGAGCATCAGCGCTGCCGTCTCCAGGCCGGCGAACCCTCGTGGCACGCCCCCGAGGACGCCGTCACCCGCATCCGGGCCTCGCTGTCCACGCTGGGACCGCTGGTCGCCCGCGTTGGGCGGGCCCGCCTGGCCCTGCCCGGTGGTGACCGCATCGGGGCGCGCTCGATCGATCTGCACCTCAGAGGTCTCCAGGCGATGGGCGCCGAGGTCCGGCAGCACGACACCGGCGTCGAGGTCGTCGCGCCCGAACTCCACGGCGCCATGCTCACGCTGGACTTCCCATCGGTCGGTGCGACCGAGAACCTGATCATGGCGGCCACCTTGGCGTCCGGGACCACGGTGATCGAGAACGCCGCCCGTGAGCCGGAGATCCAGGACCTGTGTCGCATGCTGGCCTCGATGGGGGCGCGGATCGACGGCATCGGGGCGCCCCGGGTGGAGATCGAAGGCGTGGAGCGACTGCGCGGCGTCGCCTGGGAGACCTGTCCGGACCGGATCGAGGCCGGCACCTACGCCATGGCGGCTGCGGTGACCGGTGGCGACCTGGTGATCGAACGGGTCCGACCGGGCGACCTCACGTTGCCGCTGATCAAGCTCAGGGGGATCGGGATGCTGGTGGAGGAGGGGGCCTCCTCGCTCAGGATCAAGGCCGACGGGCTCGACGCCGTCGACGTCGTCACCCTGCCCTACCCGGGGTTCCCGACCGACCTGCAGCCGCAGCTGATGGTGCTGTTGACGCAGGCGCGCGGCACCAGCCGGTGCACGGAGAACGTCTTCGAATCGAGGTTCTCCTTCGTTCGGGAGCTCGCACGCATGGGCGCTGACGTCGAGGTGGACGGACACCATGCCCTGATCCGCGGCCCGGCTCGGCTGCATGGTGCCACCCTCGCCGGCCTGGACGTCCGGGCGGGCGCCGCAGGGGTGATGGCGGGGCTCGTCGCCGATGGGGAGACGATCGTCCGCGACGTCCACCACATCGACCGGGGGTACGCCCACCTCGTGCCACGGCTCAGATCGCTGGGCGCCGATATCGAACGGGTGCCCGACACGCACGTCGATGCCTGAGCGCGCCGTGCGGTCCGTGCGCGCGAGGGGGGCCGTGTGGCGGATCCCCGGTGCGTGGTCACTCGCCATGCTCGTCCTGGTCGTCACGGTCGCCCTCCCGCCCGCCGCCGGCCGGGCAGACACCCCCGTCGACGGGGTGGTGACCCTCGATGGGCCGGTCCGCCTCGTCGGTGGCCAGGACGGGCTCATCACCGTGGACGGCACCCGCTACCACGACACGATCGAGCTGTCGGCGGACGGCCAGATCGTCAACGAACTGGGCAGGGAACGCTACGTCGCCGGCATCGCCGAGATGCCCAGCCGGTGGCCGCTGGAAGCCCTCAAGGCCCAGGCCGTGGCGGCACGGACCTACGCCTGGTGGTCCGCCGAACGCGGCGTCCACGATGGCTTCGACATCTGTGCCACCACCGCCTGCCAGGTGTTCAACGGCGCCGAGGTCGTCCTCGACGGCGGTGAGCGCTGGGCCGAGGCGGTCGCCGCCACGGCCGGCGAGGTGCTGCAGCAGCCCGACGGCGACCCGATCCTCGCGCGCTACTTCTCGACCTCTGGAGGTCGGACCTACGCCAACGAGGACGTCTTCCCCGCGACCGGGTCGAGCCCCTACCTCGTGGCCGTCGAGGATCCCTTCGACGCGGTCTCTCCCTACCACCGTTGGCAGGTGCGGTTCAGCCGAGCGGAGTTCGACGAGCTCCTCTCCCGGGGTCAGCGCCTCGCCGCCACGGTCCCCGTCGCCGAGGTGAGAAGGACCGCAGCGGTCGACGACGTCTCAGCCGGATTCGAGGTCACGGGTCGCGACGGGACCAGGGTCGAGGTCGGTGCCGTCGAGCTCAGGGACTTCCTCTCCTTGGTCGCCCCGCAGCGCTTCCCCGACCGTTTCCCGAGCCGTCGCGCCGACGGGCTGCGTCCGCTGCCGACCACCGTGCCCTCCTCCCGCTTCACGGTGGCCATCACCGATGACGAGGTGGTCCTCGACGGACGTGGCTGGGGACACGGTGTCGGCATGGGGCAGTACGGGGCGCGGGGCCGCGCCCAGGAAGGCGCCGATCACGTCCAGATCCTGTCCGCGTACTACGGGGGACTGGTCCCCGAGGTCAGCCCGCAGCTGCCGGATCGTGTGCGTGTCGGCCTCGGTGCTCGCGACGAACTCATCTGGGCCGGCGACGGCGCCGTCAGCATCGTCGACCAGGCGGGGGAGACGATCGTCGACCGGGCGATCGGTCCGTGGCAGGCGAGGTCGACCGGGTCCGGCTGGGAGCTCGTCCCACCCGACGACAGCGGGCGGCCCCTCGAGGTGGCGAGGACGGAGCCGGTGCCGTCGCTCACCCGGCCCGGCGCAGCGATCACGGTCGAGACGCAGGTGAACAAGCACGTGCTGCTGCGCCTGGAGGTCGAGGACGCTGACGGCAGGCCGATCATGACGCGTGATCTCGGCCTTGCGGAGCCCGGCACGCACGCCGCGACCTGGCGGCTCACCGATGAGCAGGACGTGCCCGTGCCCGTCGGCACCTACCGCCTCACGCTCGTCGGTGAGGATGCGACCGGAGAACCGGTGGGGACCGCCGCCCAGGTCACGGTCGAGGAGGTGGCCCGACCGGCCACCGGGCCAGGCTCGAACGTGCTCGTCGGGCCCGGGTCGGGCATCCTGGCGGTCGTTGGTATCGCCGTCGTCCTGCTGGTCCTCCTGCTCCTCCTCGTCCTGCTCGTCTCGTTCCGTCGACCGACCCGGAGTCGCCCGTGAGCACCACGCCGCCCCCACCGCCGCACGGCGCTGGTCGGTCCACCCCGCCCGGTGGGCCACCGCCGCCACCGGGAGCCAACGGTTCGCCTGGGGGGGCTCCGGCCTCCTCCGCAGCGCAGCGGACACGACAGCGACGCTCGCTCACTGAGGCGCCGTCGCCGTACGGGTTGTGGATCGCCTTCTTCTCGGTGCTGATCTTCGTCGCTCCCAACCTCGTCGTGCTCGGCATCTCCGGGATCGATGCCCTCGAGACGGTGGCCGTCGAGTCGACGACGATGATCGTCGTCAACCTGCTCGCCGGCCTGGCGCTCCAGCTGGTCGTGTTCGGGCTCGCCCTGCTGCCGCTGTTGGCCGCCGGTCGGCCGTTCGGCCGGTTGTGGGGCCCCACCCGGACCACGGGGGGCATGGTCGGCCTCGGGATGGCCGTGGGCATCGGCGTCGCGATCGTCTCCTACCTCCTGAACATCATCGTGGTGGTGTTGGTCGGTGTTGAGGACCCCGTGCAGCAGCAACTCCTCCAGGACGCCCTGGCCGGTGGCCTCCCGCTCGTCCTGGTCGCGCTGCTGGCCGTGGTGGTCGCGCCGTTCGTCGAGGAGGTGATCTTCCGCGGCGTGCTCTTCCGCGCGCTCGCGGACCGGATCAACCTGCCGGTGGGGCTGGTGCTGTCGGCTGGCATCTTCGCCGGGATCCACATCGAGGTGCTGGCCTCGCAGCCCTTCGCCCTGGTGGGGCTGTTCACCGTCGGCTTCCTGCTGGCCTGGGCGTACCACCTGACCGGGAACCTGATGGTGCCGATCCTCGGCCACGCGGTCTTCAACGCCATCTCCCTGGGACTGACGATCCTGGCCGACCGGTTCGACCTGGAGGAGCGCCTCGAGGAGTTGACGGAGGTGGCGGTCGCCGCGCCGTCGCTCGTGACGTCGCTCATGACGTCGCTCATGACCTCGCTCCCGGGGTTCGGCTGACCACCCCGACGTCCACCGCGCGGCCTCCGGGAAGGCTCCCGTGGGCCTGCCAGTGCCGCACCGCGGTCCCCGTCGCGCGATCCACCCCACCCGTTGCCGCCAACTAGGTTGCGAACGTGGCGGGTGTCGGACCGGGAGGCCGTGGTGGGGGAGCAGGCACAGGTCGGACTGCCGGCCGAGGTCAAGGACCGGGAACGACGGGTGGCGCTCACCCCGTCGGCGGTGCACCTGCTGATCGAACGCGGTCACCGTGTCGTGGTCCAGGCCGGGGCCGGACGTGGTGCTGGGTTCGCCGACGACGAGTACCGTCGGGCCAAAGCGGCGCTCAGCGACGACCCCGCCGAGGTGTGGGCCAGCGACGTCGTGGTGAAGGTGAAGGAGCCTCAGCCGGAGGAGTTCGGCTTCCTGCGTGCCGGGCTGACGTTGTTCGGCTACCTCCACCTGGCGGCCGCGCCCGCCGTGGCCGAGGCTCTGCAGACCAGTGGGGTGGCGGCGTACGCCTTCGAGACCCTCACCGACGCCAACGGATTGCCGCTGCTGGCACCGATGTCGGAGGTCGCTGGTCGTGCAGCGGTGATCTTCGGGGCCGCCCACCTCTCGGCCGCGATGGGTGGCAACGGCACCCTGATGGGCGGAGCTGCCGGGGTCCCACCTGCCAAGGTCGTGGTCGTCGGTCTCGGGGTCGCCGGTTCCATCGCGGCCCGAGGTGCCCGGGGACTGGGCGCCCACGTCACCGGCGTGGACATCGACCTCGAGCGGCTGTACCGCTACCGGCTCGACGGCACGCTCGATGCCTCCCAGGCCAGCGAACCCGCCTTGGTGGCCGGACACGTCAGGGAGGCCGACCTCGTCATCGGTGCTGCCCTGGTGCCCGGCGCCCTGGCACCGACGGTGGTCACCGAGTCCATGGTGGCGTCGATGCGACAGGGGTCGGTGGTCCTGGATCTCGCGATCGATCAGGGCGGCTGTGTCGCGACCTCCCGTCCGACCACGCTGTCGGATCCCACCTACGTCGAGCACGGCATCGTGCACTACTGCGTCACCAACGTGCCCGGGCAGTTCCCGCGGACCGCGTCGGCCGCGCTCTCTGCGGCGGTCATCGGCAAGCTCACGGCGCTCGTCGACGACGTGGCCACGGGGCGGGCCGGCACCGAGGCCGAACACGAGGCGCTGACCGGGTCGCTGAACGTCGCAGAGGGGCGGATCGTCCACCCGGCGGTGGCGTCGGCGCTCGAGAGGCACTGAGGCCACGAGCCAGCCACTCCGCCGCGTTGACAGCCCGGCAGGTTGGGGTCCGGATCGGCTGGGCGGCTATCCTTGGTCTCCCGCGCCACCAGCGCGGTAGCCACCCGCCTCGGGATCGCGGCGACCGGCCTCGCCGGCGACGACGGTCCTTCCGGCAGAGGAGTGCTGACGTGCGACGCACGCTCATGAAGTCGAAGATCCACCACGCCCGGGTGTCGGCTGCCGATCTCCACTACGTCGGCTCGATCACCATCGACGAGGACCTGATGGTCGCCGCGGACCTGCTTCCCAACGAGAAGGTCCAGGTCGTCGACATCGACAACGGAGCACGGCTCGAGACCTACGTGATCCCGGGTGCCGCGGGCAGCGGGGACATGTGCCTGAACGGTGCCGCGGCACGGCTCGTGCAGCCCGGGGACCTGGTCATCGTCGTCAGCTACGCGGAGTTCGAGGAGGCACAGGCGCGCACCTTCGAGCCCACCGTCGTCATGGTCGACGAGCACAACCGCATCACCGAGCTGACCACCACGGAGCCGGCTCACACCCGTGGGTGAACCCACCTTCCCGCACCTCGACGTCACGCTGGAGGGGCCGATCGCCAGGTTGACCCTGGACCGGCCCGAGGTCCTGAACGCACTCTCGGTGGAGTTGTTGGACTCCCTGGTCGCAGCCTGCACGTGGGTACAGCGCCGTGAGGACTGCCGGGTCGTCATCCTGGCTGGAGCGGGGCAGGACTTCTCCGCGGGTGCGGATCTGTCGACGATGGAGCGACTGCTGGGCGATCCGGCGACGGCGCGTGACGCGGCCGACGCGGGCGATCGGGCCGCGTCGGCCATCGAAGCGTTGGATGCGGTCACCATCGCCGGGATCCAGGGCCGCTGCGTCGGTGGAGGGATCGTCCTGGCGCTC
Source organism: uncultured Actinomycetota bacterium (assembly GCA_964465225.1). Taxonomy (GTDB): domain Bacteria; phylum Actinomycetota; class Nitriliruptoria; order Nitriliruptorales; family Nitriliruptoraceae; genus T1Sed10-7. The sequence continues at coordinate 8,255 of CAYXJD010000132.1, forward strand.
GCCTGCGACCTACGTGTGGCGGCTGACACGGCACGTTTCTCGATCCCCGAGGTCGATCTGGGCATCCCGCTGGCCTGGGGCGGCGTGCCACGGCTGCTGCGTGAGGTCCCGGCCGCGGTGGCTCGCGACCTGGTGCTCACGTGCCGGGAGTTCGACGCCACCGAAGCGCATCGGGTCGGGATGCTCTCGAGGGTGTCGCCGGAGGAGGAGCTCACCAGCCAGGTCGATGAGTTGGCCGCGGCGTTGTCTGCGAAGGCACGGCTGCCCGTGCGGGCGACCCTCGATGCCGTGCGAGCCACGCTCGGGATCGGTGCGCCGCTCGGCTGGTCCGATGCGGACAGCCTGCTGTCCGCGGTGCGGGATCCGGAGTCGCAGGCGGCGGCACGCGGGTACCTCGAGCGGGTCTTGCGTTCCGGCCGGTCCTAGGGTCCCGGACGCGTCGCTGTCCCCCGGGCGGCGGGCGTGAGCCAGAAGTTCGGTCGGCCCGGATGTCACGTCGCGGGTGGACATCGACCGGGAATTGTCCACCACCACGACCACCCGGCCGCCATACCGCGTGCTCTGCTGGAGGACCAGGCGCGGTTTGAAGATCAGCAGCAGAAAACAGACCACCGTCAGCAGGCGCAGCCCCACCAGGATGCGTCCCCACCGGCGGGGCAAAGATCGGGCCTGCGGCCGCAGCACCAGCCACATGGCCGGCAGCAGGATCACCGCCGCTGCCCAGAACCACCAGGCCGGCCACGAGGAGAGGAAGTCGACGGCCAGGTCGGTGTCGGTCTGTTGGATCAGATCTTCCATCACGCCCCGATCCTGAGAGTCAGCAGCGATTCGGCGAA
>CAYXJD010000133.1:0-9031 GCA_964465225.1 uncultured Actinomycetota bacterium
GCCTGGCCCCCGTGCCGCTGCTGTCCTCGGCGGTGCTCGGTACCGAGGCCGTCCTCGGCGGGGCCGATGAGGCGCAACGGGCGAAGCTCCTGCCCGGGGTCGCAGCCGGCACCACCCGCTTGGCACTCGCCCACCTCGATGTCGCCGGCGACCTGCTGTCCGCCCCCGGTGTGGTCGCCAGCCGCGCCGGTGACAGCTGGCGCCTCGACGGCACGGCCGCCTACGTGATCGACGGCGCCGCCGCGACCCACCTGGTCGTGGCCGCTCGCACCGACGACGGCCTGGAGCTGTTCGTCGTGCCGGCTACGGCGTCCGGGATCGCCCGCACGCCCGTCGAGGTGCTGGACCTGACGCGGCCGCTCGCCACGATCGAGTTCGCAGGTGTCGAGGTGGCCGAGGCGGACCGGCTCGCCGGGGGCCCACCGATGGCGGCGCTGCACCGGGCGCTGACCGCCGGTGTGGTCGCGATCGCCATGGAGCAGGTCGGTGGGATCGACCACACGCTGCAGGCCTGCACCGCCTACGCCGGCGATCGGTTCCAGTTCGGTCGGGCGATCGGCTCGTTCCAGGCGATCAAGCACCGCCTGGCCGAGATGCTGGTGGAGCTCGAGTCCGCCCGGTCGGCGGCGATGCACGCCGCGCGGGTGCTGGCGGCCGGCGAACGCGACGAGCTGGCCATCGCCGCACCCCTGGCCAAGTCCTACTGCTCCGAGGTGTACGAGCGCAGCGCCGCCGACGGGATCCAGATCTTCGGCGGCATCGGGTTCACCTGGGAGCACGATCAGCACCTCTACCTCAAGCGCGCGAAGTCCACGAAGCTGCTGCTCGGCGACCCAAAGCACCACCGCGCGCTGCTCGGCGACCTCCTCGAGCTGTGAGCGTCGCCGACGGCACGCCCACCGACCGCGGTCGCCGCCGACGGGCCGCGGTCCTGGATGCCGCCGAAGCGCTGTTCGTGGAGCACGGTTTCCACGCCGTCTCCGTCGACGACCTCGGCAGCTCGGCCGGCATCTCCGGCCCCGGGCTCTACCGGCATTTCGCGTCCAAGGACGCCCTGCTGATGGCGGTGCTGGACCGGATCTGGGAGCGGTTGGCACCCTCGGTGGCCGCTGCCGGGACCGTGCCACCCGACCAGGCGCTGGAGCTGTTGCTGGCGGCCCACCTGGAGCTGGCGCTGGACCGGCCGGCGGCGCTGGAGCTGTTGCTGCGCGAACTGGTGCACCTGCCCGCCGAGTACCGCGAGTTGGCGCGCCGCAACCACCGCCGCTACGTCGACGCCTGGGCCGACGCGATCGCACGGGTCCGGAGTGACCTCGATGGTGACCAGGCCCGGCTGCTGGCCCTGGCCATCCACGGGCTGCTGGACTCGACCACCTTGACCACGCGCCTGCCACCGGTGGGTGTGACCAGGGACGTCCACCGTCAGCTGCTCGAGGACGCAGCGCGTCGCGTGCTGGCCGTCCCCGCGTGAGCGCGAGCGACCTCCGCTGCGACGCATCCGCGTGAGCGCGAGCGGCCTGCGCTGCGACGCACCCGCGTGAGCGCGAGCGGCCTCCGCTGCGAGGTACCCGCGTGAGCGCGAGCGACCTACGCTGCGGGGCACCCGTGACGAGGCCGTCCAGCGAGGTGCGATGATCCCCGACGAGCTGCTCACCGCCGCGCGCGCCTGGATCGACGGTGACCCTGATCCGGCGACCCGCGAGGAGTTGCAGGCGCTGCTCGACGCCGGCGACCGAGCGGCCCTCGAGGAACGGGTCGCGACCTCGCTGACCTTCGGGACCGCGGGACTGCGCGGCGCGGTCGGTGCCGGACCGAACCGGATGAACCGGGCCGTGGTGATCCGTACGAGCCGGGGTCTCGCCGAGTACCTGCTCGCGACCGTGCCCGAGGCCACGACTCGCGGTGTGGTCGTGGGCTTCGACGCCCGCCACGACTCCGAGCGCTTCGCCCGGGACGCGGTGGCCACCTTCGCGGCCGCCGGCCTGCCGGTGCGCTGGTTCCCCTCACCGCAGCCCACCCCGCTCATCGCCTACGCCCAGAAGGCGCTGGGCGCCGCGGCCGCCGTGGTGGTCACCGCCTCCCACAACCCGCCGCAGGACAACGGCTACAAGGTCTACGGTCAGGACGTCGCCCAGATCGCCCCCCCGGTCGACGCCGCGATCGCCGCGGCGATCGAGCAGGTCGGCCCCGCCGCCGAGGTGCCCCGCGTCGATCTGCTGGCCAGCGACCTCGTGGCACCCGTGGACGCCGAGGTGGTGGACCGCTACTTCGCCGAGCTGCCGGGCGTGCGACCGAGCGTGGAGGGCCCGGAGCTGACGATCGCCTACACCCCGCTGCACGGGGTGGCCACGCCGCACGTGCTGCGGGCGCTGTCCGAGGCCGGCTACCACGACGTGCACGTCGAGCCCACACAGGCCGAGCCGGATGGCAGCTTCCCGACCGTGGCCTTCCCCAACCCGGAGGAGCCGGGGGCGATGGACGCGGTCCTGGCGCTGGCCGCATCGATCGACGCTGACCTGGTCCTGGCCAACGACCCCGATGGCGATCGGCTGGCGGTGGCGATCCCAGCGGCGTCCGGCGGCCACCGCCTGCTCACCGGCAACCAGATCGGCGTGCTGCTGGCCGACCACCTCCTGCGGGGCCGCCACGTCGACCGGCCACTGGTGGTGTCCAGCATCGTGTCCACCCCGATGGTGCACGCGGTCGCGGCCAGCCACCACGCGCGCTCGGAGGCCACGCTGACGGGCTTCAAGTGGATCTGGGCCGCGGCGCTCGAGTTGGAGCGCTCGGACCAGCGCACGGTCGTCTACGGCTTCGAGGAGGCGCTCGGCAGCTCGGTGGGCTCGGTCGTGCGGGACAAGGACGGCATCGGCGCTGCGGTCGCCTTCGCGGATCTGGCCCGCGGCCTGGCGGCCGAGGGACGCAGCGTCGCCGACCGTTGGGGGGAGCTGTGCGCCACCCACGGCCTGTGGGTCTCCCACCAGCTCAGCATCACCCGACCGGGGTCCGCCGGGGCCGAGGAGATCGCGGCGGCCATGGCCTCGCTGGAGCGGTCCGTCCCCGACCACCTCGCCGGCCACGAGGTGGTCGCCAGCACCGACTTCCGCACCGGTGCGGACACGCGCCCGCCGTGGTTGGCTGCGCACGACCTGGTCGCGTTGGAGCTGGCCGACGGTCGCGCGATGATCCGGCCCTCCGGGACCGAGCCCAAGTGCAAGATCTACGTCGACCTGCGCGGCGAGCTCCGACCCGGCGACGACCTCGATGCGCGCACCGCCGAACTGCACGAGGCCGCCACCGAGGTGGCCGCCGCGCTGGCGGCGCACGTCGGTCTGACCTGACCGCCCGACATCGCCGGACACGGCCCGACACCGCCGAGCCAGGCGGCTCGACCCCCATCAGCCGGCACCACAGCACGCAGTACCCACCCCGACGTCCGAGGAGACGACGCGATGCCCATCGCCACCCCCGAGCAGTACGACGAGATGCTCGATCGCGCCAAGGCCGGTGCGTTCGCCTACCCCGCCATCAACGTGACCTCGTCGCAGACCCTGCTGGGCGCTCTGCGCGGCTTGGCCGAGGCCGAGAGCGACGGGATCATCCAGGTCTCGACCGGTGGCGCCGCCGCCTGGTCGGGCTTCAGCGTCAAGGACATGGTCGTCGGCGCCACCGGCTTCGCCGAGTACGCCAGGGTCGTCGCCGAGCACTACCCGGTGACGGTGGCCCTGCACACCGACCACTGCCCCAAGGACAAGCTGGACGGCTTCATGCGGCCGCTGGCGCAGATCTCCGCCGACCGGGTGGCCCGCGGTGAGGCACCGCTGTTCAACTCCCACATGTGGGACGGCTCCGCGGTCGAGCTCGAGGAGAACCTCGATATCGCCGAGGAGCTGCTGGAGCTGTGCACCGCCGGTAGGACCATCATGGAGATGGAGATCGGCGTGGTCGGCGGTGAGGAGGACGGCGTCGTCGGCGAGATGAACGAGAAGCTGTACTCCACACCCGGGGACGCGTTGGCGACGGCCGAGAAGCTCGGCGTCGGTGAGCGCGGCCGCTACCTGCTGGCCGCCACCTTCGGCAACGTCCACGGTGTCTACAAGCCCGGGCACGTGAAGCTGCGCCCGAGCGTGCTCAAGGAGTTGCAGGATGCCGTCGGGGCCAAGGTCGGCAAGGACAAGCCCTTCGACCTGGTCTTCCACGGCGGGTCCGGCTCCACGATGGAGGAGATCCACGAGTCGCTCGACTACGGCGTCGTGAAGATGAACATCGACACCGACACGCAGTACGCCTTCACCCGGCCGCTGGTCGACCACTTCTTCACCAACTACGACGGGGTGCTCAAGGTCGACGGCGAGGTCGGCAACAAGAAGGTCTACGACCCCCGGTCCTACTCGGAGAAGGGCGAGGTCGGTATGGCCGCGCGGGTCGTGCAGGCCGCCGAGGAGCTGCGCTCCGCCGGGCAGAAGATGACCTGAGCCAGCATCGCCACAGCAGCAGACGTCGGGCGGCGGGGGCGACCACCTCGCCGACCGGCGGCGTTGCTGGCCCGGCTCGGTGCGAGCCTCAGCTGGCGCCGGCCACCTCGCGCCGGCGCCACTGGCTGCCGACCAGCACCGGGAGGCCGTGCTGATCCACCTCGATGTCGAGGTGGGCGCCGTCGAGGTGCTGGCGGTAGCTGCGGACCCCCGTGCGGTCGAAACGCGACGGCGTCAGCTCGGCGGGGGCCAGCGGGTGGGGGAGGAGTGCGAGGCGCACGTCCACGCCCTCGCCGGTCTGCAGCCCGAGCCTGCGGATCGGGAACTGCAGCGCGGTCGGGCTCAGCCCGAGGCCGACGTCGGTGCAGCCGGCCAGCTCCGGCACGGGCTCGCCCCCCTGCCACCAGCGACCCCATCCGTCCGAGGTCAGGGTCGTGGTACCGGTCCCGGTGACCACGAGCACGCGTCGGGGCCGCCACGCATGGTCGACCTCCAGCACGTAGCGGCAGCCGTCCGCCGCGCCGCGCAGCACGTTGCCGTCGGGCAGCTCGCGGGCGATGACCTCCTCCGCGCCGTAGGGGCCGTCGAGGTGGATCGGGGGCACGCTGTCGTCGGGGACGAGCTCCTTGCGGAAGCGGAACTCGGTGGTCTGGGACGGGTCGTGGAGGTCACGGCGCTGCCCGGTGTCGGTGTAGCCGAGGTGGGCGTAACGGTGGTGGGCGGCGCCGAAGCGCGAGTCGCTCCACAGCTCGACCGTGGTCGCGCCGAGCCCGGCGGCGTGGGTCTGCACCCGGGTGACCAGTCGGGATCCCAGCCCACGGCCGCGGAGCTCCGCCGCCAGGTACCAGCGCTTGAGCTCCAGCACGTCGTCAGCGTCGACGGGCCCGGCCCCGACCGAGCCGACGATGGTCCCCTCGCGCTCTAGCACCCACCACCGCCCTCCGCGGGCCGCTGCGGTGCTCGCCGGAGCCGTCAGGTCGGCGTCGACGCCGGGCAGGTCCAGCACGCAGCCGTCGTGCTCGGCGTAGGCGGCGCCCACCAGCGCGATCAGACCGTCGGCGTCCTCATCGCGCACGGCACGCAGGTGCGTGCCGTCCAGCGAGGTGCGTACCACCATCGTGCCTCTCGTCAGGGTCGGGCCTCGTCGGGGTCGGGCCTCGTCGGGGTCGGGCCTCGTCGGGGTCGGGCCTCGTCGGGGTCGAGCCTCGTCGGGGGTCCAGCAGCGGAGCGTTGGCCGTACCGGCGGGCGGGGCACCCCGTTGCGGTGCCCCGGACGTGTCCAGACGTGCCCACTGGACCCTGGCCGGGTCGATGACGGTCGCTACGGTAGGGCAGGCACCGTGACCGACCGCTCTTCGCGCGTCCGGCGCGCCCGCCAACCGGGTCGCCCGAGCCGACCGCGGTTCCGAACCGATGGTAGGCGGCGCCGAACCGACGGTCGTCACCGGTAGTCACAGCCTCTCGCAACGCCAGAGATCAAGGAGCGGACCGATGTCCACCACCGACACCCCCAGGACCACAGCGGTCGGCGCGGCTGCCGCCGTTCGCTCGACGCTCGACGACACCGCCAAGGCAGCGGTCCAGGAGCGCCTGCAGCCGCTGCTGGTCGATCTGCTCGATCTGTCACTGACCGCCAAGCAGCTGCACTGGAACGTGGTCGGCCCGAACTTCCGCCCGCTCCACCTGCAGCTGGATGAGGTGACCAACCAGTACCGGCTCTGGTCCGATGACGTGGCCGAGCGCATGACCTCGGTCGGGATCTCCCCCGACGGCCGTGTCCAGCGCATCGCCGGTGACTCGCCGGCCGACCCCGCGCCGGCCTCCTGGACCCACCAGACCGAGGTGGTCGCTGCGATGACCGACCGGATCCAGGCCGTGGCGAAGGCCACGCGTGAGCGGCTCGAGGGGCTCGGCGACGTGGACCTCGCAAGCGAGGATCTGCTCATCGAGATCCTGGACGGGCTCGAGATGCAGCTATGGATGTTCTCGGCCCAGCAGGCCTGAGCACCGACGGAGCAGTGGGCCCTGCGGGGCCCCACCGCGCCGGTTGATCCTGCCGCGGCGGCTGGGGCCGCGGCGCAGGCTCGACCCGCGGCGCAGGCTCGACCCGCGGCGCAGGCTCGACCCGCGGCGCAGGCTCGACCCGCGGCGCAGGCAAGTCCGCTGAGCAGGCGAGTCCGCCGCGCAGGCAGGGGCAGCTGCGCAGGGGGCAGCTGCGCAGGCTGGGGCCGCTGAGCCCGCTGGCCCCGTCGGGCCCGTCGCTTGGGAGTGGTGTTGGAAGAACCGGCCGGCGTGGTGGCGCGGCGTTACCGATCCGGTAGCGGGGCATCGCTCGGTCTCCTGCCCGTGGGACCTCGGACGGGCCGATCGCGATCGCTCGCGGGAGTACTCGGCGGGTCAGTTCCTGTGGTGGTCGGTTCGGTCCTCGGAGTGAGGGAGGGCTGCCAACTCGATGCTCCGGCGGACCCTGGTGGTGTACCGGGCGGGGGGAGCGAAGGAGCGGCCTGCCCACTCAGCGGCCGTCCGTCGGCAGCGGGCCGGAGGTAGCTCACCTGGCCACCCTCGATCACCATCCGGTAGTGGCCGTGGTCGAAGCGGCGGTGGTGTCGGCGGCAGAGCAGTGCGGCGTCGTCGAGACGGAGGGGCTGGTTGGCGCGGAAGGGCACGTTGCCGTGAGCGACGTCGCACCAGGAGGGTGGGGCGTCGCAGCCGTGCCAGGTGCAGCCGCGGTCGCGGGCGACCAGGGCCCGGTGCAGGCCGGCGGGGACGGTGCGCACGTTGGCTGATGCCTCGATGGGGGTGCCGTCGGCGCTGAAGGCGATCCGGCTGACGATGCAGTCCGAGAACAGCCGGCGTGCCTGGGCGAGGTTGATCGGTTGTCCGGAGTGGCCGAAGTGGGCGGGGCCTGCGCCACCGTGCAGGTCCTCGGCACGGACCAGCACGAGCACGTGGGGTCGTGCACCGTGTTGGAGGGGTGCCTGCTCGGCTTTGAGGGCGACCTCGCACAGTTGCAGGAGGGCGTCGGCGTTGCGCTGTTCGACGGTGCGGGGCGTATCGGGGGTATCGAAGCGTTTGAAGGCGTTGAGGGCGACCCGTACCAGCTCGGCTGAGGTGCCGTGCAGTCGGCCCGAGAGGGCAAGGCTGCCGTCCGGGGTGTCGGCCATGCGCAGCTGCCGGCGCGACTCCTTGCGTTGTTCGGCCTCGGCGGTGCGGTCGGGTGCGATCTCGTGGAGGAGCGCGCGGGCCGAGCGGCCGAAGGTGACCGGTTCGTGCTGGCGTGCCAGTACAAGCAACTGTCCCTCGACCGCGGCCTGTTGGTCGGCAGGGACGTGGGTCAGCAGCTCGGCGATGAGGCTCGCGTGTTCGGGGCCGATGTCGCCCTGGGTGAACGCGGTACCGGTGGCGTGGTGTTTCTCCGCGGCATGCCCAGCTTCTGCTTCGCGTTTGGCGCGCGAGCGGGACATGTGCTGGTCCTGGGCGGCCTTGCGACGCTCCTCATCTCTGGCGCCGCGCGTGTTGCCGCCGGGACGGACCCGGTGTGCGGCGCGGGCCTCCAGGCCGGCGAGCAACCGTGAGCGGGTCGCCTCGAGGATCGCCAGGGGACGGCGGAGCTCGCTGAGGCAGTGCCGTAGCTGTTCGTCGGTGAGGGCATCGAGGTCGAGCTGGGCGGTCTCCTGGGCGACGGTCGTGAGGCGGGCCAGCGTCGGGCCTGGCGACCCGTCCCCGGTGTCGTAGGTGGCTGGTGGTTCCGCGACCAGCCCGTCCGTGACCTCCCGTACCGCTGTGTGCGGGTAGGTAGCACCAGCAGCGACGCCGTACGGCACGGCAGCCACGCCGCAGGCAGCCCCGGGATGCCGGTGGCGTCGGCGACACCGATGGCTACCTGTCATGGGATCCCCGTCCGATCTCGTGCTCGACCACGAGCGTAACCGAACACACGTTCGATAAGCAAGGAGGTACGCGGGAGCTGTGGATAGGTGCGCGAATCGCGCCCGATCGCCGCAGAGCTACGCGCGAGAGGCGGATCCGGCGCCGACGAGGGCCGCCCTGGCGTTCGTGGATGGCCTCAGGAGCACGCCACGAGCCCGCAGCCTGCAGCCGACCTCGGGTGGACACGAACGCTTCCGTCAACTCGCCGCGGTTGACCTGCCGGTCCGTGGCACCTCATCCCCGAGGCCTGCGCCTGACCGGCTGAAGGGGGCGCCTTCCCCCCTGCGAGGGCGGCTCCTACTCCGGTGTCCCTGGCCGGGGAGCTGCCGGTTGCGTGTCGCCACCGGGAGCCTTCTCCGGCTCGTCTCCGGCCGCTGGAGGCGACTCCATGCCGCTCGGGTCCGGACCGCCTGATCCGGCCTCCCGCTCGTCGGATCCGGCTCCGCCGTCGTCTGGTGCGGTCCTGTCGAGCTGCTGGGCTCGTCCGTTCGACCCGGTGTCTGGCCCGGGCTCCGTCTCGGCGGCGTCGCCGGGCTGCTCGGGCCGACCGGCCTCGTCATCGGGCTGTCGGCCGGGGGCGTCACCACGCTGCTCGAGCCTGGGGGCATCACCGCGCTGCTCGACGC
>CAYXJD010000134.1:0-6680 GCA_964465225.1 uncultured Actinomycetota bacterium
GTTCGTGCTGATCTCGCCGATCATGTTCGTGCTGCTGTTCGCCTACGTGTTCGGCGACTCGATCCCGATCCCCGGCATCGACTACCGCGAGTTCCTGATCGCGGGCATCTTCGCGCAGACGGTGATCTTCGGGGCGACCTTCACCGGGGCCGGGATCGCCGAGGACATGCAGAAGGGCATCATCGATCGCTTCCGGTCGTTGCCGATGTCACGCTCGGCGGTGCTGGTGGGGCGTACCGCCAGTGACGTGATCTACAACGTGCTGTCGATCCTGATCATGACGCTGACCGGCTTGCTGGTCGGGTGGCGCATCCGCGGCTCGCTGCTGGATGCGCTGGGCGGGTTCCTGCTGCTGTTGGTCTTCGCCTACGGGTTCTCCTGGGTGATGGCCTACGTGGGGCTGCTCGTTCCCAGTGTCGAGGTGATCAACAACGCCTCGTTCATCGTGATCTTCCCGGTCACCTTCATCGCCAACACCTTCGTGCCGGCGGAGAACCTGCCCGGCCCGTTGCGCACCTTCGCCGAGTGGAACCCGGTGTCGGCGGTGACCCAGGCCGCCCGCGAGGCCTTCGGCAACACCAACCCGGCGCTCCCGCCGCCCGACGTGTGGCCGCTCCGCCACCCGGTGGCCTACACCCTGGTGTGGGTGGGCATCATCCTGGTGGTGTTCGTCCCACTCTCGGTCCGCCAGTACCAGCGCGCCGCCACGCGATGAGTCCCGGCGGCTCGATCGAAGCGTCAGATGCGCTTGCGCATCCACGCCGATCAGGCCCGTAGACTTCCCATCGACACGGGGGCAGGGCCCAGATTCTGCGCGACCACAGCCCGACTCACGCGAGTGGAGCAGACCCACCGTGATCACGTAGCGCCAGAGCCGAGGGCACCCGATGGCATTGGAAGGCAAGACGCCGGCGCTGCGCCTGTTCTCTCTGCTCGAGCTCATCGCACGCAAGGACGAGTTCGTCAGCTTGAAAGGGCTGACCGAAGAGACGCAAGTGTCGAAAGCAACACTCCACCGCATGCTGTCCCAGCTCGAGGAGGGAGGGCTGCTCGTCCGTCATAGTGACGGTCGGCACTACGGCACGGGCGCACGGCTACGTCGGTTCGCCGAGGAACTCCTGCTCAACGCCACGCAACACGGTGCGCAACATAGGGTCCTGCTTCGCCTCGTCGAGGAGCTCGGCGAGACGTGCAATATCACCGCCCTATCGGGTGGCGAAGTCATCTATCTCGACCGGGTCGAGACTCCTCGACCGCTACGTTTCTCGCTACGTCCGGGCTCTCGTGTCCCGCTCCACTGCACTGCCAGTGGCAAGATGTTCCTCGCCCAGTTGACGCGATCTCAGCTACGCACGCTGCTCGCCCATGCGCCACTTCAGCGCCACACGGATCGAACACTGACGGACCTTGACGACCTCGAGCGGCATCTCGAGCAGGTGCGCCAGGATGGCTTCGCGGTCGATGACGAGGAGTACCTCCCCGGCTTGATCTGTGTCGCGGTCCCCGTGTCCGATGCGCACGGCCACTCGAACCTCTGTGTTTCCGTCCAGGCACCGGCAGTTCGGCTCACGTCCGGTGAGTCATCACGGGTGCTGCCGGCGTTGCGGCGGGCGGCAAGAGCCATCGGGGATGTGGAGGCAGAGGGCTCGCGCGACTGAGCCGGCGTGGTGGGCAGCGCCGACGGTAGCGGCGTCACGGTGCTCTCCTGAGGCCGCATCCATGTGTCCGAGCCGGCGCTGCACTACCTCGGTGCGCTTGCCTGTGTGGCTCGGCGAAGGCCCCGTTCCGGTGGTGTCGGCTCACAGGTGCGGGTCCGACGCTGAGTCCGACTGGCGCCGCAAGGCCTGCATCAGCGCTGATGGCCGCGAGATCCGCCCCTACCCGCGGTACCCCGGTCACGGGGGCAAGGGCGATCCCTCGTTCGTCTTGACGGCGCCGCGGGCGCAGCCTAACGTCCTACAAACTGACACGCTGCGTTCCGTTTTCTGAGACATCCAACCTCACCGGCCGCCGGGGTACACCATGAACAAGCCGAACACCGCCGCATCTCCCCCAAGCCACGACGGACCGCAGAAGATGTCACCATCGGAAGCGTTCGTCGAGACGTTGGCGGCGAACGGGGTGACCGAGATCTTCGGGATCATGGGCTCGGCGTTCATGGACGCGATGGACATCTTCGAGCCGGCTGGGATCCGTTTCGTTCCGGTGGTGCACGAGCAGGGCGCGGCCCACATGGCTGACGGCTACTCGCGGGTGACTGGACGCCACGGGGTCGTGATCGGCCAGAACGGCCCGGGCGTCAGCAACTGTGTGACGGCGATCGCGGCCGCGTACTGGGCGCACAGTCCCGTCGTCATCGTGACCCCAGAGGCCGGGACGATGGGCATGGGTCTCGGCGGCTTCCAGGAAGCCAACCAACTGCCCATGTTCCAAGAGTTCACGAAGTACCAGGCGCACCTGAACAACCCGAAGCGGATGGCTGAACTCACCGGCCGGGCGTTCGACCGAGCGGTCTCGGAGATCGGCCCCACCCAGCTGAACATCCCCCGCGACTTCTTCTACGGGGAGATCGAGGTCGAGATCCCACGTCCTCAGCACCTGGAACGCGGCGCTGGTGGGACTCGCAGCCTCGATGAGGCTGCGGAGCTGTTGGCCAACGCCGACTTCCCGGTCATCATCTCGGGCGGTGGGGTGGTGATGGCGGACGGGGTCGACGCCTGCCGGACGCTGGCCGAGCGCCTCGGGGCTCCGGTCGTCAACAGCTACCTCCACAACGACTCGTTCCCTGCCGATCACCCGCTCTGGACAGGACCGTTGGGCTACCAGGGCTCGAAGGCCGCGATGAAGCTGATCGCCGATGCCGACGTCGTGCTGGCCTTGGGCTCCCGGTTGGGGCCGTTCGGCACCCTGCCGCAGCATGGTCTCGAGTACTGGCCCGAGGACGCCAAGATCATCCAGGTCGATGCTGACCACACGATGCTCGGCCTGGTGAAGCCGATCGAGGTTGGGATCCATGGAGATGCCAGGGCCGCCGCAGATGCACTCTCCGAACGGCTCGCGACCCGGGAGCTGGCCTGTGACGCGACGCGGGAGCAGCGAGCGGATCGCATCCGGTCTGAGAAAGCTTCCTGGGAAGCTGAGCTCGACCGTTGGACACATGAAACCGACCCGTACAGCCTCGACGTCATCGCCGAGGCTGAGAGCGACGAGCGGAACTGGCTCCACCCACGTCAGGTGCTCCGAGAACTCGAGAAGGCGCTGCCTGATGACGTGATGGTCTCGACTGACATCGGGAACATCAACTCGGTGGCGAACTCCTACCTCCGCTTCAACCAGCCCCGTAGCTTCTTCGCAGCCATGAGCTTCGGGAACTGCGGCTATGCCCTCCCGACGATAATCGGCGCCAAGGCGGGCGCGCCGGAGCGGCCCGCTGTGGCCTATGCCGGAGACGGTGCCTGGGCGATGAGCATGGGTGAGATACTCACTGCTGTTCGCGATGACCTCCCGGTCACGGCTGTCGTGTTCCACAACCGACAGTGGGGTGCGGAGAAGAAGAACCAGGTCGACTTCTACGGCCGTCGGTTCGTCGCTGACGAACTGGAGAACCCAAGCTTCGCCGGTATCGCGGAAGCTATGGGTGCCGAGGGCGTGGTCGTGGATCAACTCGATGACGTTGGGCCGGCGATGCAGAAGGCGATCGACCGACAGATGAACGAAGGCAAGACCACCGTTCTGGAGATCATGTGCACCCGGGAGCTCGGGGATCCGTTCCGCAAGGATGCGCTCTCGAAGCCGGTCCGGTTCCTCGAGAAGTACCAGGACTACACGTGATCTCCAGCGCGGTAGTCGTGCCTGGCAGCGGCCCGCGATCCCCCGCAGTAGCTCCAGGAGCGACCCGGCTTACTCGCCGGGGAGTCGAGGCGAACAACACGTGATCGGCGTTGATGACGGCGACGGCGCACGGCACGAGCAGGCTCGTTGTGGTCGCCGGGCGGTGCCGGCGGATTCCTTCCCTTCTGCGACTCGCACAGGGAGTTGAGGAGATCGATATGCAGAGTCCCGATGTCCGAGCTACCGCTCGTCAACATCTCTTCCCGCACTTCACGCCCCGGCAGGCCTGGCACTCACCAGAGTTGCCGGTCATCGTCCGCGGTGAGGGCTGCCACGTTTTCGACGAAGAGGGGCGGCGCTTCCTCGACGGGCTCGCCGGGCTGTTCTGCGTCAATGTCGGCTACGGACGCTCCGACATCGCCGCAGCGGCGAAGGAACAGATGGAGACGCTCCATTTCTGGCCGAACTGGTCGGCTGCCCACCCTGCCGCCGTCGAAGCTGCTACGACCATCGCGGGACTCGCACCCGGCGATCTCGATGTCGTCTTCTTCGTGAACTCCGGGTCGGAAGCGGTGGAGTCGGCCATCAAGTTCGCCCGCCAGTACCACCGCAGTAGAGGCGAGGCGAGTAGGACGAAGTTCATCGCCAGAGACATGGCGTACCACGGTACGACCATGGGTGCCCTATCGGTTACCGGGATCCCCAAGTACAAGGAACCGTTCGGGCCGCTCTTGGAAGGTGTCCGGCACATCCCCAACACCCTGGGGGAGTCGGTCCCAGCGAACGGCTCCGCCGCTGACCTGCCTAGCCTCGAGAAGTTGGTGGCCATCATAGAAGAGGAGGGGCCCGAAACCGTTGCGGCGGTCTTCGCGGAACCAGTGCAGAACTCACGCGGAGCATTGGTGCCCCCAGAGGGCTACTGGCAGGAACTACGGGCCATCTGCGACCGGTATGGTGTCCTGCTGGTCGCGGATGAGGTGATCAGCGGCTACGGCCGACTCGGTACGTGGTTCGGTAGTGAGAAGTTCGACGTGGTACCCGACCTTCTCACCTTCGCCAAGGGCTCGACGTCGGGTTACGCGCCTCTGGGCGGTGTCTTGATCCGCCAGGAACTGGCGGACGGCCTCATGGACTCGCCGACGGGAGGGGTGTTCACCCACGGAGCGACCTGGGGTGCACATCCCGTCGCCACCAGGGTTGCGACCGCGAACCTGAAGGCGCTGGATGACGAGGATGCCCTCGGGAACGTGAACCGCCTCGAGCCTCACTTCCAAGCGGGACTGACGGCGCTGGCGGACACGCATCCCACGATCGCTGAGTGGCGCGGTACGGGGTTCTTCTACGCGATCGAGTTCACTGGCGATCGCGAGAGTGGTCGCGCGTTGACCGAGCAGCAGTCGGTCGAGCTGGTTCGGGAGGTGATGCCGCGAACCATGCGAGAGGCCGGGCTCATCACCCGTCCCGATGACCGGGGAGCGACGATGCTGATCCTCTCCCCGCCGCTAATAGCCGATGAGGCGGTCCTCGATGAACTGTTGGCCGCGGTGGACCATGTGGCTACCGCAGTGGATGGGCACGTGCGCTAGCAGACGGCTACTTGAGGCCCGAGATCAGGAGAGATGGCGTGCGCGTAGGTATCCCCGCAGAGGTCAAGACTCATGAGTACCGAGTGGCGATCACTCCGGCCGGCGTGAACGAGCTCACGCAGCTCGGCAACGACGTCTTCGTCGAGCGCGGTGCCGGAGTCGGCTCCTCCATCAGCGATGAGCTGACCGAGATCGCGGGCGCGCAGATCTTGGAGTCCGCCGATGAAGTCTGGGAGAACGCGGAGCTGCTACTCAAGGTCAAGGAACCACTTGAAAGCGAATATCACCGGTTGAGAGATGACCTCACGATATTCACGTTCCTCCACCTAGCGGCCACACGTTCGTGCACTGACGCCATCCTCGAGGCAGGAACCACGGCCATCGCTTACGAGACCGTGCAGTCTTCCAACGGACGGCTGCCGCTGCTGTATCCGATGAGTGAGGTGGCTGGATGTCTCGCACCTCAGGCGGGCGCACACGCGTTGCTGAGCACGCAAGGCGGAAGGGGTCTGCTCCCTGGCGGCGTCACTGGTGTCAAGCCTGCCAATATCGTGGTGATCGGCGCCGGAGTGTCCGGGTCCAACGCGATCGCCATGGCTACTGGGCTGTGGGCGAACGTGACGGCGATCGACACCGACATCGACAAGTTGCGTGAGGTCGATAGACGCTACAGCGGTCGCGTGAAGACGGTTGTCGCGAACGCGTACGAGATCGAGGCTGCGGTCCTCGAGGCCGACATGGTCATCGGGGCGGTGCTCATCCCCGGCGCGCGCGCCCCGAAGGTGGTCCAGAACGACCTCGTCGCGAACATGAAACCCGCCTCCGTTCTCGTGGACATCGCTATCGACCAGGGGGGCTGCTTCGAGGACTCTCGCCCGACGACCCACGAGGATCCGGTGTTCCGGGTGCACGACAGCCTGTTCTACTGCGTCGCGAACATGCCGGGTGCGGTGCCGAACACGTCCACCTTCGCACTCACGAATGCGACGTTGCCCTACGTCACGGCGATCGTCGAGAAGGGCTGGAAGACGGCGCTTCGCGACGATGCGGCACTGGCCCGTGGCCTGAACGCCTTCGACGGTCAGGTGACGAATACGGCCGTCGCCGAAGCCCACGAACTGTCGGCGGTGTCGGTTGCCGACGTTCTCGCCTGAGCCTGCGCAACGCACTACCGGACGCGCCTGCGACGATCGAGGTCACAGAGCGGTCCTTCGAGCCCGGTAGCAGCGGTGTCATCGCCTCTGCGAGGCCGGCGTCGGATCT
>CAYXJD010000134.1:6780-8992 GCA_964465225.1 uncultured Actinomycetota bacterium
CCTTCGAGCCCGGTAGCAGCGGTGTCATCGCCTCTGCGAGGCCGGCGTCGGATCTTCGTCGTGTATCCAGTTGCGCTCCAGCGCGGAGTTCGGCATCGACACGCGTCCTGCCTGGTCGCTGCTCCACGGCTCACGGCCTCCTCTGCCACCGATCTGATCCGCACCAAGGAGCCCACCATCTCCGACCACCGTGTCCTGCAGGTCCTGCCAGGCGTCGCGCTGACCGGCGGCATCGCAGCGCTTGCGATCTTCGTCGGCGAACGCACTCCAGCACTCGTCAGTGTGGTGCTCCTAGCCCTGTTGGCGGGGCTGGTGATCGCGAACGCGCGACCGCTCCCCGTGATGCTGACACCAGGGGTCGACTTCGCGGCCAGAAGGATCCTTCGCGTCGGTGTCGCGCTACTCGGTGCGCGCTTGACGCTGGCCGACGTCGCCGATATCGGCGGACCTAGCATCCTCGCCGTCGTCGTGACCATGGCCACAGCGTTCGCGACGGTGGCGATGGCCGGTCGCATGGCTGGGGTGAGTCCGCAGCTCGGCATCCTGCTCGGGACCGGCACGGCGGTGTGTGGGAACTCGGCGATCGCCGCAGCATCGCCGATCATCGATGCGGACGAGCGTGAGGTCAGCTACGCCGTCGCCACGATCACGATCTTCGGGACGATCGCCCTCGTTCTGTTCCCGATCATCGGCCGCGCTGTCGGTCTGTCCGACCAGGAGTTCGGTGTGTGGGCCGGCTTGGCGATCAACGACACCAGTCAGGTCGTTGCGGCTGGGTCGGCGTACTCTGAACAGGCATTGGAGCACGCCACGGTCGTCAAACTCGTCCGCAACGCGTTGATGGGGCCGATCCTCGTCGCTCTGACGATATGGATGGGCCGACGACGTCGGCCAGACGGGGGCGTCCCCGTCGGCGCCGCGGGCAGCAGAGCCGCGGCCCCGACCGTGTCGGTCGGCACGGGCCTGTGGCGCACGGTCAGGTCGGCCGTCCCGGCCTTCGTCGTGGCGTTCATCGTGCTCGCTGCCATGCGCAGCGCCGGCCTCATCCGCCCAGAGGTCGCAGACGTGCTCGGCAGTGTGTCCGCAGTAGCGATCACGGTGGCGATCGCCGGCGTAGGGCTCAAGACCCGGATCGCGGAACTGGCCACCGTCGGGCTCCGTCCGGTTCTGGTCGGCCTGGCGGCGTCCACCGCCCTGGCGATCGTCGCGCTACCGCTGGCTCGGCTCATCGTCGGTTGACGCTGTCTGGCATCGGGCACGGGACTCGACGGTGGTCGCAGGCCGGGGCCGCCGACCCCTGGCGGCGTCGATCAGCTAGTCGCGTGCTATCTCGGCGCTGGTTCCTTCAGGCAGGCTCAGTTTCGGACGGTGCTGATCTGCTCGCCACTACCGCCGGTTCCCGGCGTGCTTCCGCGGAGCTTCGGGTGCTATCGTTCTGATGGGTACTCAGATCGCGTGCGGGAGAGGCGCCACGGTGCAAGCTGCAGGCAGGGAGTCTCACTCGCAGCGTAGGTGCCGTGCCGGCACGCCACGAGCGGTGGGGCCTCCTGCCCCATCCGGCCGGCGATCGGCGCCGCGATCGGCGGCGCGATCGAGGGCGCGCTGGACGGCGCGTCGTGGCCGGCGATGGGACGATCCTGAACGGCGATCGACGATGGCCGCCACGCCCACCTGATCGACCGCGTCCCGACTGAACGTCCCAGACCGGCCTGCGCAGGCAGGCGGCCCGGAACCCGAAGGAACCCACATGGCAGACCTGTCGTCGTTCGAAGAGATCATCTACGAGAAGCATCATCGTGTCCGCGGCGCGGCGTGGATCACCATCAACCGGCCGCATCGCATGAACTCCACCACCCAGCAGACCTGGGCCGAGATCAACGAGGCGGTCGAGGACGCGGACGCCGACCCGGACGTCGGGGTCATCGTGCTGACCGGCGCCGGTGAACGTGCGTTCTGCGCGGGTGGCGACGTCGGTCAGCACCCGGACAAGAAGCAGAAGCCGGGCGAGTTCAAGCACCTGGGCATCGTCCACGGCGGCATCGAGGACACCACCAAGCCGGTGATCGCCCGGGTCTGCGGGTACGCGATCGGCGGCGGGAACCACCTCGCCTACCACTGTGACCTGACGATCGCCTGCGACGACCATGCGATCTTCGGTCAGAACGGCCCCAGGGTCGCGGCTCCCAACGCCGGGCACTTCGTGCAGACGGCC
>CAYXJD010000135.1:0-8959 GCA_964465225.1 uncultured Actinomycetota bacterium
AGCTCCTCCTGGTCCCAGAAGGCCGCACCCTGGTAGGCCTGGCAGGACAGCCCGCGGGCGCCGACCGGGAGGTGGTCGGCATGCATCGGGGTGGCGATCACGTTGTGGTAGAGGTTGTACCGCAGCACCGCCTGGGTGACCGGATCGCCGGTGATGCGGACGTCGACCCGCTCCCACCGCGCCTCCCAGGCCAGCGCGTGCCGGGCCAGCAGGAGCTCGTAGCCGTCGGCGACGGCGGCCCGGGCGAGCTCCAGAGCGCGGGCCAGCGGGTGCTCGACGTCGTTGCCGGTGTACACGGTCATGACCTGCTCGACGACGAGCAGCCCGTCCGCACCCACCTCGATGTCGAGCACGCGGTACGACGCACGCTCGTGCTGCTCGAGCCGCTCGGCGTGGACCGATCCGCCGCGGACACCGACCGCGTGGGCCACGGCGATCGGCAGTCCCCGCTCCGTGGTGTGCAACTGCAGCGCGAGGACGTCCTCGTCCACGTGCGGCTCCACGGCGGCGAAGTGGTCGCCGTTGAGGCTCCAGACCTCACCGTCGATCCCCGTGGTCAGCGTCACCCGCGTCCCCGGGGTGGCGAAGACCCGCTGCCGTTGGGCCAGCAGGTGGCGCTGGTCCATCGACGCGAACCGCTCGTCGACCAGGCGGTCCACTGGCCCGTTCGCGGGGCCGTAGATCCGGTGCTGACGTCCGTAGCGCACGTCCAGTCGCCGCTCCAGCAGATCACGGTCGGACAGCGCCTGGTCCGCGTCGACGCCGATCGGCTGCCCGAGGTGCTCGAAGCGGGCGAACAGTGCGTTCGGGACGTTGCACAGCTCGGTCCACTTGCCGTCGGCGTTGTCCCAGGTGTCGGAGACGGTGCAGCCGACGGTGGCCGATGCCCGCCACTCCGGCAGCGTCCCCCGGTAGCCGAGGTAGCCGTTGCCCGTCAGGTGGCTGGTCGCGACGTTGATCACCTGCTCGGGGTCGTGGTGATCGTCGATCACCACCCAGCCGTCCGCGACCGTGGGGCCCGTGCCGACCCGCGCCTCCGTGGGCGGGCAGACCACGGTCAGATCGACGTCCCGGGTCGTCGCGAAACGGTGGTCCGCGTGCCCGACACGATCCTGCGGGCCCGTGCCGACCGCGACCATGCCGGCAGCCAACGCCGCGTCGATCCCGGCGCCGGCGTCCTCGATGACGACGCAGTCGGCCGGTGCCACCCCGAGCAGCTGTGCCGCGGCCAGGAACAGCTCCGGTGCCGGCTTGGCCTGCTCGACCGTGTCGCCATCGGCGATGGCGTCGAACAGGCCGCTGATCCCGAGCTTGTCGAGGACGGAGCGTGCGTTCCTCGACGACGACCCGATGGCCACCAGCATCCCGCGACGTTTGGCGTCGACGACCAGTGAGATCGCACCCGGCAGCAGATCCGCGGGGCTCATGTCCTGCAGCGACTCGACGTAGTAGCCGTTCTTGCGCGCCATCATGGCATCGAAGCTCGCCTGGTCGACCTCGCGGCCGTCGAGCAGCAGCTGCAGCGACTCCGCCCGGGACACGCCCCGCAGTGCTTCGTTGGCCGTGCGGTCGAAGGGCAGGCCTTCCTCGTCCGCGAGCCGCTGCCACCCCAGGTAGTGGTACTCGGCGGTCTCGGTCAACACGCCGTCGAGGTCGAAGATGACCGCGCGTCGAGGGGGCACCGGCATGGTGGCAGAGCTCCGATCCTGGCGAGCAGGGACGCGCTCGATCCTAGTTCGACGAGCGTGGCGCAGCCGCCGTCAACTCCCGAACGAGCCCGCGATGCGATCCGCAACGAGTTCGGCGCAGGTCGGACACATCGGGTACCGGGAGGGGTCCCCGTCGGGCTTCCACCGCTTGCCGCAGAGGGCGGTCACGGGCGTGCCCTTGCGGCGGTACCGCTCCAGCTCGCGCTTGCTCACGTAGTGCGCGAAGCGGTCGTGGTCGCCGTCGCCGTCGTCCGGCGTGGGTCGCGCATCGGGCTGCGCGGGCGCAGGCGCCCGGGTCGGAGCCCTGGTCGGCAGGTGCGTCTCGGTGGCCATACCCGCGACGCTACCTCGCGGCACGTGAGCTTGCCGACCTCTCGCGCAGCGGGCCGTCGTGTGGCCCGCGCGCGGCTCGGGAGCCAGCGGTCCGCCCGTCACCGCCCGGGGGTGACCTCGAACCACAGTGGGGCTTCCTCGCTGCCCTCCTCGGCGCGGTAGGAGACCGTGATCTCCTCGCCCTCGGCGATGTCACGGACGGCGAACAGCTGCCCCATGAGCCCGTCGGGGACGAGCCACAGGAAGGCGTTGGGATCGTCATCGTGGTTGCACATCGACGAGACCCCGAGCACCAGCGCTGCGGTGCCGTGCTCGTCCCACTCGTAGACGTAGTCGTCGACGATGGTCGCCTGCAGCGCCCGCCGCTGGTCGGCGGGGACCAGGAGCAGCGGCGCCTCCATGAGCAGGGTCTCCGCTGCGATCGGGGCGGTCGCGAACAGGCCGCGCCCGGCGCGGGGTGAGGGTCGTACCTCGTACATGCGGACCTCCTCGCAGATCCCGGAGCCTCAGGCCGTCCCGGCCGCTCGCCGCAGTCGGTCCATGACCGCCCGCCCGACGCCGGCCTCGTCGACGGTCTCGACCAGCAGCTGCTCGACACCAGCCTCCTCCGCGTCCCGGAAGGCGGCGTAGAGCTGCCGTGCGAGGTCGGCGGCGTCGGTGAACGTGGCGACCAGGCGCAGGGTGCCAGGGACGTCGTGCTCGTGGCGGTCCTGCACGACCGCCCCGCGTCGCGGACCCTGGGCGCCGGCACGGGACAGGACCGTCTCCACCTCGGCGCCCGGGACCAGGGTGACCCGGCACCGTGGTGCGTAGTGGCGGTAGCGCGTGCCCGGCGACCGGTGCGCGTCGGCACCGGTGCCCTCAGCCGTGATCCCGAGCTGCTCACGCGTGACCGCGCCTTCGCGCAGCACGATCGGGTGGGTCCCACGGGCATCGACGACCGTGGACTCGACCCCGATGACGCAGGGTCCGCCATCGAGCACCAGCGCCACCTCGTCACCGAACTCCGCGACCACGTGATCGACCGTGGTGGGCGACGGACGGCCGGACCGGTTCGCCGAGGGGGCGGCCAGTGGCGACCGGGCCCCTTCGAGGACCGCGGTCGCCACCGGGTGATCGGGGACCCGCACCGCCACGGTCGACAGACCGGCGCGGGTGATGGAGGGCACCGTCTCAGCTGCGGTGACCACCAGGGTCAGCGGACCGGGCCAGTGCGCGGCCCCCAGGTCGCGGGCGAGCGGCGTCACCTGGGGGGTGAGCCGAGCGAGCTCCTCGGCGGCGGCGACGTGCACGATCAGCGGGTTGTCGGCGGGCCGGGACTTCGCCGCGAAGATGGCGGCCACCACCTCGGACGACAGGGCGTCGCCGGCCAGGCCGTACACGGTCTCGGTGGGCAGCCCGATCAGCCGGCCGGCATCGACCGCGGCCACCGCCGATGCGAGCCCGTCGGGGTCCGCACGGCGCCGTCGCGCCGACCCCTCGCCGTGCACCGTGTCCACCCCGTCACCGTCCTCGCACCGACGACCCACACAGCTGGGACCCCGGCACGTCAGACCGGAGCCGGCCCGCAGCCGGCGGGTCCTCGACGTCCGACCCTACCGCTGCGGCGCCGGGCTCCGCCGCCACCGCGGGTTCCGTCGCGGCTGCTGAGGACCTACGGTGCCAGGGTCGAGGTCGTCACGGAGCCGATCGGCACGGACGTCCTGCCGCACCGCGGTGGGAGGTTCCCGACGGTCGGCCCTGGCCCACCCCGACCGGGAGAACGAGGGAGCGATCATGGTGGCATTGTCGGGTGGCGCGATCATGGCGAGGATGCTCGCCGCGGAGGGTGTCGACCGGGTCTTCGGCATCATCGACGGGACCTACTACGGCCTCTACGCGAGCTTCGCTGAGGCCGGCATCGAGTTGATCTCACCCCGCCACGAGACCTCCGCCGCACACATGGCGGGGGCGTACGCACGGACCACCGGTGGGCTCGGCGTGGTCATGGCCAGCAACGGTCCCGGGGTCGCCAACGTGCTCCCCGGGGTGGCGGTGGAGCAGGCCGAGGGCAACCGGGTCCTGCTCCTGACCTCCGCACGGCGGACCGGGATCGGCCATCCCGACCGTGGGGGGACCTACCAGTACTTCGACCAGACCGCGGTCACCGCGCCGATGACCCGCTGGTCCGGTCACGTCCCGACGGCCGAGCGCATCCCGGAACTCCTGCGACACGCCCTGCGCGCCGTCTGGTCGGGGCGACCGGGTGTCGTCCACCTCGATGTCCCCGAGGACCTCATCAACGGGGTGCACGAACTCGAGGGCCAGGTCCTGTGGGCGCCGTCGACCTACCGCTCGGTCACGCCGCTGGCGCCGGATCCGGACCAGGTGGCCAGCCTGGCCGACTCCCTGCACGAGGCACGACGGCCCCTGCTGCAGGCCGGCTCCGGGGTCCTGCACGCCGGTGCAGAGGCCGAGCTGGCACGACTCGCCGAGCTGCTCGACGCGGCGGTGACCACCAGCTGGGGAGCGCGCTGCGCGGTGGACGAGCGGGCGAGTTCGGCGGTGCCCATGGTCCACGTGGACCTGGTGGACCAGGTGCGCAACGAGACCGACCTCATCGTCGTGCTCGGGTCCCGGCTCGGCGAGACGGATTGGTGGGGCAAGGCCCCGAACTGGGCCCGAGCCGACGAGGCCGCCACCGTCCAGATCGACATCGACCCCGCGGTCCTCGGCGCCAACCGGCCGCTCAAACAGGCGATCCGTGCCGATGTCCGGGCGACCCTGACGGCACTGATCGAGGCCGTCGAGGCGCAGGACCCGTCCCCGCACACCGCCGAGCGGCGAGGGTGGCTGGACGAGATCGGCCAGGCACGGGCAGCCAACCGCGCGAAACTGGACCGTGCGCTCGGCGCCAACGACCGCAAGGGTCCGGTCCATCCGGCGCGGGTCCCGGTGACCGCGCAGGAGGTGTTCGACGAGGACACCATCTGGGTGATCGACGGCGGCAACACCGCGGTCTGGTCACAGTTCTACCTCGAAGCCCGCGCGCACCGTTCCCACCTGTCGACCTACAAGTTCGGGATGCTCGGCGCGGGGATGGCCCAGCCGTTGGGAGCGAAGGTGGCGGCACCGGACCGAGCGGTCTGCTGTCTGATCGGCGACGGTGCGTTCGGCATGCACCCCCAGGAGGTCGAGACCGCGGTGCGCCACGGCCTGGACGTGACCTGGATCGTGTTCGCCGACCGGGCCTGGGGGATGGTGAAGATGAGCCAGTCGATCGCCGCGAAGCCGCTGAAGACGGTGGCGCGGCGGATGCTGCTGGACAAGCCGCCGCGCGAGGGCGACACCGTGTACGCCGACCTCGGGGAGATCCGCTACGACGACCTGGCGCGGTCCATGGGCGCCCACGGCGAGCGCGTCTCGCGTGCCGACGAACTGCGCCCCGCACTCGAGCGTTGCCGGGACGCGGACGGACCGTCGGTCCTCCACGTCGACGTCGACAGCGGCGCGCACCTGTGGCCCCCGGCGCTCAGGACCTTCAAGGCCATGCACGAGGAACCGGCGGGATGAGCGCCGCGGTGGCGGCGACGAGTGCGTTGGCCGCGTTGCCGGTCGACGGTCTCGTCCTGGCGCAGGCCGTCGACGACGTGCGGCTGAACTTCGATCCGGGCAGCCTGCTGGTGCTGAACATCGCCATCGGCATCATCATGTTCGGCGTGGCGCTGGACGTGAGGATCGCTGACCTGCGAGCGGTGTTCGCGACGCCGAAGGCGCCCCTGATCGGCCTGGTGTCCCAGTTCCTGTTCCTCCCGGCGATCACCTTCGGGCTGACCCAGGTGCTCGCGCCGCAGCCCTCGATCGCGCTCGGGATGATCCTGGTCGGCTGCTGTCCCGGCGGCAACATCTCCAACATCGTCACCCACCTGGCCAAGGGCAACACCGGCCTGTCCATCGGGATGACCGGGGTGTCCACCCTGCTGGCTGCGGTGCTGACGCCCCTGAACTTCGCCTTCTGGGGTTCGCTGGACCCCGGGACACGCGAGGTCCTGCGCTCGGTGGCGCTCGATCCCCTCGATCTGGCGATCACCATCGGCCTGCTGCTGGCGGTCCCCGTGACCGCGGGTGTGCTGCTGCGGCAGCGGCGCCCACAGCTCGCGGCGCGCATGTACCGCCCGGTGCGCATCGTCTCCATCGTGTTCTTCGTGCTGTTCGTCCTCGTCGCGTTCCTCACCAACCTCGAGCACTTCGCGGCGCTGCTGGGCACGGTGCTCGGCGCGGTGTTCCTGCACAACGCACTGGCCCTTGCGCTCGGCTACGGCGCTGCCGCGGCGGCGCGGCTCACCGAACGCGACCGGCGGGCGGTGAGCATCGAGGTCGGCATCCAGAACTCGGCCCTGGCGCTGGTGCTGATCTTCGGCTTCTTCGGCGGCCTCGGCGGCATGGCGCTGGTGGCAGCCTGGTGGGGGATCTGGCACCTGATCGCCGGGCTGGCCATCGCCACCGTGTGGTCGCGCCGTCCACCGCAGCTGTCCGGTGCCGAACTCGCGGCCGACGCATGAGCCGGATGCTGGTGACCGGCGGCAGCGGCTACCTCGGCTCCCTCACGCTCGAGGCGCTGTCGGCTGCCGGTCACGAGCAGCTGGTGTCCCTGGACCGCCGACCGCCGGGGGCCGGGCGCGACGGCGTCATCGAGATCACCGCGGATCTCCGCGACGTCGACCTGGCGGCGCTGCTGCACGAGCACACCATCGACACCGTCGTCCACCTCGCCGCCATCGTCGATCCCCCGCCCGAGATGGATGCGACGACGTTGCGCGACATCGAGGTGGGCGGCACGCGCCGCGTGCTGGAGGCCTGCCTGGCAGCCGGGGTCACGCACCTGACGGTGACCTCGTCGGGGGCGGCGTACGGCTACACCCCCGCCAACCGCTCCCGGCCACGGGTGGAGACCGACCCGGTAGCCGGCCACCCTCGGTTCGCGTACAGCAAGCACAAGGCGGAGGTCGAAGCGCTGCTGGCGGCCGCCCGGCAGCGTCACCCCGAACTGGCTCAGCTCGTGCTGCGCCCCGGCACGATCCTGGGCGACGGCACGGACAACCAGATCACCCGGCTGTTCACCGGGCGGGTGGTCCTGGGCCTGAGCGACACCGACGTGCCCTTCGTCTTCGTCCACGACCGGGACGTCGCCGAGGTCATCACCCGTGGGGTCGCCGAACGGGTCGCCGGGGTGTTCAACCTCGCCGGGGACGGGGTGCTCACCCTGCGCGAGATCGCCGCCATCGAGGGCCGGCGTTACGTGCCGGTCCCCCCGGGCCTGATCGCGGCCGTCCTGGCGGTCGCCCATCCCCTGGGGCTGCTGCCCTACGGGCCCGAGCAGGTCGACTTCCTGCGCTACCGGCCCGTGCTCGCCAACGACCGGCTCCGGGAGGCGTTCCCCGGACTGCCGCGGTCGACCACCGCCGAGTGCTACGCCCGGTTCCGGAGCGCGCAGCATGCCTGACCGCACGAAGCACCGACCATCAGTGGCCGCCGGGCCCCGGCAGGCGCTGGTCACGGGCGCCGCAGGGCACGTCGGACAGGCGCTGCTACGCCTGCTCGGCGCCGCCGGCTACACCCGGATCGGGGTGGACCGCCCCGCCCCGGCCGCCACGGCCGACCCTACGGGCGTCAGCGAGGCCTGGCTGGCCGTCGATCTGGCCGAAGCAGCCAGCCAGCACGTGCTGACCGAGGGCCTGCGCGACGTGCCCAGGTTGGACCTCGTCGTCGCCGCGGCGGGGGTCACCGCACTCGGAAAGCTGGATCCCGGCGACGATGCGGTGTTCCGGCAGGTGATGGACGTCAACTACCACGGTGCCCTCAGGACGGCGCGCGCCACCCTGCCGGCTCTTCGGGCGGCCCGAGGCCACCTCGTGCTCGTCTCCTCGGTCGCGGGGTTCCTGCCGATCGCCGGGCGCCCGGCCTACGTCGGCGCGAAGCATGCGGTCACCGGCACGTTCCTCACGCTGGCCGACGAGCTGGCGCGTGATGGCATCTCCGTCACCGTGGTGCACGCCCCCTTCCTCGCCACGACGGTCACCGACGTCGGAGCGGCACCGCCGCGGACCAGCACCGGCGCGACGCTCGACGCGGACGACCTGGCCCGTGCGATCGTGCGGGTGGCGGCCCGCCGTCGGCGTGGTGCGCATGTCCCGACCCGGATGCTGGTGGGTCGGACCGCCTACCTGGCCGACGCCGCCAGCCGGCTCGCACCGACCCTGGCCCGTCGTCTGGCGGCCCGACGCCTGCAGGACCGATGATGCCGGTGCTGCTGGCCCGGCTGGCGCTGGCCCGCATCGGCTCCCCGAGCGTCCGCCCGTGCCTCTTCACCCGTGCGTCTTCAGCGGCGGGACGCAAGGTCGGTCGGCCCGACCGGGACGGGCCGACGCTCACGCGCCGTGCACCTCGGCGACGATGCCCGCCATGCTTTCGATCGCCGCGATGGCGTCCCGCTGGGTCGGTTGTTTCTCGAGGTAGCAGCGCACCTCGTCGATGCCCAGCTCGGCCAACGAGAGCAGCCGCTGAGTGATCGCGGTGTCGCTGGACCCGCCGTCGGCGAGGGGGAAGTAGACGTCCAGCGACCGTCGGATCGACCCCGGGTCCCGTCCCACGTGTTCGCAGGCACGGTGGAGGTCCGCGAGGTGGCCAGGGACCTCACTCAGGTCGTTCGGTGCGGTCCACCAGTTCCACTCGTCGGCCCATCGGGCGGCCGCCTCCTTCATCCGTGGACCACCAGCCGCTACCACGATGGGTGGTCCATGGGGCCGCGGACCCCGCAGTACCAGCTGGGCGTCGGCTACCTGGTGGAACCGACCCTCGACCGTCGCCTGTCCCTCTCGGAGCAGCGTGGCGATGATCTCCAGTCCCTCGACGAAGCGCGTGAAGCGGGGATCGGCAGG